>CAZFAA010000072.1:0-5486 GCA_964516605.1 uncultured Coxiella sp. | reverse complement strand
CAAGTTCTACGGCAAGCTTAGCTGCTGTAACAAAATCACAGACTACAGCAAGTGCAATCGCTAGTGACACTCAAGCACCAACAAACCCAGGCTTGTATGAGAAAAAAATTACCAACTTAGATACGTTCTTATGTAAAATCTTTCCTCAAGGCGAATTTACTTTCAAAAAAGAAACAAAACAAAATACGACATACTTATCTCTTGAGCTTACTCGCGAAAAAATTATAGGTCTAATTGAGCGAATAACGCCTGAAATTAAGATCAATGTTGAAAATATTATGAATCAGGATTATTACATCGATAAATTTTTAGATCATCTGGCTAATTCTATGCATGCTACTAAAGAAGGTCTTTACTTACAGTTTAAATGCTCGACGAAAGGATTGCCGACTGCTGCTATTCTTAAAAATCAGATACAAACTAATTTAAACAGGTGTCAAAAAGACCTTGCGAAACAACATGCCACAGAAGCCAAATCTCGCACAGCAGCAAAGGCGCTAACAGTGCAAACAGTGCAAACAGTGCAAACAGTAACTGTAACAACAGATGCAGCCCATCCGCTACCTGCTGCTCAACAACACCCAGAAGAAGAAGAAGATGCTGCAGCAGTGGCTGCAGCAATACAAACACAGCTTCCTGAGCAACAAACTACAACACCTATAAGCTTTTTTAGCAACGCATCAACTAAGAATGAGATCGCTCCTCCGCCTCAGCACTGGGAAAATGATTATAGCCTGTTCGGCGGCAAGAGATTCAATTTTAATCTGCGTATGGATGAATTTACACCTAACTCATCATATGGCTGATTCTAAAATGGGGAGCTAGCTTGACATGGTTAACGTTTTGCATAAATTGCGATGGAAAATATTACCATACTCATGCCAACAGATTGCCATAGCGTGAGTTGCTCACCCAGAAACAACCACGCGATCATAACGGTAGCCACCGGCATAATGGCAGTAGATAGTGAAGCCATCACCCCATCTACTTTCTTATAGCCGAAATACCAAAACACATAAAAAAGTCCCGAGCTTAAACCAAGAATCATCAGCACAACCCAATCTGAAAGCGTAATCGTCAGCGAACCCCAAGTATGAAAATAAAAGAGCAGGATCGCCAATAAGAGCACAGCATTAATTCCATTGAGCAATGCCGAAACGAGAAACACAGGCAGAGCGTTAACGTGCATTTTACATAAAATGTAATACATCGCTTCAGGTAACAAGGATAAGAAAATCAGCACATCACCCACAAGAGACTGGGTCATGCTCACACCACGCAGTTTGTCGCATGCAATCACAACAAGACCTAATGTTGCAAAAAATACACATACTATTTTTTTACCGGAAATGGTCTCCCCAAGTACAATTAAAGATAAAATCGCAATGATAGCTGGTAATGCACTTGTAATAATGCCCGCCACATTCGCACCCGTGTAATGCAATCCCCATAGCATCAGCACATTGAAAAAAATACCAGCACACAAACCTTGCGCCACGATAAAAAACCAATCGCGGCGTGTCAGCTTGGCAAAATAAGCGCGAATCGGAATTTTTTTGGCGGGCGTGAGCCAATGTAATGGTAATAACATAAAACTGGCTAAGGTAAAGCGAATTGTTAATATCAGTAAAATAGGCAACGTCGCAACAACGTACTTGGACGAGACAATATTAATGCCCACCATGGTCTGCGCCAAAATAAGAAAAAACATGCCTTGCAGAAAAGAACTTCTGGATTCACTCATATTAGAACTCTTATTGAATCTACAATTACCCTGAATGGACTAAATGCTCAATACCCGATAAAAACATTTGAACGGCAATCGCTGTTAATAGCATACCCATCAAACGCTCAATAGCCACTAAACCACGCCGCCCTAAAATACGCATTAAGTAAGGTGAACACAACATAATGATTAAAAATACCAGTGTTGCCGCAACAATTGAGCTAAACAATAATAATAATTGATGGGGCTGTCGCGAAGCAAACAACAGCACGGTTGCAATAGCAGAAGGCCCTGCAATAAGTGGTATGGCCAGTGGGACAATAAAAGGCTCATCTTCTTTTTCGGGAGCCTCTTTTTTCTCAGTCGGGAAAATCATACGTATTGCAATTAAAAATAAAATAATTCCCCCTGCAATACTTAGCGCGTTCATTGATAAATTCAGACAACGCATCACAAAAGGGCCACAAAACAAAAAGAAACACAAAATGCAAAAAGCAATAATCACTTCACGGACAATAATCTGTATCTGACGTTTATGGCTAAAACGTTGCAGTATCGACAGAAAAATAGGAATGTTTCCAAGAGGATCCATAACCAGAACAAGAGTGATAGCTAACGAATATAAAGTCATTGGATCATTATCAACTACTCAAAAACATCTGGCAACCTTTTCAGTAATTCAGCTCGCCGTTGCACCAGAGTACCCGATAATGCAAAAGCAGATAAATTACCGTGAGAATTGATAAAGTGCGCTTCTAAGTTAGGCGCCTCGCCTGTCACATGCCACACTCCTTCTACAGAATGTGGCACAGGGCAAACTGTAATCGGACAGATTGGCGTCTTGACCATAATCGGCATCGCCGGATAACGCACTGAAGTTGGCTCACCATTTAATGTTTTTGCTAATGCACGCGCACACACGAGCAGTGGCGCGATATGCTGTAAAACATGTCCACCCACCTCAGCACAATCACCTAACGCGTAAATAGAAGGATCTGAGGTTTGCAATAACGCATTGGTAACAATGCCACGCTCTACAGCTAAATCAGCAGATTGCGCCAATTGCGTGCGCGGATGCAATCCAATTGCACTCAACACAGCCTCTACCGTTATTTTTTGCATATTATCTAATAAAATATCATAGCCATTTTTACTGTGATTCACTTCTGTTGCAAAGCGACATGGGTGCCATACCACGCCCTGCGCAGATAATGCATCTTGCAATACAAAACCGATTTGTTCTGGCACAAAACGTTGCAATGGATAACGATCTGGTGCAATCACTTCAACATGATAGCCACCACGCATTAAATCATTCGCAAACTCACAACCTACAAGTCCACTGCCCAAAATACCAATATATTTTTTACCATCTAAGGATTGTCTAAATTGATCGTATTGCTCTAAAGTATTCACAGTATGCACGTCATCAACACCATCTCCATTTAAAGGGACTGATAAAGTATCCGCCCCCAATGCCAAAACCAACGTGTTGTAATCACATTCATATTGATCGGCAATAACTTTTTTTGCATGGCGATCGATGGATTGAATTAGCGTCTGTGTCACAATGTTAATATTGAACTTTTCCGCCATCTGCTCTTTGGTATTCATCACCAAATCAGCTGCACTGCGCTTTAAATCATATGCTGTTGACAGCTGTGGCTTAGAATAATAATCACCGCGATCGGCTGTAATCAATGTGATGGGTATTTGCTGATTTAATTGACGTAATTCTTTTACCAGAGAATAACCAGCTAACCCAGAACCTAAAATAACAACGTGATTAGTACTCATGTACGGCCTCCACTAGTGTTTGCATCATTTCAATCGGTGTGCTCTTATCAATGCCATGGCCTAAATTAAATACATGTCCACTACCTGCACCATATGCTGTAATAATTTTTTTAACTTCAAGACGTAAGCGCTCTGGGGTAGCAAGCATCACAGCCGGATCTAAATTCCCTTGTAAAGCCACACGATCTCCAACCTGCTTACGTGCTTGCCCCAAATCAACCTTCCAATCACAACCGAGTGCATCACAACCACTGTCTGCTAACGCATCTAACATGTTACCTGCGTCTTTACTAAAAAAAATTAACGGTATTTTATACCCTTGAAATTCACGCGGCACACTTTGTGCAATAAGCTTGTAATAATGTAGTGAAAATTCACGAAAGGCATCTTGCGATAACAAGCCACCCCAGCTGTCAAATACCATTAAAACACGTGCACCTGCTTGCACTTGCATTGTTAAATAATCAATTATAATGCGTGTAAGCTGCGCTAATAAATCGTGCAATAATTCAGGTGCGTTATACACCATAGCGCGCGGATAGAAAAATGTTTTACTGCCTTGCCCTTCGATCATATACGCCGCCAACGTCCAAGGACTCCCACTAAAGCCAATGAGCGGCACTTTGTAATCCAATTCTTTTACTGTTAAGGCAATCGCATCGCGCACATAACCTAACTGCTCATTCACATCAATCTTTTTTAAATTACGAATAGACCTTGCATCACGCAAAGGATCCAAAAACTGTGGACCTTCACCCACCGTAAATTGCAGTGGCATACCCATCGCTTCAGGAATTGTTAAAATATCACTGAAAATAATTGCGGCATCCAAATCAAAACGGCGCAAAGGTTGTAGTGTTGCCTCACACGCCATTTCAGGCGTTTTGCAAAATGTCATAAAATTAGGAGCCTGCTTACGTAATTCTAAATATTCAGGCAAGTAACGTCCCGCTTGACGCATCACCCAAACAGGGCGTCGCATCACAGGCTCACGCAACAGTGCGCGAATCAATTGGTCATTACGTAACTCTAACATGCCGGCTCCTCGTAAAAACTCACCCCTCGTTGATGCACTAGCCGTGCTTGAGGAGGAATGATTCATTACAAATTAAACAAGTAATCAAACGTGAACAACCCTGTCATCACTGTGTTAGGCTGAATTTTTAAGAGCTGTGTAGCGCCAGCTACGACTGTAGTCGATTTATGCGTGTTGTAAAATGCTGCTGAATACAGAGCACCCACCATGACATGTTGGGTCACCAAGTAATGCATACCCAAACCAACATCAGGACCATTCACATACCCATCATCACTAAAATTCTCACTCAATGCTCCAAATACATTCGACACAGTATCTTCAAGCTTCTGCCATTGCCATCCCGCTGTTAAATAGGGCAAGAAACGCGGCGTGATTGCGTAGCCAAAATTGCCATTCACACCAAACATTTGCTGGAATTCCAACTCATGTGCGAATGATATCGTCTGGAGAAAGGAATCTGAAACCTTATCGATACCTTCTGCAAAGTCAACATTTCCAACCAATCCTAAATAGATATTATTGGCAAATTCATAGCCGTAACCCAAATGAACTTCTTGAGTAGCTTGAGCAACATGGTATTTATTGGTCTCGTCATTTGAAAAAAAAGCGCCATTACGCTGATTTGTTAATGTGTAATCGACGGCTCTAAATCCTAAACCACCCCCCAAATACAACCCCGTAAATGAAACAGTATCTTGAGGAGCAACATCTGGACCACCTGCCATACTTTGAGCAGAAATCAGTAAACTTGCTACTACTGTGACTGAAAGACCAATGAGTTTTTTAAAAGCTATTTTTTTCATGAATATTCCTTATGATGTTATTAAATTGAAAAATGAACAAAATCAGGTGCATCATCATACAAAGTTCTCATATGATTCACAATCTTTAACACCCAGCACGAAGGGTATTCGTAATAGCTTA
>CAZFAA010000071.1:0-9405 GCA_964516605.1 uncultured Coxiella sp. | reverse complement strand
TTAAATAGTGCCGTTGCCTCCACAATCGGAAAGCGAATTTCAGTGTAATGGTAACTCTCGACAACTTGACGACACACTTGTTCGAGATACTGCCAATACGGAGCATCTTCTGGAAGTATGTCATTCATTCCACGAATCGACTGAATCAATGTAGACATAGTCATTCGTCTTTAGATGGCTGAGGCTGCAAAGAAGCCGGCGCAGGCAAAACAGGCAAAGCAGCAGATGGCTCATTGGTAGCAGCATGTTGGCGTGCACGATGTCCATGCAGCGGTGTTAACGCAACAGGCTGCGTCGTATCAAGAGACTGATGCTCGTCCTGCGCAGGACTCACAGCAACTGGTTGCGTATCAAGAGCAGCTCGTTCTTCTGCGGTATTCACAGCCTGTTGCTGCGTGAGAGATTCGGATTCATGCGGTTGTGTTGACGCTGCTGCAACAGGTAATGTATTGGGCTGCTGCTGCGGAGTCGTCAGCGCAGCAGGTGGCGTATTAAGCGGCTTAGATTGTGCTTGAGTCACAGCTGACAATAAGCTAGTTGATATAGTTGCATGACGGTGATTACGCTGACCATGCCACCACACGACCACCAAGGTTATTAAAAAAATAAAAAAAACATAACTCATCCAGCTGGCGATACGCCGTCTGGAATAGTGCATACGGACAGTTTTAGTCACACTACTGGCAATATAACT
Source organism: uncultured Coxiella sp. (assembly GCA_964516605.1). Taxonomy (GTDB): domain Bacteria; phylum Pseudomonadota; class Gammaproteobacteria; order Coxiellales; family Coxiellaceae. The sequence goes on along the minus strand of CAZFAA010000071.1, from coordinate 8,711 downwards.
GGTACGCGGCTCTTTGTTGAGCTCATTGACAAAACCCATCTTGACAAAAGCGTCTAAGAGCGGCTCACTTGCCACTCCAACTAGGGATGCAAAACTACGAATATAACCACGTACGTAAATAGCCGCGGAGAAATGGGTATAATCATCCGCCTCAATATCTTTAACGGTTTGTACACTCAAATGCAGGCGCGTTGCCACATCTGCCTGAGAAAGGCCCATTTGCTGGCGCTTATCGCGTAACACTTTTCCGGGAGCTATTAACGAATCAAAGTCGTTTTGAGATAATTTATCAGTCATGCGCTGATTCCAAAGTGGACAGTTTAAAACGCGCCATTCTAGCATACTAATAATACGAAGAGCAAAGTCATTATTTGCTCAGAGCAGCTTCATCACCGATTATCAGATGTTTTTATAGAATCGCAACCCAAACCACTCCGTTACCAACTTTTTAATTTACTACCAGCAGTTTAGAACACACTCAGACTGTAGAGTTAGCAAATTCTTGACTACCCGGGCGCTAAAAACAAACCGTATTATAATGACTTGACTCTTAATGAGATGACACATAGTCCTCGTACGACTTCACCTCATACAGTGCCGACTGCGTCAGCACATTAATCTCGCGCTTGAGCTGCGCACGTTGATCATTGGTGAGGTACACGCTACGTGCCAACTGCACAAAGCGATCCGAAAAATCCTGCGCCTTTTCACACAACCGGATATCATCCTCGATCTGCCACAGCGTTTCATTAATCCGCTGCAGTTGCCCCATCAATGCCAACAGCTCAGGCGATTGCAATGCGTGCTGATCGACCACACGCTGTAATTGCTGTAACTCATTGTGCACATGCTGTAGTTTTTGATCATCCGCAATGCGCACTGCTTTAATCATAAGTATGGTAATTTTATCGATTAATTCGCCAACTGAAATCGGGGTATTGATCAACATAGTAACTCCCTTTATTTAGATTACGCAGATTCTTGTGGACTGAGTATGCCTGTTTTCAGCCAACGCTGATGACGCCCAGTACGATCATCAAAATTTCCAGCCAACTGCCCACACGCCGCATCAATATCTTCCCCACGTGTACGACGCACAAAAGTTTGGATACCCGCCCCCATCAAACGCTGCTGAAACGCGTCAATCACGTCCGCACTCGATGTTGTATAGTTAGTACGCGGGAACGGATTAAAAGGAATCAGATTCATTTTGCAGGGCATGTTATCTAACAAGCGAATGAGCTGCTTTGCATGCGTTAACGAATCATTCACACCCGCTAACATCACGTATTCAAAGGTTACACTACGCTTTTTCTCATCGGTAAAAAAGGTACGGCACGCCGCCATCAATTGCTCCAAAGGATACTTCTTATTCAGTGGTACCAATTGATTGCGTAAATCATCTGTCGGCGCGTGTAACGATACGGCAAGCGACGCTTGACTGTCTTGTTTAAATTGCAACATGGCAGGCACTACACCGGAGGTACTCAGTGTCACGCGGTATTTTGAAAGCCCATAAGCTTGATCATCCATCATTAAATCCAGCGCAGCAATCACATTATCGTAATTGAGCAAGGGCTCACCCATACCCATCATCACCACGTTTGTAATATGACAAACACCGCGCGCCACCCACAATTGCGCGATGATTTCGCCGAATGTGAGGTTACGATTAAAGCCTTGCTTACCGGTAGAACAAAAACTGCAATTGAGCGCACACCCTACTTGCGATGAAATACACAATGTGCCGCGATCGCTGCTCGGAATGAACACCGTTTCAATTTTATTGCCGTCATAAAGTTCAAACAGCCATTTGCGCGTACCATCGGCTGCTTCATTTTCATAGGCAACACGCGGCATCTGCACAACCGCTGTTTGCTGCAAGGCTTCGCGCAGTTTTTTACTAAGATTGCTCATGTGCTCAAAATCAGTGACGCGTGCCTGATGAATCCACTTAATGATTTGCAACGCGCGATAGCGCGGCTCACCCAGCGTCTGCAAAAAAGACTCAAGCTCTGCCGGCGCTAAATCAAGCAGATTTACTTTTTGTGTTGCCAGAGCAATCGACATTCACACGTTACCTACCGTAAAAAAATTTCATTTGGTTTGAAAAAATACGCAATTTCTTGCTGAGCCGTCTCCAGTGCATCCGAGCCGTGTACCGCATTGGCATCAATCGAATCAGCAAAATCAGCGCGAATCGTACCGGGTGCCGCATCCGCAGGATTGGTCGCACCCATGAGGTCACGGTGTTTTAATACTGCATTGTCACCTGATAAAACTTGAACGATTACAGGACCTGAAATCATAAACTTCACTAGGTCATTAAAGAATGGGCGTGCTTTGTGCACCGCATAAAACCCTTCTGCCTGCTCTTGTGTCAGATGCATCATGCGCGCTGCCACGATTTTAAGGCCTGCTTTTTCAAAACGGCTGTAAATCGCACCAATCACATTTTTTGCCACCGCATCTGGTTTAATGATAGAAAGGGTTTGTTCGATAGCCATGTCTGCTCCTCGTTGTACATGTTTAAAATTTTGGCATTATAGGGAGGTTCGTCCTGACTGTAAAGGAAGAGTTGCGCCAAAGGCGTTAAAATTTGCCACTCCAGGACTACACTTCATGCATAATAAGTGATAGAGTCCGGCACTAATACTGAGAGAAAATAAGGGGAAAATTCATGGGAAGAGCAGGACAACAGAGGAGGAGGTACATACCCATAGATGCAGCTGCAGCTGCAGCGCCAGCCGAACCAGCACAAAATCCAAAGCAACAACAGCAAACTCCTAAGTCGATTGACGACCAAAGAAAGTCGTGTTCGGATGCTATTGCACAAGGCAAATTGTCTCGTGCCGCTAAAATTTTAGCAGAATGTCACTTCAGTTCTGACACTGCAAAAGCTCTGGAAACAGCTTATGCAAACAAGATGACAGATCTTGAAAGTCAAATTAATGCGAACATCACCAATGAGCATTTTCAAGCAGCACTAAAAAGTTGCGAAGAATTTTCACTCCCTGATGCAAAAGCAGAGGAACTGAAACAACTCGTCAGGGCAGAGAACGATAGATTCGTGAATGAGTTAATTGAACAAATTGAAAATGCTGACATAAAACTTGATGAAGACGGCGCCATTTGTAGCAGCGATGAGCCTGATGAAGATGAGGATGGATTTGTTGATCTTTCTACCCCTAAGAAAATTCCACCATTAGTAATACTAGAAACACGCTACGAACAGAAGAAGCTACTTCTTTTCACACCCACACAATTGGAAAAATTAAAGAAAATTGATCAGCAGCATGAAAGTCAATTTACTTCTAATCAGCAGCATGAAAGTCAATTTACTTCTAATCAGCAGCATGAAAGTCAATTTACTTCTAAACAGACTACTGCTGCTGCATCAGCCATCTCAGCACATGCCGCGCAGAGCTTGATGGCACCTCCTCGCATTGATTCGGCAGCGACACGACTCCCTACTTCCGACAATCCCACTCTAATGAGTTAGAGGAGAACGTTATTCGCTTCATTTGATCGTGATACTGATTTTTTCGTGCAACTTCGCGCAAATCTCTGTGACAGCGCGAAATGGGTATGTTAGGATATTGATTTCCAAAACAAACTTAAATAGGACACGTAAAATGAAGCGATTCATTATTATCTCTCTTGCGCTAATTTTTGGGATGTCCAGCGCTTCTGCTGATGACAGCTTGATTAAGTCTCAAGAGCAAGCACTGCAACCCTCAGCACAAACGCTAGCTGCCTCGTTACCACCTGCCGCACCCGTTGACCAACCCAATCAACCTCTGATTATTGCCACACCACCGGACATTGATGCTAAAGGTTATGTGTTGATGGATGCTAATTCTGGGCGTATTTTGGCGCAAAAGAACATGAATGATCGCATGTCACCCGCCAGCCTAACCAAGCTGATGACTGTTTATATTGCTGAACAATCTATCGGACAAGGTCAAATTAAAATGACGGATCTGGTGCGCGTCAGCCAAAATGCGTGGCAGCGTGGTGGTTCACGTATGTTCCTCAAATTAGGGGATCAAGTTCCTGTACAAAAATTAATAGAAGGTATTGTGGTAGCGTCTGGTAACGATGCCTGCACAGCTTTAGCAGAATACATTGCTGGCAATGAAGGCAGTTTTGCGTCGCTTATGAATCAAACTGCGCAACACCTGGGTATGACCAATACGCACTACACAGATTCAACCGGCCTGCCCAGTCCAGATCACTATTCGACGCCTTATGATTTAGCGTTATTAACACGTCATATCATTACAGATTACCCACAATACTATCCCGTTTTTGGCGAGAAATGGATCGTCTACAACGGTATTCGCCAACCCAATCGCAATCGCTTATTGTGGCGCTCACCTGGCGTAGATGGTCTTAAGACAGGGCATACAGATGATGCTGGATATTGCTTGATTTCTTCCGGCACACAACAGGGCATGCGCCTGATCTCTGTTGTCATGGGCGCACCCAGTGATAGCGCACGCGCTGACGACTCACAAGCACTGCTCAATTGGGGTTTCCGCTTCTTCAAAACTTACAAGTTATATAGCGGTAATCAAGCGATCTCAACGCCGCGTGTTTACATGGGGGCTAACAAGCAAGTCGCCATCGGCTTGCAAAAAGATTTATATGTCACCATTCCGACTGGCGGATATAATTTACTGAAAGTGAATGTGGATATTCCAGCGAAGCTCAAAGCACCTATTATGAAAGGTCAAACCTACGGCATGATTAATGTCACGCTACAAGATAAACCGATTGCTTCGGTTCCCTTGATTGCGTTACAAGATAATCCAGTTGGTGGTATTTGGTCACGCATGGTGGATCGTGTATCGATGTTCATCAAAGGACTTTAATACAATACCACTTACCCAAAGCCACGATCACCTCGTGGCTTTGTTTTTTTATTGACATTTCGGGAGCATATAAATGATTAATGGTAACGAACCTGATGAACATGAAGAAGAGCATGAGCACTCCTCACCCCTAGATTTCCCCTGTGATTTTGTTATCAAAACAATGGGTAAAAGCGATTCTGCATTTGAAGCCAATACACTTGCCATTATTCGCAAGCATTTTCCAACCATTCGTGCAGACCAATTTACCTCGCGCCCCAGCAAAAATAAAAAATATTTGTCGATCAGCGTCGCTGTGCACGCTCAATCAAAAGATCAGCTCGATGCGCTGTATCACGATTTAAGTAAGGAACCCACTATATTAATGGCGTTATAACTTCTGATGAACATAATACGCTTGCCGCGCACCGCTTACACACCCATCTTTGAACGCATGCAGCAGTTCACGCTCAATCGTGATACTGCGACAGATGATGAACTGTGGATGTTAGAACATGAACCTGTCTACACCCAAGGACTTGCCGGCAAAGCAGAGCACATATTAAATCCAGTCAGGATTCCTGTGATTCATAGCGATCGCGGCGGCCAAGTAACCTACCATGGCCCCGGACAACTCATGGCGTACACCCTGTTTGATCTGGGGCGACTTAAATTGAACACACGTTGCTTTGTTGCGGAACTTGAAAAAACCATTATTGACTTACTTGCAGAATACCACATCCACGCTTACGGCAAACGGGATGCACCAGGGGTTTATATTGATGAAGCTAAAATTGCGTCGATTGGCCTACGTGTGAAACGTGATTACTGTTACCATGGCATCGCCTTGAATGTGAATATGGATCTAACGCCATTTAACAACATCAATCCTTGTGGCTTTGAAAAACTTACCATGACACACATCGCACAGTTTATTCCTGAGATCACAGTGGATGAAATTATGGAAAAATTAGCGCGGCAATTTTTGGTGCATTTTGAACCTAGTTGAAATTGATCAGTGACACAAACTCCTACGGACAACCCTTTAAGCCCAAATTCTTCACCTGCTTGCGCACCTCATTCACAAAGAATGGCCCCGGATCTTTTTTCACTGTCATGTAATTTTGAGCGTATTCCATGAATAGAGGCGTGTTGCGAAAGCACGTATATTCATAGTGTCCAATCAGGTAGTCAATCGTTGGGTACTGCTTTTTAAGCAGACGCACCAAATACACATCTGAGGTAATTTGCGCAGGCGTCAAATCAGCATGGCCATTAACACCACCTACATTTTCAATACCAATGGCTAAATAATTTAACCCAATCACATGTCGGGCCATCCAATTCGATGGCATTAATTCATATACAGTACCATCACGTGCGACTAAAAATTGCGCGCCAGTATTGAGCAACCCATATTGCTGCAAGTCAGGACGACTGGTTAACTCAGGATCTTTAAACAATGCATAAGCTTGCTGCCCACTCCCCGTTCCCGTCCAATGCAACACAATCATGCGTGGTGTAATCGTCACATCGTGATCATCACACAAATGGTAATGCGTACAACGGTATTCTTGTATTAAGGCAATGCGTTGCGCACCCAAATCGACGGGTTTATTAATCATCTCAGGACTGGGCACATGCGCTGCACACCCTGCAAATAACAGCACGATGCTTGCTAAAAATGATACGAGAAAATAGCGCATAATAAAAAACTCCTATACCACGGGCCATTGAACATACGACCTGTATAAATTGGCGGCCATTATAAACCAGGATGACCCAAGGTGCTAGTACAGCTCAAAGTCTCGCCACATGGATCGCTAAGATAACGTTTTTTCTTTATTCACAAGACCCACAAAATCCGCTACTCTAGTCGCCTATGTTCCACCGCTACCTGAATGACTTCACGCTTTACCTACACGCCCATCCCCACATGGGGATACTGTTTGCGTTTGTCGTCGCATTCTTAGAATCCCTGCCTATTTTCGGCACGATTATTCCTGGCGCTATTACCATGACCGCTGTCGGCGCGATGATTGGCGCAGGACTTATTCCAGGCTACACCACTCTTGCCATTGCTTCCTTCGGCGCATTCCTCGGCGATATTGTCGGCTTTGCTGTGGGGCGCATCTTCAAAGATCAGCTTAAAAACATATGGCCCTTTCGCAAATACCCCAAAATTATTTCTGTCAGTGAAGTGTTTATCAAAAAGCACGGTGGTAAAAGTATTTTAATCGGACGCTTTGTAGGCGCCGTACGCAGTGCCGTACCGATGGTAGCCGGTGTACTGCATATGTCGTGGCCACGTTTTTTAATTGCAGCATTACCTACTGCTATTTTATGGTCTGTGTTATACAGTTTGCCGGGCATGATACTCGGCGCTTTCTCTATGGAAATTCCACCTAAATTGCTTTCTGAATATATTGGCCTTGGCATTCTCATCATCACCTTGCTGTGGTTGCTGTATTGGATTGTGCAACACTTTTTTAATAATATTCGACAGTTTTATGATAAACAAATTGATCGTTACTGGGCGTTCTTACAAGGACACCGTGGCTCGCATTACATCATTAACATGATTTACAACCACCAAAAACCACACTCACATTACCAACTAAGCCGTTTACTGCTAGCTTTACTCTGCTGCATCCTCTTTATAATCGTTTTAATGAATGTGATTTTGCAAGGCAGTTTGACGCACATCAATGCGCCTGCCTTTTCATTTGCACAGAGCCTGCGAATTTACCATCTCGATCCTTTTTTCATTACGCTATCACTGTGTGGTGAACCGCGTAGCATGATTTGTATTGGGCTAGCATTAAGTTTTATACTATTGTGCTGTAAGCAATGGCGCGCCAGTGCTCACCTGTGTGGTGCTACACTAATTACAGCTGCCATCGCTGTTACCATCAAATACGCTCACCTAAGCTCTCGCCCAACGGGTTTTATGATCGTTAAAGATTCCTCCTCTTTCCCAAGCGGGCATACAATGCTAAGCCTCGTCGTATTGGGTTTACTCGCTTTTTATACTGCGTGCTACTTTAGAAAAAATCGCGGCATCATTTATACTGTCACCGCCACCCTCATTGCACTCATTGCAATCAGCCGACTCTATGTCGGTGCGCATTGGCTATCCGATGTGTTGGCCAGCGTCTTTTTGGGATTAACGATTTTATTAATTACCCTCATCAGTTATCAGCGACTACCTAAACCCACTTCTGCGCTGCACGGTCATCGCGGGTTATGGCTCACTTACATGCTAGGAGTTCTGAGTATCATATGGGGCGGAACTATTTATTTTAACTATCGCCATGATGTATACCGTTATACCCCGCTTCGCACAAACCTCACTACAACTGAAGCACATTGGTGGGGAAATCCGCTCAGTGTTACCCCGCTCTATCGCACAAATCGTCTCGGTCACTCTGCGGAACCACTTAATTTACAATGGGCTGGAAACCTCGATTGTATTGAGCACACGTTAAAACAAAATGGTTGGCTAACGTTGTCACGTCAACACCATCTTGAAAATACCATCAATCGTCTTGCCAGTACCAAAGCACAGTATCACCTACCTTTATTTGAAACGTTGTATCAAAATAATCGCCCTGCACTCATCATGTATAAAAGCATTCCTAAAGAATCGACAATTTATTTAGTGCGTTTGTGGAATGCGCACTTAACCTTCACCAATCAACAGATGTTGTGGGTAGGGGTCATCAATAAACTCGCCGCACCACATCACTTCATTACCTTTACTCACCATAACCGTATGTCGTTTGCTCAAGTCAATATCCCGATGCAATTGCATAACACACCTACACACGTTGATATCAAAAACTATCAAGTCAT
>CAZFAA010000070.1:0-9441 GCA_964516605.1 uncultured Coxiella sp. | reverse complement strand
GAAGAAGATCGGTATACAACGATTCACATTCAGGAATTAACATGTATAGCGCGTGATACCAAACTGGGGCCTGAGGAAATTTCAGCGGATATCCCGAATGTCGGTGAAGGCGCTTTATCGCGACTTGATGAATCTGGTGTTGTGTATGTTGGCGCTGAAGTAGGTAATGGCGATATTCTTGTGGGTAAGGTGACACCTAAAGGCGAGACTCAGCTCAGTTCAGAAGAAAAGCTATTGCGTGCAATTTTCGGTGAGAAAGCATCGGATGTGAAAGACAGTTCGTTGCGTGTGCCTCCTGGTGTAAATGGTACGGTTATTGGTGTGCATGTGTTTACACGTGATGGCGTGAAAAAAGACCAGCGTGCACTGGAAATTGAAGAGTACGAATTAGCCAAGGCGCAGAAAGATATCAATGACGAATTACGTATTCGTGAAGAGGCGTTATTCACAGGGTTGCAAAAAACAATTATTGGTCAAGTGGCTGAGGGCGGGCCAAATGGTTTAGCAACTGGCGCTGTTGTGACGGCTGATTATCTAGAACAGTTGCCGCATGAAAAATGGTTTTCGATTCGTCTTAAAGATGACCAAGCGAACCATCGCTTAGAGGCAGGCAGTGATCGTTATACTGTTTTACAACAAGAGCGTGATGCGAAACTCAAATTAGTTAAACAGAAATTAACTCAAGGCGATGATTTAGCGCCTGGTGTGATTAAAGTAGTTAAGGTCTACCTTGCTGTGAAGCGACGCATTCAGCCAGGTGATAAGATGGCGGGTCGTCATGGTAACAAGGGTGTGATTTCTAAAGTAGTGCCTGTTGAAGACATGCCCTTTACTGAAGATGGAACGCCTGTTGATATCGTATTAAATCCGCTGGGTGTGCCATCACGTATGAATATTGGTCAGGTCTTGGAGACGCACTTGGGTTGGGCTGCAAAAGGCTTGGGATTGAAAATTGGTAAAGCCATCGCCGCGCAAGCGAGCGTGCAGCGTTTACGTGAAGTCATCCAGCCTATTTATGATATGAGCCAAAAACAGAAAATTGATTTGAATGATTTTTCTGATAAGGAAATTATTGGGTTGGCGCAAAACTTAAGTAAAGGTGTGCCGATTTCAACACCTGTTTTTGATGGTGCCTCAGAAGAAGAGCTCAAAGCATTGCTTAGAATGGCGGATTTACCTGAATCAGGTCAAGCAGAACTCTATGATGGTCGCACTGGTGATAAATTCGAGCGTCCTGTCACAGTGGGTTACATGTATATGCTTAAACTCAATCACTTGGTTGATGATAAGATGCATGCACGCTCAACGGGTTCTTACAGTCTTGTCACGCAACAGCCATTAGGTGGTAAAGCACAATTTGGTGGCCAGCGCTTTGGTGAGATGGAAGTATGGGCTCTTGAAGCGTACGGTGCTGCCTACACGTTACAAGAAATGCTGACGGTAAAATCAGATGATGTTTATGGTCGTACACGCATGTATAAAAACATTGTCGACGGTGATCATCGTATGGATGCAGGTATGCCCGAATCATTCAATGTACTGGTTAAGGAGATTCGCTCTTTAGGTATTGATATTAACTTAGAGAACGATAATTAGTTTATGCATCCCCCACACATATTTTATTGTGGGGGATGATTTGTTTTACCCGTGTAGCTGCTGCGGAAACAGAGTGGGAGAGAGAATTTGAAAGACCTACTAAGACATGTGAAAAATAACATTAATAGTGACTTTGATGCGTTGCGTATTAAACTGGCTTCGCCCGATGTCATTCGTTCATGGTCGTTTGGTGAGGTGGAGAAACCAGAAACCATCAACTATCGTACCTTTAAACCTGAACGAGGCGGTCTGTTCTGTGCGAAGATTTTTGGTCCGATTAAAGATTATGAATGCTTGTGTGGTAAGTACAAGCGATTGAAGCATCGTGGAGTTGTGTGCGAAAAATGTGGTGTGGAAGTGACGCTGGCCAAAGTACGTCGCGATCGTATGGGACACATCGAGCTGGCATGCCCTGTTGCGCATATTTGGTATTTAAAATCATTGCCATCACGAATTGGCTTGATGTTGGATATGACCTTACGTGAAATTGAACGCGTTCTTTACTTTGAAGCATATGTTGTCGTTGAGCCAGGTATGACTACCTTAGAAAGAGGTCAGTTGTTATCTGAAGAAGCGTATCTTGATGCGTTGGAAGAATTTGGTGATGATTTTGAAGCGCTGATGGGTGCTGAGGCGATTCAAAAACTATTACGTGGTATTGATCTGGCTGAAGAAATTACCATGCTGCGTGATGAGTTGCCAAAAACAACGTCTGAAACAAAGATTAAGAAAATTGCCAAACGCCTTAAAGTGCTTACTGCATTTCAACAATCTGGTAATCAACCTGATTGGATGATTATGGAAGTGTTGCCCGTATTACCGCCAGACTTACGTCCGTTGGTACCTTTAGATGGCGGACGTTTTGCAACATCGGATCTGAATGACCTATACCGTCGTGTGATCAACCGTAATAACCGATTGAAGCGTCTACTTGATTTGAACGCGCCTGATATTATTGTGCGCAATGAAAAGCGTATGTTACAAGAATCAGTGGATGCCTTGCTGGATAACGGCCGTCGTGGACGTGCCATTATGGGCTCTAACCGTCGTCCATTGAAATCATTAGCAGATATGATTAAAGGTAAGCAGGGACGTTTTCGTCAGAACTTACTGGGTAAGCGTGTTGATTACTCGGGCCGTTCTGTAATTGTTGTGGGTCCTTCGTTACGTCTGCACCAGTGCGGTCTACCTAAGAAAATGGCTTTAGAATTATTTAAGCCATTTATCTACAGTAAATTACAGCACTTAGGTTTGGCTACGACAATCAAAGCTGCTAAGAAGATGGTGGAATCTGAAGCTCCTGAAGTATGGGATATCTTAGAAGATGTGATTCGTGAACACCCTGTATTACTGAACCGTGCGCCAACGCTGCACCGTTTGGGTATTCAAGCGTTTGAGCCGGTATTAATTGAAGGTAAAGCGATTCAGTTGCATCCTCTTGTGTGTTCTGCATATAACGCGGACTTTGACGGTGACCAAATGGCGGTGCATGTACCGTTAACATTGGAAGCCCAGTTAGAAGCACGTTGCTTAATGATGTCTACCAATAACGTGTTACATCCTGCGAACGGTGAACCTATTATTGTTCCATCACAAGACGTTGTGTTGGGTCTTTACTATATGACGCGTGAACGTTTAAACGCCAAAGGAACAGGTATGGTGTTTGCGGACATTTCTGAGCTAACACGTGCATATGAAATCGGGGCGGTTGATTTGCAAGCTAAAGTGAAAGTGCGCTTGTATCAAGAGATCATTGGTGAAGAAGAGCAGGTTGAAAAACGTTTTGAGTTGGTTGAATCGACAATTGGTCGCGTTTTACTATGGAAAATTGTACCAATGGGATTGGCATTTGCTGCAGTAAATCAAGTGATGACGAAGAAAGCTATTTCTAAGTTACTTAACAGTTGCTACCGTAAATTAGGCTTAAAGAAAACGTGTATTTTCGCCGATCAATTAATGTATACCGGATTCCATTATGCAACGAAATCAGGTGTGTCGATTGGTATTAACGATCTTCTGGTTCCAGAGCTTAAAGGCGAAATTATTGCTGAAGCTGAAAATGAAGTGCGCGAAATCGAACGGCAGTTTGCATCGGGATTGGTAACGCAAGGTGAGCGTTATAACAAGGTAATTGATATTTGGTCGCGTACTAATGATCAGGTTGCCAAAGCGATGATGGAGAAAATTTCTATCGAAAGCATTGTCAATGAAAAAGGTATTAGTGAAGAGCAGGTTTCTTTTAACTCGATCTACATGATGTCAGATTCTGGTGCGCGTGGTTCTGCAGCGCAGATTAGACAGCTTGCTGGTATGCGCGGTCTTATGGCCAAACCAGATGGCACGATTATTGAAACACCTATTACAACGAACTTCCGTGAAGGATTAAATGTAGCGCAATACTTTATTTCAACACACGGTGCACGTAAAGGTTTGGCGGATACGGCTCTGAAAACAGCGAACTCAGGTTATTTAACACGTCGTTTGGTGGATGTGGCGCAGGATCTGGTTGTGACCGCGCATGATTGCGGTACAGCCGAAGGCCTGGAAATGCGTCCGCACATTGAAGGTGGTGATGTGGTTGAGCCGCTGCGCGAGCGTGTATTGGGACGTGTGTTAATTGAACCAGCGTATTCTTTGAAAACCGGTGAAATGCTATTCCCGGCTGGTGCATTATTAGATGAGCGTGCTGTAGATCTATTAGATGAACACAGTGTGGATCGTCTGATGGTACGCTCACCGATTACATGTGAAACAGAATATGGTATTTGTGCATTGTGTTATGGACGCGATTTAGCGCGTGGTCATTTAGTGAATGTGGGTGAAGCAGTAGGTGTTGTTGCGGCACAATCAATTGGTGAACCCGGTACACAGTTAACGATGCGTACATTCCATATTGGTGGTGCGGCATCGCGTGCAACGGCTGCTAATAACATTCAAGTAAAATCTGAAGGCGTTATCAAATTACGTAACTTAAAAACAGTGCGCCATTCTAATGGCAACTTGGTAGCTGTATCGCGTTCTGGAGAGCTCGTTGTTTATGATGAGCGTGGTAGTGAGCGTGAACAGTATAAGGTGCCTTACGGTGCGGTGCTGAGTGTTGATGACAATACTGAGGTGCGTGCAGGTCAGGTAGTGGCACAATGGGATCCACATACACATCCAATTATTACTGAGGTAGCTGGTAATATTAAATTCATCGACATGGTGGATGGTATGACGATGAATCGTCAAACGGATGAATTGACTGGGTTGAGCAGTATTGTTGTGACTTCTGCAAAACAGCGTGGCCCAGGTGGACGTGAATTACGCCCACGTGTGAAGTTGGTTGATGAAAAAGGCAATGACCTGAATATTCCTGGTACGCGTGTGTTAGCACAATATTTCTTACCAGACGGCACAATCCTAACTCACGGTGATAGTGAAGCTGTAGGTATTGGTGATGTGGTGGCGCGTATTCCACAAGAAACATCGAAGACTCGAGATATTACGGGTGGTTTGCCGCGAGTTGCTGATTTATTTGAAGCGCGTCGTCCGAAAGATCCTGCTATACGTGCGGAAATTTCAGGGTTGATTAGTCACGGTAAAGAAACAAAGGAAAAAGGACGTTTAGTGATTACTGCTCAAGATAATACAACTCACGAAGTATTGATTCCTAAGTGGCGTCATGTGAATGTTTTTGAGGGTGAAATTGTAGAGCGAGGAGAAGTGGTTGCAGAAGGACCGACTGACCCACATGATATTTTACGCTTATTAGGGATCAGCGCATTGGCGAATTATATTGTCAATGAAGTGCAGGATGTTTACCGCTTACAAGGTGTAAAAATTAACGATAAACACATTGAAGTGATTGTGCGTCAAATGTTGCGTAAAGCGAAAGTTCTGGATGCGGGTGATACGGATTACTTGCCAGGTGAGCAAGTAGAGCGTCATAAGCTTATGCGTGAAAATGAGCGGATTGCTCTTGAGGGTAAAGTGAAAGCGACGTTTGAGCCGATTTTATTGGGTATTACTAAGGCATCTTTAGCGACAGAATCATTCTTATCTGCAGCTAGCTTCCAAGAAACAACGCGCGTGTTAACGGGGGCGTCGATTTCAGGTAAGACAGATGATTTGCGTGGCTTGAAAGAAAATATCATTGTGGGACGTATTATACCGGCTGGAACGGGTTATGCTTACCATGAAACTCGCCGCGCACAGTCCATGAAGGAATTGGTCGGCGAGGTGATTGATAAAGGTGTGACAGCAGATGAAGCGGAACAAGCTTTGAGTGAAGCACTAAAATCGACAACTTCTAAAGAAGAGGGTCTGTTTACATCTGATAAATCTTCTACAGATGAGTAAGAGGCACTTGCGCTCAGTTTATATTCCCTGCGGCTTGCTGCAGGGTCTTTTACTTGAGATTTTTTAAAGGGAGTGTGCATTCACTCCTTTTAACTTGCTGTAATGTGGTCTTTCTGTGTAGGTGAAATTAAAATAGAAAAAAATAAAAACAACTCGTTGCGCTTGCTCTAGAATTTTTATTTTTTTCTTGGATAAGAAGCATTGAGAATTCAAACCTAGTGAGTTCTCGATAAGAATCATTGATTCATACGTAAATCAGTTTGAATATAGCTTGACGGGGGTCGGGGCTTTTATTAGAATCCCCTGCTCTGCTGTGAAACTCGCGGCAGCGGGTTCTGTTACTTTGGAGATATAATAAATATGGCTAGAATTAATCAGCTAGTGAGAAAACCACGCACATCAAGGCGCAAAAAGAGTACTGTGCCTGCTTTGGACGCTTGTCCGCAGAGACGAGGTGTGTGTACACGTGTTTATACCACAACACCTAAAAAGCCTAACTCAGCATTGCGTAAAGTAGCGCGTGTGAGAACTACAAATGGTAATGAAGTGACTGCTTATATCGGTGGTGAAGGCCATAATTTACAAGAGCACTCAGTAGTGTTGATTCGTGGTGGACGTGTTAAGGATTTGCCTGGTGTGCGTTATCACATTGTTCGAGGTAGTTTGGATACCGCTGGTGTATCGGGTCGTCGTCGTGGTCGATCTAAATATGGTGAAAAGAAGCCAAAAGCATAATAGTTGGAGAATAGAATATGTCTAGGAGAAAAGCAGCTCCGAAGCGCTTTATAATGCCGGACCCACTCTTTAAGAGTCAGTTATTGGCGAAGTTTATTAACTCAGTGATGTGTAGTGGTAAAAAATCTATCGCAGAGAAAATTGTATACGGTGCGTTAGATGAGGCACTTGAGAAATACATGAAAACTACTAAAACACCGAGCAAGAAACAAGAAGAAGATGAAGATGGTGATAAGGGTGGTAGTTTTTCACTGAAGCATGTTACGGGTGATATCCGTACATCGAATGAAGCGCGTGAAGCAGCTTTAGAATTATTTAAAGCGGCTCTAGGTAAGGTGACGCCAACGGTTGAGGTGCGTTCGCGCCGTGTTGGTGGTTCAACATATCAAGTGCCTATGGAAATTCGTCCAACACGCAGAATGGCTTTGGCGATGCGTTGGTTGGTGGATTGTGCTTCAAAACGTAATGAAAAAACAATGGCTTCTCGTCTTGCTAATGAAATGCTAGACGCGGTAGAAAATCGTGGTTCTGCGGTTAAGAAACGTGAAGACGTGCATCGCATGGCTAAGGCCAATCAAGCATTCGCACATTATAGGTGGTAATAGGACATGACACGACAGATACCTTTAAATCGCGTACGTAACATTGGGATTATGGCCCATATTGATGCTGGTAAGACGACCACAACGGAACGCATTCTTTATTACACTGGTGTATCTCACAAAATGGGTGAGGTTCATGAGGGTAATGCTACGATGGATTGGATGGAGCAAGAGCAGGAGCGTGGTATCACTATTACGTCTGCTGCGACAACTTGTCACTGGTCCGGTATGGATCAGCAGTTTGATAAGCATCGTATTAATATCATTGATACTCCAGGGCATGTGGATTTTACGATTGAAGTGGAGCGTTCCCTGCGCGTTCTCGATGGAGCAGTGGCTGTGTTTTGTTCTGTGGGCGGTGTAGAGCCTCAGAGTGAGACGGTATGGCGTCAAGCAAATAAATACGGTGTACCACGTATTGGCTTTGTGAATAAAATGGATCGTGCGGGTGCTAACTTCTTGCGTGTTGTTGAAATGATTAGAACGCGCTTGAAGGCTAATCCTGTTCCAGTGCAGTTAGCTATTGGTGCTGAAGAAGATTTTAAAGGCGTTGTGGATCTGGTGCGTATGAAAGCGATCTACTGGAATGAAGATGATTCTGGTATGACCTACGAAGCAAAAGAGATTCCAGAAGATATGCAAGAATTGTGCCAAGAGTGGCGCGAAAAGATGGTTGAGGCTGCAGCTGAAGCTAGTGAAGAGCTTATGGAGAAATACCTAGAAGGGGTGGCTCTGACAGAGGATGAAATCCACACAGGTATTCGTAAACGCACTATTAACAGTGAGATTATTCCTGTTTTTTGTGGTTCTGCCTTTAAAAACAAAGGTGTGCAGGCTGTTCTGGACGGTGTGATACGTTACATGCCGGCTCCAACAGATGTGGCTGAAATTACAGGTGAGACTGAAGATGGTCAACCAGCTTCACGCCCAGCGTCAGATGATGCGCCTTTTGCTGCATTGGCATTCAAAATTATGACAGACCCATTTGTGGGTACGTTAACGTTTATGCGTGTTTATTCAGGTAAGTTATCTTCGGGTACGTCTGTATACAATCCTGTTAAATCGAAAAAAGAACGTATTGGTCGTATTTTACAGATGCATGCTAATACACGTGAGGAAATTCGAGAGATTTTTGCCGGTGATATTGCGGCAGCGGTCGGACTGAAGAACGTGACCACAGGTGATACATTGTGTGATCCGAATCAGATTATTACACTTGAGCGTATGGAGTTCCCGGAGCCTGTTATTTCTGTTGCGATCGAGCCAAAAACTAAGGCAGATCAAGAAAAAATGGGTGTGGCTCTTGGTAAACTAGCTCAGGAAGATCCTTCGTTCCGTGTGCACACAGATGAAGAATCAGGGCAGACCATTATTGAAGGTATGGGTGAGCTGCATCTTGAGATTATCGTTGATCGTATGTTTCGTGAATTTAAAGTTGACGCGAATGTGGGTAAACCGCGTGTAGCGTATCGTGAAACAATACGTAAGAGTGTTGAGCAAGAGACTAAGTTTGTTCGTCAAACAGGTGGTAAGGGTCAATACGCGCATGTTTATGTGCGGTTAGAGCCACAAGAGCCTGGTGCTGGATTTGAATTTGTAAATGCGATTGTGGGTGGTGCGATTCCCCGTGAATTTATCCCTGCTGTAGAGAAGGGTGTTGTCCAGCAAATGACTAATGGCGTGATTGCAGGGTATCCTGTCGTGGATGTGAAAGCTACTCTCTATGATGGTTCTTTCCATGATGTAGATTCCAGTGAAATGGCCTTTAAAATTGCAGGTTCTATGGCCTTTAAGGATGGTGCTAAAAAAGCTAGTCCTGTATTGCTCGAACCTATTATGAAAGTTGAGGTGGTAACACCTGAAGACTACATGGGTGATGTGGTCGGCGATTTAAATCGTCGTCGTGGTGTGATCCAAGGTATGGGTGAGAATCCAGCGGGTAAAACGGTTGATGTTGAAGTGCCTCTTGCAGAGATGTTTGGGTATGCAACAGATTTACGTTCTTTGTCGCAAGGGCGTGCGACCTACACGATGGAATTCTTGAAATATGCTGAAACGCCAGCAAATATTGCTGAAGCGATCATAAAGAAACAGTAACAAAGGGGTTTTGAAAAAATGGCAAAAGAAAAATTCGTACGCGACAAAGAGCACGTAAACGTTGGCACGA
>CAZFAA010000069.1:0-9457 GCA_964516605.1 uncultured Coxiella sp. | reverse complement strand
TATGCTAACACCCATTCCAGAAAAAGAACTGGATAAATTAAATGAGTTCACGGGTTTTGGTCGCTTTCATTGTATATCGAGCTACTTAATAAGATATGGGATAAATTACTTAAAACAGCTCGCAACACTATCAAATCCAAACTTATTACAGTCTCTGATTGGGTGGGATTCAAAGTTTAATTACACTGAGCAAAAGTATGAGGTTTTTTTCAATGCACTCATGGCTATTGCTAAACGAGAAGACAACCCTAACATTAATAAATACACAGCATTATTAATTGCGCTTATCGTACCTAACATAGCTGATTTTGAAAAACAGGATGCAAGGTCTATAAAGTCGCTCATACTGAAGCAATTAGAATGCTTGGGTGTTTATTTATTAAGCCCTTCGCGTAACGGTTTTATAAATCAACAACTACACTTACTTAATGCTGCTATGGAAAATTGTTGTAAAATTTTTTCTAATGCTCATTCTGATCCTGATTTAGAATTGATAACTACTATTAGGGGCTGTTTAGAAACATACAAACCCCAGCACCCTAAATGTCCTGATGAAAAGAATCCCGCTCCAATAGAAGCTGTTCCTAAAGAGAAAAAGAGAAAAATATTAGCTATTACAGCACCACCTTCACCTTCTCTTTTTGGGAGTGGAGAGAATTTGCCACTACAGGCTGACTGCACTGACGCAGTGCAAAACAAATTTAGCTAAATAGAAAGCGTAAATAAAACAAATTGCGCGGGTGCGTTAATGCACTTCTTCCAACTCATCCAAGGATACATTCTTCATCTCAGGCAAAAAAAATGTGGTCACAATACCTAAAAAAGAAACAATTGCCATCATTAACATCACTATACTAACACCTTTGGCATTAAGCAAAATGGGCAATGTAAATGCTCCGACAAAAGCACCACATTTACCAATAGCAGCAGAAATGCCATGTGCTTTAGCACGAATCGAGGTCGGATACACCTCAGCTGGAATTAAAAATGTAGTCGCATTAGGTCCAAAGTTAATAAACAAATAACTCAAACCATACACAGCAATAAATAATGGAATCATGCTCATCACACTGGGGATAGCAATTACAGCATACGTAACACCCATGACAAAAAAGCCCATATACTGAATTGGCTTGCGTCCAATACGATCAATATAACGTGCCGATAAAAAATAACCTGGAACAGCAAATACGAGGAAAATAAGCACTGACAATAAAGTATGAGCTAACAAATCAGAGGATGGATTCAAACTTGATAAAATCATCGTATTGGATACACCATTACCATACAACGCCACATCCATTAAAAACCACGAACCGGCCGTACCAAACATGTACAAGAGCCATTTCTTCTTCAATAAACTCTGCCTCTTAAAACCACGCGGTACCGCTAAATCATCTTTATCATCAATCAAATCATGTACTACACGACCCACCTCCAACGGAGCTTTTTTAGTCATCAAAAAGCGGCTGCTTTCTTTAATTGTTCGACGTAAATAAATAACAGAAGCAGCTGGAATAGCTCCAAGACCTAATAAAATACGCCATACAATATCATGGGGAACATGCAAACCTAATAGCAAGGAGGCAATCAATGGTCCTACCGTCAAGCCCAATGCTTGCATTGCAAAAACGAGCAATACTAAAAAACCGCGATTTTTACGGTTGGCACTTTCACTGGCCACCGTCGCACTCGATGGATAATCACCACCAATACCAAGACCCACCAAAATACGTGCACACAAAAGGGATATAAAGGACATAGCACAAGCCGACCAAATTGCGCCTATTACTAATATAAGCGCCTCAAGGCCGTATAATTTTTTACGTCCAAGTCGATCAGATAAAAAACCAAAAAATACTGCGCCGATCGCAGCAGCAATCAACGATGCGCCATTTAAAACAGATTTTTGATCAACCGATAAATGCCAAATCGGGGAGAGAATCGCTGTAACAACACCAATAATAAAAAGATCATAGGCATCTGTAAAAAATCCAGTTCCTGCTGTAAACACAATGCGCCAGTGATATCGATTCACTTGTGACTCATCTTGTTCTTTCAAAGAGGCCTCAAAAGAAGCTGGCGTCATAAAGCTCTCCATTAATAAATCACGATTGTAGTGGCACTCTAACAAGTAGATGTTACAGAAATGTGACTATTATGTTACAGAGCAGCTCTGCAGCATACAGCGCTATAGGCCGAGATTATCATCGGTGAAAATACGATCCGCGCGGTAACTAGAACGCACCAAGGGACCTGAAGCGACTTCAAGAAAACCCAATTGCAATCCTGCTTCACGATACTGTTTAAATTCATCCGGTGTGACATAACGAATGACAGGCAAGTGATTACGTGTTGGCTGCATATACTGACCCAATGTCACCACATCAACCTCAGCAGCACGCAAATCACGCAAAGTATGCAAAATTTCCTCAGATGTCTCACCCAACCCTAACATCAAACTGGTTTTAGTGATGACATCACGACGATAGCGTTTTGCATGACGTAACACATCTAGAGTCTGCTGATAACCAGCACGTGGATCACGTACTGCATAGGTTAAACGCTCAACTGTTTCCACATTTTGTGCAAATACATCTACACCACTATCCAACAGTAATTCAATACACGACTCACGCCCTTGGAAATCAGGCGTCAGCGCTTCGACTTTAGTAGTCGGGCATAATTTCTTGATCTCTCGTACAGAGGCTGCGTACTGACCTGCCCCAAAATCCGCTAAATCATCACGATCTACGGACGTTAAAACCACATACTTAAGACCCATTAATTGTACTGATTTGGCTGCATTCAATGGCTCTTCAGGATCCAGCCAACCACGGGGATTACCAGTATCTACCGCACAAAATTTACAAGCACGTGTGCACACAGAGCCCATCAACATAATCGTTGCAGTACCGTGCGACCAACATTCACTGATATTCGGACACTTGGATTCTTGACAGACGGTGGACAAGCGATGACTGTTCACAATATCACGTGTTTTTTCGTAACCAGGATCCGCACTCAAACGAACGCGCAGCCAGGGCGGCTTAGGCAATAGCTCACCTTCTGGAGGCTTACGGCTTTTCATTCCGTCTTTAACAGCTGTAAAGCCCTGCTCTGTTATATATTTAGAGCCGCTTTCTACTTTAATAGGAATGGACTTGAAGTGATTTGTTGTCATAGGGGATGCAGTATACCCTTGCGCTTCCAATCTGGCAAAAAAAAACGCGTTTTAAAAACGCGTTTTTTGAAGATTCAGAGCAAATCCTAGGGTTTAGTCAGTTGCAATGTGGCTTCCATAGCAGTGTTACATGCTGAATCAGTTGATGTGGTAAATTTCATAGTGTGAGGGTTAAAACTAAATGTACACGATCCATTAACAAAATTATATACAAGTGCCGTACATACACTGGCTGTATCTTGACTAAAATTAATACTAGCACTTTGCCCATTTGCTAAAGGCGACGGAAAAGTAACACCGGTACACGTACCGCTAAATGTTGCTGTAGCCCCTGAGTTATTCGTCACAGTTGCACCATCGAGTTTCGCAGCAAAGCCATCTACCGATAAAACGGATAAAGAAACAGCTGCAGCGATGACCATTATTTTGTTAAAGTTCATTATAAAATCCTCGTTAAAAAATTTGAGCCTATCATGGGATGTACAGATATTCAACAAAAAAATATAGCTTTCCTAAAAAAGGCTTAAGTTATGTTTCGCCAAATAAAAATTAAGATCAAAAAAATACCCTAAAAATCAAATCTTAAGGGTGACTACTAAAACTAGAATAAAACAATTTAATCATCAATAAGCTAAAAACCAAAGTAAACATAGGGCGGACCAAACGCGTTCCGTGCTTCATCACCAATTGCGACCCCAAACTGGCTCCCAGAATTTGCCCCGGCGCCATTATCAGTAAGGTCCAATACGCAATATGCCCCTGCAGTCCAAAACAAATAAGCGAAGCAATATTACCAACGGTATTAAAGGGCTTTGCCTGCATCACCGCTTTATTCATAGGCAATCCCATAAAATACATCAACGCTAAAATCCACATCGATCCCGTTCCAGGCCCTAAAAAACCATTGTAAAACCCAATGGCCATCCCAACACATACATAAAAAGTTACAGGTTTCACACGTTGCCTTATTTGCTCATCCTTCAATGAAGGGGAAAAAATAAAAAATATAAAAATCGCCAACAAAACAAAAGAAAGAATTTTCATCAAATGCTCAGGCTGAAGCGCCATAATTGACAGCGATCCGCCAGCTGCAGCAATCGCAGTGAGCATAAATCCGAGCCATAATTCTTTAATTTGGATGTGCCCGCCTCTGTGAAAACGAAATGCAGCCACCACTTCGCCGACAGTGCTTTGTAAACGATTGGTACCTAACGCTGTCGCTGGTGCAATCCCCACACCTAAAAGACTAGGCAGAAGAATTAAACCGCCCCCTCCAGCGATGGCATCGATCGTGCTGGCAAAAAAAGCGGCCACAAAAAGAAATATATATTGCAAAAGTTGTAAGCTAAAATGCATTATTCAACCTAAGTTACCAACTGCCTAAGGCCTAAGTCTCAGCAATCAACGCAGATTCTAAAAAGCACAGGTTAACCATCATACACCCTTTTAAAGCTGAAATAAAAAACCCCTCCAGGCTAGACATTTAGTTATTTTGTAGCTAATATGCCTACCTCTTTGTAATTAAGAGAAATTATTATGCGCCCGTAGCTCAGCTGGGTAAGACCGAGCACAGCGAAGGCGAACGACCGAACAGGGAGTAATGCGAGCAAGCGCAGCATTACAAGTTCGGGCAGGGTTATCCTAGAAAGATGAACCCTCGGCAGGGATGCCAAGCAGTAACGATTCTCAGAGGCTTAATCTCTGTTTCGAAAACTGCTTAATAAATACATTGAAAAAGTTATGCGCCCGTAGCTCAGCTGGGTAAGACCGAGCACAGCGAAGGCGAACGACCGAACAGGGAGTAATGCGAGCAAGCGCAGCATTACAAGTTCGGGCAGGGTTATCCTAGAAAGATGAACCCTCGGCAGGGATGCCAAGCAGTAACGATTCTCAGAGGCTTAATCTCTGTTTCGAAAACTGCTTAATAAATACATTGAAAAAGTTATGCGCCCGTAGCTCAGCTGGATAGAGTACCTGGCTACGAACTAGGTGGTCGGAGGTTCGACTCCTTCCGGGCGCGCCAAATGAACGAACCCACTTTCATAGTGGGTTCTTTATTTAGGATTCAGGAAGCATATCTCACCATGACCTATCAAGAATGGCTTGCTTATCTATCACAACATCATAACCAACAAATTGAATTAGGTTTAGTACGTATTCGTAAAGTTGCTGAAAGACTAGGTGTTTCACTCTTTAATTGTCCTGTCGTGATCGTGACAGGCACCAATGGTAAAGGTACCTGTGTATTCGCATTAGAAGCCATTTATAAACAAGCTGGCTATAAAACAGCATTATTTCATTCGCCGTTTCTATACCATCCTCGCGAACAAATCCGCTATGATCAACAAAACATTACCGAAGCGCAGCTGTGCCTGGCTTTCGCAGCGATTGATCACGCCTGCGCAGATATTCACTTAACCGAATTTGAATGGTGGACGCTGGCGGCACTGTGGTTTTTCCAACAACATCACCCTGATATTGTGCTGCTCGAAGTGGGTATGGGCGGACGCGAAGACGCAGTGAATGTAGTGGATGCAGATGCGGCCATCATTACCAACGTTGAACTTGAGCACCAAGCCTGGCTTGGTGATACGCGGGACCAAATAGCTTATCAAAAAGCAGGCATCATGCGCCCCAATAAAGTACTCATCCTAGGCAATACAGATATCCCAATACTCGTGCGCGATTTAGCAAAAAAACAACACGTCACGGTTTACCAATATGGTCAGGACTTCCTGCAACCTGCTATTAAAACGCGTTATGCTGATAACTCGATTGCGTGCGCACTCAAAGCAATAGATCTATTCAAGACGATACTACCTGTTACACAACATGCGATCGACAATGCGCTACACAATCTAACTATTCCAGGGCGCTTTGAATACACGGCACATCCAATACCACAATTATGGGATGTCGGACACAATCCAGATGCCATCAGCATGTTGCGCAAACATATCAGGCAGACTTACCCTAAACAACGCTATTACGCTGTATTCTGCGCATTTGCTGATAAAGCCGTTCAACAGATGGTTGAGATCATGAGCGATACCGTTGAACACTGGTGGATAGCACCTATACAGCATCCACGCACGATGTCATTACCATTATTACAAACGCACACTCAATCAATTAAACAGCAAGCAACTTACTGCAGCAGCATCATTGATGCCTATCAACAGGCGCTGATCACTGCAACAACCGAAAATGCACTACTACTTATTTTTGGCTCTTTTGCCTTGCTGCAAGAGGTACGCAGTTTTAATGTTTTGCGTGAATAAGGCGGCTGCACCATGAGATAAAAGATGCTCGTCAATACACGCAATCGATTGAATACCGATTAGACTATTGGTTAAAAAAGCTTCTTGCATATGTTGAATTTGACTAGGATGAACCGAAATTTGCTGCATAGGAATGCCATGCTGCTGACACAACGTGATCACCATGGCGCGCATAATTCCTGGCAAGAGACCATCTTCTACTGGTGGCGTAATCACCACACCATTATGCACAAAAAATAAATTTGCAACTGCAGCCTCGGTCAACACTCCTTGTGTATTTAAAAAAATCCCATCATCAAAACCACGCTGCCGTGCCTCTTGGCGCGCCAAAATTGGCTCTAAATAATTTAATGTTTTATGCTGCACCAAAGCAGAAAAGTCATTGCGCCGCACCGAGGTAATACATAAACGCGGATAATAATCAGTAGGCTCATAATACGCTGCAGCCGTAATCATCAACATAGGCTTGCCTTGATTCATCTGACTGTTGCGTTCAGCTACAGCACCTCGACTCAACGTAATTCGAAGAACAGCTGTTTTATGATCGGTTAACTGATTTACCTGCAATAGTTGCTGACAATATTCATACAACTGTGATTCAGAGTAAACCCAGGGTATACCGAGAAAGGACGCCGTTTTTTTCAGCCGCTGAATGTGTTGTGGAAAATGCAATAAAACAGCATCAATTGCTTTAAAAGTTGTAAATAATCCATCTCCATAAAGTAACCCCCTATCACTCAAGCTAATTGCCGTTGTATCGCTCTCTAAAAAATCACCATTGTAAAAAAAATACATCTGCAAAACCTATATTTCATGATATGTTAAACGCGCCCCAATTCTAACGTGTAGCAGCAACCCACTCTAAACAAAAAGGCCCGTATTGAGCCATCACGGCAGCTGCATATACTCCTTGACACGCAACGCACGTTGCGTCGCCTCTATATCATGTACACGTAAATACCGCACACCCTGATCCGCTAAATCAACTGAGAGCACCGCTGTTTCTAAATCACGATCTGCATACGGTATAGCCATAATTGGGTTTAAAAATGATTTACGCGAATGACCTATCATAAGAGGCACACCTGTTGCCGTAAGCTGGTAGCATTGTTGTAATAATTGACGATTTTGCTGCGCCGTTTTACCAAAGCCAACCCCCACATCCAATAAAATTTGAGCTGGCAAAAGCCCTAACTGAATTAAATAATGATAACGTTGCTCACACCATGCTTTTAGGAGAGGCAGAACAGGTTGATTGATGGGTAATGTTATCGATTTATTTGCTGGAATACCTAAGTTGTGCATACTAATATAACCAACTTGAGTCCCCACCAGCATCGCAACAATCTCTTCTACATGACACCCACTTTGATCATTGACCCAATCAATACCATAAGAGAGCGCCTGCGCAACAGTTTGTTGATGGTAGGTATCCAGGCTGATGGCAGGACGAATCAAGCAATTAGTCCAAAGTGCGGGGATTTGTTCCAATAACGGTTCAAGGCGCTGCCATTCTTCTTCAGGTGTCACTGGTGTTGCACCCGGTCGGGTCGATTCAGCACCGATATCTATCACATCAGCACCAGCTTTTGCAAGTTGCTCTATATGATATAAAGCGCGATCCACATCAACAAAACGACCACCATCACTAAATGAATCCAGCGTTAGATTCACAATCCCCACTAAATACGGTGCACTAGCACGTTGAGCAATTTGGCGGGTATGCAACGGTGCATTACCATCAAAACGATTACCCCAAGCTTGTAGCGTCTTATCTATTTCAGGATAAGACCATTCTGGCCACACATCGAGTAATGGCCACAGCGCAAAGGGGCGTTCGAGCAAGTGGGTATGTGGGATGGTCAAGTGAGAAGAGCTTAGTGTTTCACGTCCAAACACTAAAATATCAAAATCAATTTCACGGGCTGACCAATGACCTCTTTCTTGTCGACCCATTTTGCGTTCAATACTTTTAAGCTCAGTCAATAGAGCTTGCGGCGATAAGCTTGTTTGAGCACGCACCGCCATATTAATAAACGGTTTATCCCACGCACCAGGTGCCCCTGGCTTCAGCAATGCATCAGACTGATACAAAGGCGAATAATGAAAATCGGATAACTGAGGCATCTGCTGCAGGTGCTGCAGTGCCCTGCGTACTTGCTGCAATGGATTTTCTAAATTACTACCAATCCCAATCACTATAGACGTCATACTAAGCCTCGATAATAAACGTAGCGTGGCTCAATGATTCTAATGGCGGCGACTTGGTCAGCGCTAAACGCAACACGTTAACACCTTCTGGTAAGTAACTGAGTAAATAGTCATAAATAGCGTAACCCAAGGCTTCGAGCAATCGATAACGTCTCTCAGAAAATTTTTTTTGCAGCGCTTCAGTTAATGCCGCATAGCATAAAGTATCTACTAATTTATCGCTGTGACACGCGGCTGGCAAACGCTCAAAACAGATCAATATATCCAAAGATACGTTTTGCGCGACCGCTTGCTCCTCAAGTGTTGCACCAAAATAAACACTTAATACTAATTCTTGTAGATGCAGCTTTGATTTCACACTGACTCTCGGGCTAGCTCACCGTCAAAAAATGACAGCACGTTTATTAGAAGGGTGTTCTCCCTCACGTTTACGAAGGAGGAGCAATCAATGGGGCAAAGCCCACGCTGTTCTCGTCATATTTTATATGCATCATTACAAACACACTGCAGTTTTGAATTTCCAGTATCTGCCTGCATCTTAATGTGGCGCAGAGAGGGATTGACTACGGGCCATCCTGGCCCTTGCCCTTACGGGCTGTTCGCTTTGCTCACACTCCAAATCAGCTATC
Organism: uncultured Coxiella sp.; assembly: GCA_964516605.1. Classification (GTDB taxonomy): domain Bacteria; phylum Pseudomonadota; class Gammaproteobacteria; order Coxiellales; family Coxiellaceae. Next base: position 152 of record CAZFAA010000069.1, on the reverse strand, counting down.
CTGCTGATTTGTCGAACCCAACTTATTTATCTCCTCTCGGGTTCAAATCCTTTTCTTGCATACCCCGTAACAGTTTTAAATTTCTAACATTTGCATTTTAATGTGGCGCAGAGAGGGATTGACTACGGGCCATCCTGGCCCTTGCCCTTACG
>CAZFAA010000068.1:0-9503 GCA_964516605.1 uncultured Coxiella sp. | reverse complement strand
TGGCGCATCTTTCATAGCCGTAATCGCTGGCCACTGCTTAGCAAGTTCTGCATTAAGCTCTAGAAAATGCTTCTGATCCTGCGGCAAATCATCTTCTGCATAAATAGCATCAATCGGACATTCCGGAACACAAATATTGCAATCGATACACTCTGTTGGATCGATCACCAAAAAATTAGGCCCTTCACGAAAACAATCGACAGGACAGACTTCAACACAGTCTGTAAATTTGCACTTAATGCATTTTTCAGTTACGACAAACGTCATAATCATGCTCCCGTTGCTTCAACCGCTGGCATTATCCTCGAAAAGACAGTGAGGTGCAATTCTCTTTCATGCTACAATTCGCACCATGATAGGTATCTTAGCAACCGGGGATGAGCTCATCTCCGGCGACATTCTCAATACAAATGGACAGTTCATCGCACAAACACTGTTTCAGCATAATATCCCTGCTGGCATGCAGCTGACCATCCGTGACGATCAAGCTGAGCTGGAAGATGGCATGCACTACCTTCTAGGGCGCCACAACGCCCTGATCACTATTGGTAGCGATGATCGCACGCGCTTTGCTTTAGCGCGTGTACTGGATCAAGAGCTTGTTTTTGACGAAGCCAGTTGGCACGCCATTCAAACGCGCTTACACAAACGTTACACCACTATTCCACAATCCAATCGCCAACAATGTTTATTTCCAGAGGCAGCACACATTATGCCTAACGAGCATGGTACTGCCAACGGTTGCTACCTCATACACCAAGGAAAACTGATTTTTATGCTTCCAGGACCACCTCATGAGTGCAAACCACTCGTAGAACTCTACGTCCTGCCACAGCTGATTCAACACGGATTTGTTAAAACTCTTTATAAAGCCCATTGGAAGTTAACAGGCATTAGTGAAAGCCATCTGGCCGAGCAGCTAGACCCTATTGCACAGCAATTCAATGTGCGAATTGGCTATCGCGCAGTCAGCCCTTATATTGAATTAAAACTCTTTAGCTCTCAAAATGATGCTTTTTTGCAAGCAAAAATAGCGTTTATCGATATTATTAAACCGTACATCGTCACGAGAGAACCGTAAGGCATTACTCAGAATTATGCTAATTTTTATTGATTATATACATCATGTTATAAGCTTCTCTTAAGAATTTTCATTCAAAATTTGCTTGCAATATGAAAACAGAAGCTGTACATTTACAACCGACTGGAAGACACGCTGGATATCATGGAGGTATCTTTAAGGACATAATGTAACTAACTGTTTAAATGTATATTGTAGGGGCATAGCCATGATTAAAATGACAACCGTCGAAGCACGTGAAAACTTCTCTGATCTGATTAACAAAGCCGCTTATGGCAACCAACGCGTTATCCTAACTCGTCGTGGCAAAGCATTGGCTGTTGTAATTCCGTTAAATGATCTCGATTCACTCAGCACGCAAGCTGACGAATCAACATCAGCTCAAGGGTAACTGTAAGGCAGTTTACTGCTAAATATGCCCAAAACACGTCAAGCTGCCTATGCAGCTTGATGTGTTTTGATATTTTGATCTGCGCTATATCATTAGCGCCTCTAAAAATCCACCTGTGCCGCCCAACGCAACTTCAAATCATTCAACATAAATAACAGATAATTTACGATAAACGGCACAAAAATAAGATACATCACGAAAACAAACGGCATAAAAAGATGGTAGCGTATTAAAAAATGGGCGTGCAACGTGTTAGGAGTGACTAAAATATACATCATGCCAAGACAGGCGTAGACAGTGAATGCTTGTAACCAACGGGTGCCAATCAATACATAACTGCGTGCCATAGCCTTTAACGGATTTAAACGATCCACGATAGTCAAAGGCAATGCAAAAATCATAAAAACAATAAAAATCAGCGTGGGTATCATATACATACCCATAAAAATCAGCATACCTTTAATTGAACCATCTTCCGCACCAGTTGGATGGATCCAAACACGCATAATCTGAAGAACTAAAAAATAATACAACACCACGAGTAACGTAAGTAATACAGCACACATAAAAAATGCAATACAGCGCTGCAACATTACTTGCAAGGTATGCAATAACGAGGATTCATGCTCCTCCAAGCACATCTGTGCTTGATACAATAAAGCACCTGTAAAAAATAACATAGGAACAGCACCGACGATTTTAATAACCCAATGCAACCGGTTTAATACAAAATGATCCGTGTAAACAATCAGGGCTTGCACGAAGGCCATAAGAATAATCAAGGCCAGTATTTTTTTTAAAACTCTGAAATGATGACGTACCGCGTAATCAAACACATCAAATACATCAACTGGTTTTTTTGGCAATCCTGACATAATCATCCATAATTCTAAAAATCCTTCTCAGTTAAACTGAGAAGGATTAATGCGTTAAGCTTGCTTGGTTTAAGCTTGCTGATGCTCTTCGCTCGCAGCACTCATTAATTCATCCCAACCCGCTCTGGGTTTAAAGCGCTCGCCAAAAGTTCTTGCCAATGACTCCAGTGTACGAACAATTTCCGTATAACCACGTTCTTTAGCATAATGCATTGGACCACCTCTGAATGGTGCAAAGCCCGTGCCAAAAATCATACTCACATCAAGCGTATCACTACTGCTGACAATATTTTCGTGCAAGCAAGCCACCGCTTCATTCACCATAATTAAAATCAGGCGATCTTGCACAACATCAAAATCAAGCAAGACAGACTCCTCGGAGGATTTAATAGCTGTGCCGTTCTTATATTCATAAAAACCACGGCCACTCTTAACACCTAATTCACCTGAGGTAACCATCGCCTTTAAACGCTCTGGAATCTCACCACCATATGTTTTAACCAATTCTGTTGCTGCATACAAACAAATATCCAAACCCACCACATCCGCCAACGTCACAGGCCCCATCGGCATACCAAATTGGGTTGCAACATAATCAATTTCTTGCGCTGAATAACCTTCTTCGAGAAGCTTCATCGCTTCCATCAAATAAGGCATTAAAATGCGGTTAATTAAAAATCCAGGGCTGCTTTTAACAACAACCGGTGAGCGTGAAATACGCGTTACAAATTTTGCTGCATCACGTACGAGAGTTTCTGACGTATTAGCTCCACGAATAACCTCTACCAGTTGCATTTTTGCAACTGGATTAAAAAAGTGGATACCGACCAAACGTTGTGGATTACTCAGCCCCTCTGCAATATTTTCCAGCAAAATCGTTGATGTGTTGGTAGCTAAGATCGCATCAGGTTTAGCCATCGCTTCCACTTGACGGAAAATAGTTCGCTTCACTTCTAAGTTTTCAAACGCCGCCTCAATAATTAAATCTGCACGCGCCACACCACGCCCTTCAACATCAGGCTGTAAATTATCCATGGCACGTTGAATCAGATTCGGCTTTTTCAGCTTTTTCTGAAATAGCTTGTAAGCACGCCCTATAGCTGGCGCAATACGTTCTGGCGATTGATCCTGCAACGTTACATAAAAACCTTTATAGGCACAATACGCTGCAATATCACCACCCATTGTACCGGCACCAATCACATGAATATGCTTAGGCTCAAAGGTCGAGCCCTTAGCAGCATTTTTCATCGCCGTCTGCAAAAAGAATACACGCACTAAATTACGCGCTGTATCGGTTACCATTAACTCAGCAATCGATTTGGCTTCGTTAATCATCGCATTGCCACGCGCTCCATCACGAACCCAATTACGCACGATTGCATAGGGAGCTGGATAATGTGATTTAATGACTTTTTTCTTTTTCAGTTGTGCATAGAAAATATTTCCAACAAACTGACGTAAGAAAGGAAGTTCAGCTAAGCGTTGATACCATTTTGGTTCATGCACTGCTGGTTTATTCATTAAATAGTAGCGCGCAGCACGCTTTAATTCACGCAGCGGCACACACGCATCGACGGCACCCATTTTGGCCATAGCACTTCCTGAAAAAGAGCGCCCGGTTAACATAACCATCATGGCATTCATCACGCCTACTTTGAGCGGCAAACGCACTGTTCCGCCCCAACCCGGATGAATTCCGAGATTCACTTCAGGTAACCCAATTTTAGTAGATTCTTCTTCCGTAGCAATACGATAGGTACACGCTAAAGCCAGCTCAGTCCCACCACCCAAACAAAATCCGTTAATACACGCAACAGTTGGGAAAGGCATCGCTGCGAGTTTATCTAACACAATTTGGGCCTGACGAATCAATTCAAATGCTTCATCAGCTGTTTTAATTTCGACAAATTGTGAAATATCTGCACCCGCAATAAACCCTGTTTTTTTACCTGAAACCAGTGCCATACCTTTTGGTGGCTGTGTGGTTAGCGCATCAAGAATAGCATCAAGCTCACTAAAGACCTCCCGACTTAATGAATTGACCGGTGTCCCTTCACGGTCAAAAGTCAGCCACAATAAATGATCACTGTCTTTCTCTAATCGCCAATGTTTATATGCTGTCACGTTTTATCTCCTAAATTACTTCAAGCAGCATCGCACCGCCCTGCCCGCCACCAATACATAATGTAGCAATACCACGCTTGCCACCGGTACGCTTTAAGCTTTTCAATACGTGTAGTACAACACGCGAACCACTAGCGCCTACTGGATGACCTATTGCAATCGCACCACCATCGACATTCAGACGATTAGGATCTATGGAACCGAGGGCATCACAATTAAAGTGCTCTTTACAAAACGCCGTACTTTCCCATGCTTTTAAGCAACCCAGTACCTGTGCTGCAAACGCTTCATTAATTTCCCATTGATCGATATCCTGCAAACTCAATTGGTGCTTTTGTAACAGCGGCGTAGACGCCATCACAGGACCCAATCCCATAACTTTAGGATCAAAAGCAGCCCATTGCGTATCGATAATTTTGCCCAAAACAGGCAAGTTATGTTTCTTAATAGCCGATTCGCTCGCTAACAAAAGCACCGCTGCACCATCAGTTATCTGCGAGCTATTACCCGCTGTAACCCGACCAAATTTACGATCAAACATCGGTTGCAACTTGGCTAACCTTTCTAGTGTTGAATCGTCACGGATACCATTATCATATAAATAATACTGACCACGTGTATCGTAGATTGGCACCACTTCGTCTTTAAAATGACCTTCGCGGTACCCTGCTAAAGCACGCTGCTGACTGTGTAAGGCAAATCGATCCATTTCTTCGCGTGAAATATCAAAATCGTAAGCGAGTATTTCAGCTGTTTGCCCCATGCCGATATTAAAAATAGGATCGGTTAATCCTTTTAATAATGCAATAATCGGCGAGAGCAAATATTTAGGATTTAAACGTAATAATACACCTGCTTTACTAATCGGAGTTTTAGCAGCATTCATCGCAGCAAACCAACGCACCATCTGTTCTCTATAAATAAGTGGTGCTCGACTCATGGCTTCTGTACCACCGGCTAATACCAATTCATGACGTCCTGATTGAATGTCTTTTACAGCACAGTCGAGCGATTGTAAGCCCGATGCGCAATTGCGCTGCACGGTCCACCCTGGAACCGAATCACCACAACCCAAACGCAATCCAATTAAACGCGCAATATTCGCTTCATTTTCACTCGGCATCATACAACCAAAAATAGTTTCACCAATATGCTGCGGATCCACTCCCAAACGTGACAACAGTTCACGCCCTGCTTGCACAGCCAAATCAGAAGCACTCAGTAGACCAGGTCCTTCACGCGGCGCTTTTAAAAAAGGGGTTCGTGCACCATCAACTACGTATACAGTTTCTTGAGTATTTATCATGAAAGGGCTCCTTCAAATTCATCCACTTGCAACGCATCCCAAATTATTTTTGCAAAATTTTGTTCATCAAGTGGCGCTGTTTTATTATGCATCTGCAACCAAGCTCGCTCGACGCGGTAACAAGGATCTGCCGCATTGTCACCAATATAACTGGCTTTTGTCAATCGTTGACGCAAGTCGTGATCCTGCTGCATAAAGCGCGCCAACTCAATCGATAACACATCAGATGGACCCGGATAACGTCTTGGCAATGCTACATGCTGCAGCACAGATCCAATCCAATGCTTTGGATAATTTTTAAAAATATCCACAAAACTTTGCTCAATACGTGCTAAGCACGATTCTAATGACCAACGCATCAGTAAACGTTCACATTCCTGCTGCCCATTATTCTCATAATATTTCAACACAGCGGTTGCAATATACAGATCACTTAAAATATCGGCCAAACGTCCCGATAAACTTTCTTTAAATTTAAGTTGCTTACCTACAATCACCATGGTCAAATCAGACACCACGCTAAATAATACGGAAAATTGACTGATAGCCGCTTTGTAGGAGCGCGCAGGCGTAATACGTCGCAGCAATACAGCCACACCATGCCCAATCAGATCACCCGCGTGTTCCATTAATTTGCGATCAAATGCGGCTACATTATTTGTCATAGCCGCCTCAATTTCATGTTGTAAATAAGGATGACAACGCAGTGCACCTTGACCATAAATAATCAGGCAACGTGTTAAAATATTTGCACCCTCAACCGTAATGCAAATTGGGATCTGCGCATACAGATTCGCCAGATAATTACGTGGTCCATTTTGAATCGCGCGACCACCGTGAATATCCATGGCATGATTAATAATTTTACGTGCCATTTCGGTGGTATTGTATTTAGCAATAGCCGATGCCACAGCAGGACGCAATCCACTGTCTACGCCTTCTAGCGTTAAAAGACGCACAGCCTCACACTGATACATCAATCCACCAATCGCGGCTAACGGTAACTGTATTCCTTCGAAATCACCAATAGAATGACGAAATTGTTTACGTACTAATGCGTAAGCTGAACTCATCAGATAACCCACATGCGCACTGGCCGTGGCCAATGCCGGCAATGAAATACTGCGTCCAACTGATAAGCATTCCATTAACATACGCCAACCTTTACCAATATTTTTAGCGCCACCGATCACATAATCCATGGGGATAAATACATTCTCACCGCGCACAGGACCATTCATAAACGCCATACTGAGTGGATCATGGCGTGCACCTTGAGAAATACCTGGTAATCGAGAAGGCACTAACGCAAGCGTAATACCTAAGTGTTCGCGCTCACCTAACAAATGATTTGGATCATACAGTTTAAAAGCCAAGCCAATTAATGTCGCAACCGGAGCCAGCGTGATGTAACGCTTATCAAAAGTAAGCTGAATACCCACAATACGCTTGCCCTCAAATTCTTGCTCACACACAACACCACAATCGGTAATCGCCGTGGCATCGCTGCCTGCATCTAAGGCAGTCAAGCCAAAACACGCTATTTCCTGACCTGCTGCTAATCGCGGTAAATAGTAGGCTTTTTGTTCATCTGTACCATAATGTGATAAAAATTCTGCAGGCCCTAATGAGTTAGGCACCATAACAGTCAGAGCCGCACTCATACTTTTTGTCGCAATTTTTAAAACAACTTGTGAATGCGCATAAGCTGAAAAAGCAAGCCCTCCGTATTGCTTATCGATAACCATTCCCCAAAAACGCTCTTTTTTAATGTAATCCCATACCTGAGACGGCAAATCATGCAATACTTTAGTGATCTCCCAATCATTCAGCATCGAACACAACGTATTGACTTGATTATCAAGAAAAGATTGTTCTGCGTGAGTTAACTGAGACTGAGGCCTGTTAATAATTTTATCCAGATCAGGGCGGCCTTTGAAAAATTCTTGCTCCACCCAAATCGTACCCGATTCCAATACATCACGCTCACTGGCGCTGATTTCAGGTTGTGATGCTTTAAACCATGCCATCAAACGTTTTGTGAGCAGTCGCTGACGTAATGGCGGCACCAACAAAAGTAGCGTAATAGGCAGATACAATAACCAAAATACAATTAAGCTCGCGGTACTCGCAACTTGCGTGACCGAAAAAATTACCAACACAGCACCGAGAACAGCCAACGTAATACGCTTTGGTACCTGATAATACAGTAAGCCTAAAATAAGCAGTAAAAAAATAATCCACGTCATATCGTAAAATCCTTCTTAGTGTTGTACCAGACCTTCAATAAAGTGATACACCGTTGCAAACGCACTGGCTTCAGCGCCTTTAGGACGCCCCGGTAAATCCCGTGTATTCATAGCCATCACATCAAAATGGGCCCAAGGGATATCCTTACCCACAAATTCTTGCAAAAATAAAGCAGCCGTAATAGCGCCACCTAAAGGTGAGCTCGCGGCATTAGATAAATCAGCAATATCACTTTTTATAAAGTCGAGGTATGGCTTATACAGTGGTAAACGTGATATGACTTCATAGGATTGACGTGCACTGTGTTCCAATGCACTGGCAAGTTGGTCATTATTGCTAAAAAATGCCGGGATATCAGGCCCCATCGCAATACGTGCCGCACCTGTTAATGTCGCCACGTCAATTAAATAATCTGGTTTTTCTTCGCAGGCAAGTGTCAAGGCATCGGCTAATACCAAACGTCCCTCTGCATCCGTATTATCCACCTCAACCGTTTTACCACTGCGCATCGTTAATACATCACCCGGTCTAAAACTATTGCTGGACACCGCATTTTCAGCTAAAGGTAAAATTAATCGCAAGCGTAACGGTAATTTTTGCGCCATAATCAAACGCGCCACAGCTAATGCAATAGCCGAACCCGCCATATCTTTTTTCATCTCACGCATACCAGCAGCTGGTTTTAAATCCAAGCCACCGCTATCAAAACAAATACCCTTACCCACCAAGGTGACCTTAGGGTCTGATGTGTGTCCCCATGTTACATCGACAAGACACGGCGGCTCTTCCCCTGCTTTACCCACAGCGTACACACCTGGAAACTCATCTTCTAATTTTTTACCTTTAACAATACGGCACTTCGCCGCAAACGGTTTGAGTACTTCTGTAATACGCTCAGCATAACGTGTTGGACGTAAATCCTGAGCAGGTGTATTAATTAAATCACGCGCCAAATAATAACTTTGTAACATATGCTCTACTCTATTGTGAGCAGATTGATCCGTAATCACTAAACGCGCCAAACTATGCTCTGATTTTTTGTAGCGATCAAATGTGTAGCCGCCTAAGCCCCAAACTAAAAAAATACGCTCACGTTGCTCTTTATTAAACAGCACATCATCCAGCATATAATCCGCTTGTGGTAATGTTTTGGGTAACTTACCAAAAACCCATACATCATGCACTTCTTCCAAACCAACATACACAGCTTGCACCTCACCTGATGGCGACGGGACAATACAAACTTGGCCTGATTTGGCTTTAAACTGAGAGGTGCTAAACCACGTTTGCACATTCGTAGCTAATCTACTGCAATAGTCAGTAAATTGATGAGTTAATATTGGATGAATAATTGTACTTTTGTTGCCGCCTTGTGCAAATAATAATTCAAACATCGCGATACCTCATCAAAAATTTGAGGGCACAGCATAACAAACTTTTCCACTAAAATGAAAGCCAATTCAAAATGATATA
>CAZFAA010000067.1:0-9818 GCA_964516605.1 uncultured Coxiella sp. | reverse complement strand
TCGATGAGAGTATTGGCTTAAGCTTTGCAACAGTATTACGCTCACTATTACGACAAGATCCAGACATTATTATGATCGGTGAAATTCGTGATACGCAAACAGCTGAATTAGCCATTCGCGCAGCCCACACAGGCCATTTGGTTTTAGCCACACTGCATACGCAAAATGCAATCGAAGCTATTACCCGTTTAAAAAATTTAAGAATAAAATGCGATCACATAGCCTCTACACTTAAATTAGTCATTGCACAACGCTTAATTCGCCGCTTAGATAACAATACATTAATGGGCCGTACTGGTTTATTCGAAATGCTGCCAATATCACCACCACTGCAACACATGATTGCAGAAAACAGTACGTCATTAGCCCTTAAAAAATGGGCGACACACTACGGCTATACTCCATTGTATCAAGCTGGAATGACTAAAGTTACACAACACGAAACAACACTGGATGAATTAAAACGTGTGATTAATTTTGACGAAGCACAGTATGTTCATTAAATTAGGCATAGAATCGTTCCTACACTGGAGTGGTGTTGATCACATAGGGCGCTTCCACAGTAATCGCTATCGCGGCTCAATGCGTAGCCTACGTTCACATTTACATAAGCAAAATATTATACTGACTCATGTGAAGCGCGAATTTCATTTGAGGAAAAAACAACATACAAGTATCGTGCTGAATGAATTTACAGAAGATTTAGCATCCATTTTAGCAACAGGTATTCATTTAACTGATGCATTAACGCTGCTAAAATACCGCTACGCATCAACACAATTATCACAAATCATTGCACAGTTATTACAAGCTCTTCATGCTGGAAGCAGTTTTTCAACTGCATTAAATCAGCACCCAAATTTTTTTAAGGCGACTTACATCCAACTCATCACAGCTGCAGAACAAACGAATCAATTGCCGGCTATCTTAATGCAGTTAGCGCACCAAATGAAGCTTATGCTTCAGCTGAAAAATAAAGTGAAAAAAGCACTTATTTATCCGCTGACGGTATTAGTATTCACTCTCTTTATCAGCATTGGATTGATTGTTTTTGCCTTACCGCAATTTCAAAGAATATTTGAAAACTTCAATGCAACATTACCTACTGCGACCAATATGTTACTCAGTATATCAGCTTTTTTACAACGCCATGCGGCATTCGTGATTGTGAGCAGCCTATGTGTTATCTTGATACTGTATTATTTAAGTCAGAAATCTACACGCTTTCATACCGTATTGCACACACTTTTCTTACATACTCCATGGATTGGGACTGTATACCGACACAGAATGCTTGCTGATTGGAGTTACAGTATGAACTTGTGTGTCAGAGCAAAATTACCCTTACGTGATTGTTTACTGTTGGCACAAAACAGTATTTCAGCTAATACTTTAAAAAAAGCATACCTAAGATTACCTGACCTGATCACGGCTGGGCACACATTGCATGACGCCTTAACACGCATCACACTATTCGATCATAGCGCACTCTATCTGATTCAACTCGGCGAAACATCACATACCTTAGAACAGGCCTTAGAACGCTTATCTGCTCACACATTCAAACAAGTTGAACAGGCCTTAGAAAGCTTGAGCAAATGGCTTGAGCCTGTCATTATGCTGATATTGGCTTTAATCACAGGTGGATTGATTATCAGTCTGTATCTTCCCATTTTTAAAATAGGCAGTATTTTATGATTGTATTTGATTACATTATTATAACGTTACTGGGCTTAGTGATAGGCAGCTTTTTGAATGTCATCATCTACCGTCTGCCCATCATGATGAAGCGTGAGTGGTACCTGCAAAGCTGTGACATTCAACAAAAAGCTGTGTTACCAGAAGAACCATTGAATCTTGCTACACCCCCTTCACATTGCCCATATTGCAAGAAACTGATTAAACCATGGCACAATATTCCACTGTTAAGTTTTATATTGCTAAAAGGACGTTGTGCATTTTGTTCTGCAAAAATAGCCTATCGCTATCCTTTGGTTGAACTGTTGTCCGCGGTCATTGCCGTCATCACCTTTTGGCGTTTTGGTTTGAGCTGGAACATGATCTTAGTATTAATTTTAGGTTTTGGCTTGATCGCTGCCAGCTGCATTGATATTGCTGAACACTTTATCCCTGATAGCATTACACTGCCACTGCTATGGCTTGGGTTATTAGCAAATGCTTTTTCATTATTTGTATCGCCGCAACGAGCCATTCTCGGTACGATTGGTGGTTACCTTTTTTTTTGGTGTATTGCTAAAGGGTTTTATTGGTTGCGTAAAAAAGAAGGATTAGGTCATGGCGATTTTAAATTGCTGGCGCTATTTGGTGCGTGGATGGGTATGTGGCCGTTACTCAATATTATTATTGTGTCATCTGTATTAGGCATTATCGTCAGTCTTATTTTTATTTTATCGAAAAAATTAAATTTTCAGAGCCGCATTCCATTTGGGCCGTTTCTAGCTTTTGCTGGATGGTGCACGCTATTATTTGGTGATTTCTTAACGTATTTCGTATTTTAAACAATAGGGCATAAACCACAATGTTTATTGTAGGACTCACTGGTGGGATTGGCAGTGGCAAATCCACTGTTGAAAAGATGTTTAGTGAACTTGGCATCACTGTTATTGATGCCGATACGATTGCACACACCATCAGCAAACCAGGGCAGCCTGGTTACCAAGCCATTGTCGAGCATTTTGGCGTGAGCGTGCTGCAAAATAATGGCCAGATCGATAGACGCATTCTGCGCCAACGCATTTTTGATGATGACTTAGAGCGTGCTTGGTTAGAAGCTACTTTACACCCCATAATTCGCCATAGCATGTTATACCAAGCACAGCATGCAACATCAGCTTACTGTGTGTTAAGCATTCCTCTGCTCACAGAAACACTAAACTTTGAACACATTGACCGCGTACTGGTTATCGATGCCCCACATGAATTACAAATTGCGCGTAGCTGTGCACGTGATAATATGAGCGTCGAACAAGTGCAGAAAATTATGCAAGCGCAAAATTCACGAGCAGAACGCCTTGCTTACGCTGATGATGTGATTCTTAACGATCAAGGTTTGGCAGAATTGAAAAAACAGGTTATGCAATTACACGAACGTTATCTTTTAAGTGCAGCTTAATGCGTATACGCTTTAGACAGAACAAGATCCACAACAGCAAAATAATACCTCTTCAAAAAGGACAGGCAGGCAATTTTGAACATGCACGTGATCGCAGGCTGTCATCATAAAAACAGTTAACCAAGAATACTAGCGCCCATTCTAAATTCGGTTCGCATCTTCATTGATGAGTGGTATATTAATCCAGTAATTTGCGCTCCACCTAACACAAGGATTTCATCGTGATTAAGCAAGTTTGTATTGCATGCCTCATTGGACTGGCGAGTCAAATAGCACTGGCAGGTGGACCCGATCTTCCTGAACCAACTGGCCCTGCCATCAAACCTCCCGATACGCGTTGGTTTATCTCATCGCAACTTTATTTGTGGGGTGTCAATTTAAGTGGTAGCACGACGGTAAATGGTAATTCACTCACAGCGGGGGGCAAAGCCCAGGAATTTTTACAACACATGCGCAGCACTGGTATGTTTTGGCTCAGCGCTATTAATGGCCCTTTAGAACTGTTCGCAGATGGTTTTTACGGCGAATTAAAATACAGCACTGAGACACCCACTGAAACCACCACCATGAACAACAGCTTTGGCATGCTAACTGGTGGCGTAGCATATCGTGCCTACAAACGTATTTTAAAACGTAGCATTGATGATCAAGTGTTACAAAGTTTTTCCATCTACCCGTATGTGGCCGTGCGCGCTTTAAGCGACAGCGCCAATCTGTATGTGCAATCAAACGGTACGACATCGCAAAATCAATGGTGGATGCAGCCAGTCATAGGCTCACGCTTTGTGTACCAATTCGCAAAGAATTGGGACATATTTGCCACAGGAGATCTGGCATACTGGGGTAACAACAACCAAAGTTACAACACCATGGCAATGCTGCAATACAATAAACTCTTTAGCGTACCAATACTCAGTTTTAATATTGGATACCGTTATATGTATCAATACCGTCAATACCACAACCAAACTTTCAAATGGAATATGAATCTGTATGGCCCACTTTTTGGTATGTCGATGACAATCTGATGCCGTGTATCAGGACTCTTGTAATAGTTCAGACCACCTGTATTTGCAAACCCTGTTTTTCATAAAGGTAGCCCGATCTATTCATTAATGTGCCAAGACAGCGGTAAACGCATCATCTTGTGTATTGGGAAAACTGTATTCCGAAAACCCTGGAATTTGCGCGCGCGCAAAATGCATCAGCTGACTCACTTGCACATTTGAGGCTTGCGCATTGATATAGGATCGATTCCAATTTTTAGTCGTCGTACGATCCCAATAAGGTGCAGCACGATTCGATTGAAAATATAAATAAATAGCTGAACGATGCTGTTCAGCTAATAAATCCAATCCTGAAATCGCGTCGAGGTATTTCGGATAAAAACGCTCATAAGCTGTATGACTCATAAGCCATGAATTGCAATCACCAGTCGGAAAATAACTGATTTTTGAGGTACGGTATTCTGCAACAGGGACCTGATATGTTTCAATCTCCTGCACCATAGCATTCACATGGTTAACAACGCTTTGACCATTAAATAAGTTAGCTAAATTACCGCGTGAAAAATAAGGATCCAACAAAACCAACCGTGTTGGTTTGAGCCGAGTTGACTGTGATGTAAGTAGTTTGTCGGTCACTAAAATTGCTAGTTGCGCACCGAATGATTGCCCAGCAATACGAAACTCTTCCTGTGGATCCATTGCAGGCAATGCATTAACCACAGCCTCATAACCTAACTCAGCAATTGTTTTAATACGCCCGGCTGCATCGCGTGGCATGATGCAATGCGAATCTTGTGCCATACAATAATGCACATTCGTATCACCAGCTGTTAAATAAGCCCAACGCATTGTTTGCAGAACGCTAGAAGAATACAGCTTTGCTTCAGCATCTTTAAAACCGCTTTCATCTGCAAATTGATTCCAATAAAAAATAGCCACATTCCAACCTTGCCAATACTTAAGCGTATTATAAAGTGGCGAATAACTATTGACGCCAGTTGGGTAGCGATAACACAAATCAATGCGGCGGTGATCCTGGGTCATACCTGGCTGCCAACCATGGAATAAAATAATCGTCGGCTTTTTGGGGTCATAAAAGCCCTGCAGCTCGCTGGTATTATATTGCGTACGCGCAGCACCACCATCGGTGGCAGGATCTGGATTAGTGTTGCGCGTACCATCACTGAAATAAGGTAGATAAGTATCTGGCGTGTATGCACGCTTGTAATCTTCACCACCAGTTTTGGGGTCGTATTTTATCCAATATAACCCATAGTCCGGCGCTATTTGATTATTACTATTTGCCACAGGCTGAAAAACAGTCGGATTTTTCTGATCCCATTGAATGCAATCCAATTGCTCCGCTGCAACCACTTGCACACTACACAAAAATAGAGTGAAAACACAAAGTTTAAACCGCACCATGCTGAATTCCTTTGACTACGACCTGAATATTTTGAACTATCGTAGACAGTTGTCAAGGATTGTTGCATAAAATAATGTAATTAAATTGGGGCAACTTATGCCTCGGCATAAAGGAGGTGTGAAGAAGCCTGCGTAGTAACTCACAGGAAATGGCAAAACAAAAAATAGACTGTCAAAATAAGAAAAAGTGATTGCAATAATGCAATAAAAACAAATTGTTACAATCTTAGGCCTCCGCTTTTTTAAACCTGAGAAACCATGCGACAACGTCCACACCAACGCAAATCCCTCTCAGAACCGGAAAAACTGGGAGTGGTTAATAAACTACAAGCCGCAAATTAAATTTGCTATGATGTCCGTTTATCTTCACGTAGAGGTGAGCTTGCTAACCACAACAGCCCAAACCAATACCCTTATTACCTTCGAACATCCGTTAAACGAACAGGTACGCCTGTACTTACGTCTTGAGTATTTATTCAATGAATTTAAAAAAAACCTCATGTCTGAAGACCCCAGTGCAAACAAGCAAGCCCTCTCTGCACTACTGAAAATTATTAATGTTGTAGATCGACCTGACCTTAAAACAAAACTGGTGCAAATACTCACAACACACACTAAAAATTTAAGCGCGCTCACGCAATCTCCTGATGTGAATATCATCAAACTGCATGATATTTTAGAAGAGCTGGATCAACATATTGCGTATTTGCACGAACTTGGTGGCAAAATTGGCGAAAATCTGCGTCGAAATGAATTCCTCAATCAAATTCGCATGCATCTTGCTAATCCTGCAGGAGCTTGTGAAACCACATTACCACCATTGCAGTTATGGTTAAATCGACCAGCGCAAGCACGGCAACACGATCTAAAAGTATGGTGCAGCCCGTTTATAAAATTGCTCGACGCTATTTATTTATTGTTAAAACTCATTCGCCAGGGCACCCCAACAACTGCTGTTGTAGCATGCAGAGGTTTATACCAACAAAATCAAGATTCCACGGTACCATATGATTTACTACGTTTGAGCATTACGTCAACGCTCAATGTTTTTCCTGAATTTAGTGCTAATAAACACCGCATTATGATTCGTTTTATGCTGCTGGATTTAGGTGGGCGCAAACCCCTGCAAACACAAGAAGACATAGCATTTCATCTACGCTGCTGTCGCGGTTAGCAACAAATGCTGGTAATAAGTCAGACCCCACGCAATAGATCAGCCAACTGCGTCAACTTAAGGAGGGCGTGAACATTTACCAAGGTTTATTGCTTTAAAACCTATCTTTTACTGAACCTGGCCATGGCATTGTTTGTACTTTTGCCCAGAACCACAAGGGCACGCATCATTACGCCCAACCTTAGGCTGATCACGAATAACTGGTTTTTGAGGCTCAATAGCCATGCCAATAAGCGCCTCTTCTTCGGCAGATACCGTTGTTAATCCAGTTAACTGTGCATGCTGGTAACTCAGCTTTGGAGAAAAATGCTGCTGTTGTTGCTGCGCTAATTGCTCCTCTGAAACCAACTCTAACTTACACAATGTTGAGGTGTAATCATACTTCAAACTTTGCAACATATTGGTAAACAGCTCAAACGCTTCTCGCTTGTATTCTTGCGTTGGATTTTTTTGCGCATAACCACGCAAATGAATCCCCTGACGCAAATGATCCATGGCAGCTAAATGATCTTTCCAATGTTGATCCAGCAATTGCAACAGAAGTGATTTTTCAACTTGGCGCATAACCGATGCACCCGATTTTTGCTCTTTCTGCGCATACGCTGCATTTACAGCATCAATAATACGTTGGCGTAATGTCTCTTCATGCAAGCTTTCATCTTCATGCAACCACGCATCTAAAGGCAATTGAAGATCAAAATCCTGCTGCAACTGCATACCGAGCCCCGCGATATTCCACTGTTCCTCAATAGAATTAGGCGGAATAAATTGTGTGATCATACTCTCAATAGCTTCTTCACGAATACCTTGCACCGAACTTGAAATGTCATCGGACTCTAATAATTGCGCACGCTGCTGATACATCACCTTACGTTGATCATTGGCCACATCATCGTACTCTAGTAAATTTTTACGCACATCAAAATTATAACCTTCTACACGCCGCTGTGCTTTTTCAATGCGCTTATCAATCATCGAATGCTGAATGACATCATCTTCTCTCAGACCCAATCGGCGTATCACCCCCGATACGCGCTCACCTATAAAAATACGCAATAAATTATCTTCCATCGATAAATAAAATTGCGAACTACCAGGATCTCCCTGACGCCCGGAACGACCGCGCAATTGATTATCGATACGCCGTGATTCATGACGCTCTGTTCCAAGCACATGCAACCCTCCCGCCGCCAATACGACCGCATGGCGTTGTTGCCAATCTATTTTAACAGCCTCAATCTGCTCTGGTGTTGGGTTGTCCAGCTCCTCTATTTCAACTTCCGGATTCCCACCCAATACAATATCCGTACCACGTCCTGCCATGTTCGTCGCGATCGTAACCGCTCCCGGACGCCCCGCTTTAGCAATAATTTTAGCTTCGCGTTCATGTTGCTTAGCATTTAATACTTCATGCTTAATTTTTTCTTTTTTTAGTAAACTTGATAGCAGTTCAGACGCTTCAATAGATGCCGTACCCACCAAAACAGGCTGCTGTTTCTCAACGCATAGTTTAATTTCACTAATAATTGCATTGAATTTTCCGCGCTGCGACATATATACCATGTCCGGACGGTCATCGCGAATCATGGGTTTATTTGTGGGAATCACAATCACTTCCAGACCATAAATATTCTGCAGCTCATACGCTTCTGTGTCTGCTGTACCCGTCATACCCGATAATTTTTGGTAAAGTCTAAAATAATTTTGAAACGTAATCGACGCCAGTGTTTGATTTTCAAGCTGCACGGTCACGCCTTCTTTAGCTTCAATTGCTTGGTGCAATCCATCTGACCAACGACGCCCCTCCATTAAACGACCCGTGTGCTCATCAACAATATGAATTTCATTATTTTTTACTACATAATGTACGTCACGTTGATATAAAGAGTGTGCGCGCAATGCCGCGATCACATAATGCATCAATGAAATATTGGATAAATCATAAAGGCTGTCACCCTCTTTTAAAATGCCTTCTCGAACCAGCAACTCTTCAATGTGTTGATGCCCACGCTCAGTTAAATGAGCTGTGCGTTGTTTTTCATCTACTGTGAAATCACCTAGATCTGACTCAGGAAGATCTTCTTCTTTTTGGTCTTCCATCATTTTCTGCTGTTTCAAACTAGGAATAAGCTTGTTAATGCGATTGTACAATTCAGAGGATTCTTCTGCTTGACCTGAAATAATCAGCGGTGTACGTGCTTCATCAATTAAAATGGAATCCACTTCATCAACAATCGCATAATACAAAGGCCTTTGTACTTTTTGATTCAACTCAAACACCATATTATCGCGCAAGTAATCAAAACCATATTCGTTATTCGTACCGAAGGTAATATCAGCACGATAGGCTGCTTGCTTTTGTTCATGGGTCATCGATGGTAAATTAATGCCTATTGTTAATCCTAAAAATTCATAAATAGGACGCATCCACTCTGCATCACGACTGGCTAGGTAATCGTTCACCGTAACAATATGAACCCCTTTACCCATCAAGGCATTTAAATAGGCGGGCAAAGTAGACGTCAATGTTTTACCTTCACCAGTGCGCATTTCAGCAATCTTGCCATAATGCAGCGTCATACCTCCTAACAATTGCACATCAAAATGACGCATGCCCAACGTACGCTTGGCAACCTCACGCACAACAGCAAATGCCTCGGGCAATAGAGCATCAAGCGTCTCACCTTGTCCAAGGCGGGCACGAAATTCAGCTGTTTTCGCTTTAAGCTCTGCATCAGTCAATGCCTGAATAGCCGGTTCAAGTGCATTAATAGTGTGCACTTTTTTAGCGTAAGACTTTAATAGTCGCTCATTACGCGACCCGAAAATTGTTCTTAATATATTGGCCATAATCATTTTATCTAGTTATGTAAACAGACAATTCTCGCATAGAAACGACTCATTTAAAACCCGTGTATTCTATACACGTTGAACAGTAAACTTTTACACGAGCTCACGTTGATAGATATCATCGAATCTCACAATATCCTCTTCATCGACGCGCTCGCCCATCTGGGTCTCAATAATTACCAATGGCACTGTACCATATTTAGCAATACGATGCTGAGTCTTTGCAGGA
>CAZFAA010000066.1:0-9930 GCA_964516605.1 uncultured Coxiella sp. | reverse complement strand
GCCGGGCTGATTGGCTCATCGACATGGGCCCGGGCGCGGGTGATCGTGGTGGATCGATCCTCATTCCAAGCTCTGTTGCCACAGAAGGCTGTGGCTACCTAGTAGACCGACGTCCCGGCGCTAATGCCAATCCCTATGAAGTAGCGGCTGCATTAGTTAAAACAATTGGTGGTATCGACCTAAAAAAGTCTGAAGTCGATATGAGAGAAGTTGAGCTCGTTTAATGCGCCGTGCTTCTTTAGATATCGATGCCCAAAAATGTTTTACCCCACTGTGCCCAAAGGAACTACCAGTTCCCTTGGGCCAGACTATTGTCGATGAATTAAATCAGCAGGCAACGTATGCGAATTTACGTATTGGAAGTAAGGATGCGCATCCGGCGAACGCCATCTGGGTTGCCACAACTGAACACCCTCAATTTAGCCCCATTACAGGCAAAAATGTGGATATCCGCTGGAACAAACACGCTGTTCCCGGGGAGCTAGGCTTTGAATTGCTAGATGGCCTGCCCCACCCTAATGACTATGATTTTTTTATTTGGAAAGGCATTGAACCAGACATGCACCCGTATGGCTGCTGCTACCATGATCTACATGAAACACTATCGACCGGCTTAATCGAATACTTGCAAGCACAGCAAGTCGATACAGTTATCGTGGGTGGCTTGGCGCTGGATTATTGCGTAAAAACCAGCGTGCTGCAATTGCGTCGAGCTGGATTCAACATCATTGTTAACTTAGGCGCTTGCCGTGCCATCAATTCCAAAAGTGGCGAACAAGCCATCTGTGACATGCGGCAACACGGCATTACCTTTATTAAGCATGCTGCCGCGCTACACCATGACGCAATTGCTTTCGTCTAGCAAGTGAGCTATAAGGTGCTTAGACTTCCATTATTTGCGGACGATTTCTAACCCCATGCTGCCAATTATTACATCATTACTGGATACAGATCTGTATAAACTTACCATGATGCAGTGCGTACTGCATCAATTCCCCGGCGTAAATGTAGAATACCGTTTTAAGTGCCGCAGTAAAGCGATCTTAGCGCCTTACAAGGATGAGATTGAAGCCGAGATTAATGCACTGTGCTCTCTACACTTTAGCGACGATGAGCTCGATTATTTAAGTCAACTCGATTACATTAAAACAGATTTTATCGAATTTTTACGTGTCTTCCATTTAAGTCAGCGTTTTATTCATCTGTCTGTAGAAGGTGATGATCTGATTATTATTATCGAAGGCCCATGGCTGCATACAATTTTATTCGAAGTTCCTGTGCTCGCAATTGTGAATGAAGTGTATTTTCGCAATACAGTTACCAATCCCGATTACACTGAAGGCCGCGAACGCCTGAATAATAAAATTGACTTAATTAAACATGCCCCTGACAATGAGCATTTTTTATTTTCTGACTTTGGCACGCGGCGTCGTTTTAATAAAACCTGGCAATTTGAAGTAGATAAAACACTTAAAGAAAAGCTATCACAACATTTTATTGGCACCAGTAACGTGGCCAGTGCTAAATACCATAACCTCCGCCCCATGGGCACGATGGCGCACGAATTTTTACAAGCGTGCCAGGCAGTTGGTCCACGCCTCGCAGACAGTCAGCGTTTCGCACTTGAAACTTGGGCACGTGAATACCGCGGTCGTCTTGGCATCGCCTTAACTGATGTTATCAATATCGATGCGTTTTTAAATGATTTTGATCTGTACTACGCCAAATTATTTGATGGCCTACGTCAAGATTCAGGGGATCCATTTATGTGGGGCGAAAAAGTGATTGCGCATTACATGAAACAAAAAATCGATCCTCGCACTAAATCGCTCATCTTCAGCGATAATCTAACGCCACAAAAAGCCTTAGAACTCTATTACCGTTTTAAAGATCGTAGCATGCCTGCTTTTGGCATCGGCACCAATCTCACCAATGATTTGGGTTATAAAGCCATTAATATTGTGATCAAAATGACACGCTGCAATGGACAAGCGGTCGCGAAAATATCCGATAGCCCTGGAAAATCCATGTGTGGAGATGAATCCTATATTACGTATCTAAAGCATGTGTTTCGGGTAAAGGATGCGTAACATATGAGTCGATCGCACAGGAGTACAGTAATACAATTTATTTATTGTGTACCCGTCTATTAAGGTATTTATACAAATAAAGAAATACTGCTGGCACCAGCATCAACACAATACCAATTATAAATGTAATTTCATAATGCCAAAAACCACCCACAGCAATATTACTGGGCGGAATAAATCCTACAATCAAGGCAATCACACAACCAATAATACCAGCAATACTCACCATAAAGGATCCGATCTTTTTCCCAGGCAATTGAAAACCACATTGTTCTTTTAAGTTTTTAGCTACAATCACGATCGCCGCTAAAAACATAAAAATATACATAAGAACGTACAATTGGGTACTCAAATCGGTGAGCAGCCAGTATGAACCATTCACGCTTGGCATGAATAAAAATGCCAGGCATACAAGACTTACTAAAACAGCTTGTAGCACTAAAATATAACTTGCAACACCATTCTTATTGAGTGCACATAATTTTTTTGGCAGATAACCATTCTCACCAGCAATTAATAATCCTTTAGCAGGAGAAATCATCCAATTGATCATACCACCAAGCGCACCAACAAAAATCATGAAGCCCAACACTGGCAATAACCAGTTTAAATGATAAGCACCAAAAAAAACCGCAAATGCCTGCATGATACCATCAATCAAATTAATCTGCGCTGCAGGCACCACAAAAGCAATCGCTATCGAACCACAGAACATTGTCAGCATAATAAAAATAATAGCGATAAATAGTGCACGCGGAATCAAGGTCTGGGCATTTTTAATATTTTTAACATGTACGGTCGCCAACTCCATACCAAGAAAAGATGTAATAATCGCAGTCAATGAAATCCAATTTTCACTGCGCGAAAAATTCGGCACAATGCTGTTTAATGTAAAATGCACATGTAATGGTTTTCCAGTTGCCAACCACAAAATAGCTAAAAAAATAATAAGCGCCATAGGAATCAACATACCAATCACAGCGCACACACTCGAAAATCGAGCTGAAACATGCAACCCTTTTAAATTAATATAGGTGAGCATCCAAAATACACCAAGAATCACAGCAATCAAATAATATTTATTTTGCGCTAAATTCGGATCCACTAAATAAGCTACAATTCCAGCAATAAATGACAAAATGGTTGGGTACCACACCATCGTGTTAATCCATTGCAACCAAATAACAAAAAAAGCAACGCGCCCACCAAAAGCAGTTTTTACCCAATCATGAATACCACTGTGATTAGGCATAGAAGAAGAAAGCTCAGCAGACACCATACCCGTTGGCAATAAAAATAAAACGGTTCCTAATATAAAGAAAAAAACTAATGAGCTACCAAATAATGCTGTTGCTGGCATATTACGAATACTGTCGATGGCGCTAATAATTAACATAGTGAGCGCAAACAAACTTAACGATTTAGCTGCAGACACTGCCTTCATCA
This sequence comes from uncultured Coxiella sp., assembly GCA_964516605.1. Lineage (GTDB taxonomy): Bacteria > Pseudomonadota > Gammaproteobacteria > Coxiellales > Coxiellaceae. Next base: position 6,394 of record CAZFAA010000066.1, on the reverse strand, counting down.
CTACTCCAAATAGGCCAAATGAAGTAAAAGTATATCAGGGATAGATGATAAGTCTATTTTTTTAACCTATGTGGCAATCAGATAGCAATTCCTGGCCAGTAAAAAACACGTTTTTTTTTCCGGTTATACGGCATATCTGAGCCTGCATGATGCGCTTATTTTAAACGGAAATTCCTATTAATCAGATTGGATTATAGATTTCAATAAATTGATGTGATAAACCAAAGTGCTGCGCTACCTGCGCACCGAGTGCTGCAACCCCATAACGTTCTGTAGCATAGTGTCCTGCTGCATAAAAATGGATGCCCGATTCGCGTGCGATATCTACGGTGCGCTCTGAAACCTCGCCAGTAATAAATGCATCGCATTTATGCTTTATAGCAACGTGAATAAAATCCTGTGCCGCCCCCGTACACCAAGCAACCGTTTTAATAACAGGCACCGAACCCTCGACATAAAACGGCTTACGCTGCAATTGCCTCTCAATATGCTCTGCTAAAAGCGATCCTGTCACAGGCTGCACATACCCATACCACGTTGACACAGACTGCCCTACTTCGTGCAGTTGCCCCTGCACATTCAAACCTAATACACGTGCTAGCTGCATATTATTCCCAAGCTCTGGATGCTCATCGAGCGGCAGATGGTAGGCGATGAGATTGATATCATGCTGGAGTAATAATTTAATGCGCGCCTGTTTTAAGTGCGTAAGGCAAGGATCTTCACCCTTCCAAAAATAACCGTGGTGCACAAGCAATGCATCAGCGCGACAAGCAATCGCTTCTTGTATCGCGGCTTGATTTGCTGAGACAGCGGTAACAAGATTACGAATAACAGACGTACCCGCAACCTGCAAGCCATTCGGACAATAATCGCTATACTTATTCGACTTTAATATGGAATTTAAATAGTCAACTAATTCATCACGCCAGATCATGATGGCACAGTTTTTTTATTCTTAAACCGAGAAGTAGAAATGCGCCGAATATTAGCGCCTAATTGCGTTAATTTTTCTTCAATACATTCATAACCACGATCCACATGATAAATACGATCTACAATTGTATCACCCTGAGCCATCAATGCCGCCAACACCAAACCTGCTGAAGCACGCAAATCTGTTGCCATCACAGGTGCTGCTTGCAAATATTCGCGACCCACACAAAATGCGGTATTGCCTTCGAGTGTGATGTCTGCACCCAAACGCTTTAGCTCAGGTACATGCATGAAACGATTTTCAAAGATATTTTCAATGACAGTTGATTTACCATCAGCAATAGCATTCATCGCTAAAAATTGCGCTTGCATATCTGTTGGCATCTTAGGGTAAGGAGCTGTACTAATACTCACTGCACGTGGACGTTTGCCTCGCATATCCAACTTAATCCAATCACTACCCGTGTCAATATGCGCTCCCGCTTCCTGTAATTTCTCCAGAACAATCGATAAAATACTCGGATTAATATCACGAATGGTAATACTACCACGCGTCATCGCCGCAGCAATCAAATACGTTCCTGCCTCAATACGATCTGATAATACTCGATACAAGCCACCCGACAAGGCTTCAATACCTTCAACCGTAATCGTTGGTGTACCTGCTCCAACAATCTTAGCACCAAGTGAGTTTAAAAAATTAGCCAGATCGACAACTTCAGGCTCACACGCTGCATTTTCAATAATACTGGTACCACGTGCTAGCACAGCAGCCATGAGAATGTTTTCAGTACCTGTAACGGACACAATATCAAAATGCAAACGACACCCTTTTAAACGTCCTGCAACAGAAGCTTTAATAAAACCGTTTTCAACTTGAATAACCGCACCCATTTCACGCAACAATTTGACATGTAAATCAACTGGACGTGAGCCAATCGCACACCCACCCGGCAGTGATACCTCAGCACAACCATAACGCGCTAATAATGGCCCCAATACCAGGATCGATGCACGCATGGTTTTCACTAGTTCATAAGGTGCTTTGAATGAATTGATTTCACTGGCATCCACTTCAAGACTCATACCATCACCCATCATAAGGCGTGCACCCATATAACCTAACAGCTCAATCATCGTTGTTACGTCATTTAAGTGAGGAATATTCTCAAGTGTAACTGGCTGCGATGTCAGTATCGTTGCTGCCAAAATAGGTAATACAGCATTTTTTGCGCCTGAAGCACGAATGCTACCATGCAGAGGATGACCGCCGCTTATTACAAGTTTATCCATGATAATTGAACCCTTATTAAAAATTAAACGCCCAAACGCATTGTGAAGTGCATTGGGTGTATAAGCACCAATTCAAGTTACGACACGACAATAGGCAGTATACTTCTGACTCCATACAGTTCGGAGATGCGCAAGACATGATCAGGTACGTGAGTGTAATTCACCTTTATACCTAAGGATTTGGCATGACGCAACAAACTTATCATTAGTGCAATAATTGAACCATCTAATTGCTTTACCTGCGCAAAATTAATGTGAACATGCTGTCCATTTCGATATTGGGCTAGTAAGCCCTGACACTCCCGCAAGAGCACTACAACCTGAGTGAATCCTATGTCACCACACAAACTCATCTCACCTTCCTGTTGATTAACCAACACCATCATCTAACCCTGATTGACTTTGCTGTTATGAGATTTCAGGCGTACGATCAAACCCGCCACACCCGATTTGTGCAGCACACCACTAAATTGAGAGCGGTAGCTGGATACCATACTGATGTTCTCAATACTAAAATCGTAAACACGCCATTGATCGCCACGGCGAATCAGCTGATATTTCAAAAGAATCTTATTGCCATTCGGACGAATCACATCACTACTTAAACTAATTAAACGGTAATTATTGTAATTGGTCCGCAGAGGATGAAATTTAACCTTATCCCCATCATATTGCTCAACCGCTGTAGCATAGGTATTCACAATCATCGCTGTAAATTCTCTTGTAAACTCACTGCGCTGCTCAGGGGTCGCTTCACTCCAATAGCCACGCCCTAAAACAGAACGTGACATCGTGCCTAAATCAAAATAAGGCACTACTTTTTCATAAATAATTTTTGACACAACATGTTTATTGCTTAATTGCGCCTTATTTTGATCAAGTGCTTTAAGTAATTGAGCAGTGACTTGCTCCATATAGACCTGTGGATCCGAAATGGTATCAGCTCGCACCATAAGCGAACTCATTGCCAACACGACACTGAGTGCTAAAAGAATAAAACGTTTAAAGAATACCTGTTGCATACCTACCTCCTTGTAAAATTCAGCTAAATCTTATCTTTGCTGGCTTCTGGCTTTTTATCATCATTTTTAACATTGTAAATCAGTTGACCCACGATATTTTCAAGAATTAACGCTGAATGCGTCGTCTCAATCACTTCACCAGGTTTGAGCTCTTTTTCCTCAAATCCAGGCAAAATACTTATGTAATTCGATCCCAATAACCCTTGGGTTAAAATGCTCGCACTGGAATCAAAAGGAATATCATGCACCCCTCTATCAATTTCGATCGTGACATGAGCTCTAAATGTTTTCGGATCCAAAGTGATCGCAGATACTTTACCTATCTTCACACCCGCAATGGCAACCGGAGCACGCGCCTTTAATCCACCAATGTTATCAAAATCAGCGTACACAGTATAATAATGACTGCGACCCATATTAGTGAGCCCACTCACCCAAAAAGCCAACACCAATAAAGCCACAAACCCTGCCAATAAAAATAAACCTACGACCGTTTCGATCATCCGATTCTGTTTCACTTACCATCCTCCCATCATGAGTGCTGTTAATACAAAATCTAATGCCAACGTCATCAATGATGCATACACCACACTTTTAGTTGTTGCTCTACTGATTCCTGCTGCATTGGGCTCTGCATAATACCCTTGATACACAGCAATCCACGTAATCACTACACCAAAAACGATACTTTTGATAATACCGTTTACGATATCATTATGAAAACTCACTGAGGCTTGCATATTCGACCAAAAGGCTCCTGAGTCCACGCCCAACCAACTGACCCCCACAAAATAGCCACCCACAATCGAAACCAAATCAAATATAATCGTCAACAAAGGCAAAGCAATAAATCCTGCCCACAACCGTGGGGAAACAATATACCAATAAGGATCAACCGCCATCATTTCCAAACTACTAATTTGTTTGGTAGCACGCATCAAACCAATTTCAGCTGTAAGTGATGAGCCAGCACGACCCGCAAATAACAATGCCGTCACCACAGGACCCAATTCTCGGACCACAGCCAAAGCCAATAGCGACCCCAGCTCGGCTTCAGCACCAAATTTTTGGAGCGTATTGTAACCTTGTAATGCGACCACCATACCAATGAATAGCCCTGACAGCACAATAATAACCAAGGATAAAACACCTACCCGATAGAGTTGGTTTGCAAGCAAACCCCATAATTGACGAATTTTTGGAAATGAAATTAGGCTACGCCCTAAAAATACCCCTGCTTGCCCGATGCGTGCGCAAAATAAAATGCCCGACGCACCTACTTTGGAAATGAGCTTTATCATATGCCTAACTCCTTTCTTAAGTCCTGTGCGGGGTATTGAAACGACACTGGACCATCAGGTAGTCCGCATAAAAATTGCTGCACTGCAGGCTGTCGGTCATTCAACAAAGCTTTTGATTCACCCGCTCCCACAATGCCCCCATCTGAAAGAATGTAAGTATAGTCAGCAATACTGGCTGTTTCCTGGACATCGTGCGATACCAGGACCGACGTTAAACCTAACGCATCATTCAACTCTCGAATGAGCTTTACCAGCACACCTTTACCAATGGGGTCTTGGCCTGTAAAGGGTTCATCATATAACATAATTTTAGGCCCGAGAATAATAGCGCGTGCCATCGCCACACGCCTTGCCATACCACCGGACAACTCATCAATACGCAACTGACACGCACCTCGCAGCCCAACTGCCTGCAAGTTCATGAGCACCAAATCTCGAATAAGTTCTTCGCATAAACGTGTGTGCTGACGCAGCGGAAACGCTACATTTTCATACACATTAAAATCTGTAAATAAGCCACCCTCTTGAAATAACACTCCAAGCTTTTGGCGTAGCTGATACAAATCTTTTTTACGTAATGTATAAGGGTCGATGCCATCCACATACACTTGACCTTGATCCGGCTTAAGCTGCCCACCAATTATATTCAATAAGGTTGTCTTACCCGTGCCACTTGGACCCATAATGGCTGTAACACTACCGCGCTTGACCGTTAAGGACAGATTATTGAAAATAGACTTGGTTTCACGAGCAAAAGACAGATTGTGTAGTGTTATAGCATCCATTTTTAAATCCATATCCATCATTGCACCATCATAAACCACGTGCTGAACACCACATCAAGGAGATTGTCAAAATTGATCATCGCCCATCCTTGGAACTTGTTCTAACTTAATTTAAGTAGCCCATCCTCATCACAGAAAAGATACCCTTTAAAAGGTACATTGATTATAATAGCCCAAACCACAGACCATTGCCTATAAATTAGGCATATTTTTTATAGATCCCCAATTTAACGAGGTTCATTCTTGATTACCACTGAAGCAACAAAGAGCCAAGAGCTCTGCCAAAAAGGCAAGGAAGTTCTTGAATCTGCTATTCAATCTATTCAGAAGCTGATACCGAGGATAGACGAACATTTCGCTGCTGCATGCGATTTAATCCTAAATTGTAAGGGACGAGTTGCCGTCATAGGTATCGGTAAGTCAGGTCATATCAGCAAAAAAATTGCCGCAACACTGTCCAGCACAGGCACCCCCGCTTATTTTGTCCATCCGAGTGAAGCCGGACATGGTGATTTGGGCATGATTGTACGCGGCGATGTGGCCTTAATGCTGTCTAATTCAGGCGAAACACCTGAAATGCTGAATATTGTCCCATTACTCAAACAACAGCACATTGCGATTATCTCCATGACAGGCAACTGTGAATCGACACTCGCACAGCAAGCGTATATTCATCTTCATGTGGGCGTTGAAAAAGAGGCTGGAACACTTGGACTGGCTCCTACCTCCAGCACCACGGCAGCCCTAGTCATGGGCGATGCGCTGGCCATCACCCTACTTGAAACACGCGGCTTTACCTCGGCTGATTTTGCATTAAACCACCCAGGTGGCAGTTTAGGTAAACGCTTATTGCTCACCGCGTTTGATTTAATGCATAAGGGCAAAGACATACCAATGATCACCCAAGACTATACAGTCAGTATGGCTTTGGTTGAAGTGACGAGTAAACGTCTTGGGTTAACACTCATTGTCGATAATCAAAAACGTTTACTCGGAATCTTTACAGATGGCGATTTACGCCGCGCCCAACCAAGCGGCGGCATGGGGAGGCGAAGTG
>CAZFAA010000065.1:0-10137 GCA_964516605.1 uncultured Coxiella sp. | reverse complement strand
AGCACAGAAATATTGGCAATCAACAGACCAACACTAGACGACAAAAGAACCAGGAAAAAGGCCCTAGAAAAATTAAAAGAACTTGATAATAAAATTGCTATTGCAAAAGAAAATAATGACATTGAACTTGAAGAAGAATTAACAAATGAGCGTAACCGCTATCAAAATGCACTCGATGCAACAAATGATAAAAATGGCAATCTCCAAGGTGGCAGCACACCGACAAAGAAAGCTCAACGAGCAATAAAAGCTTGCCTAAAGGACGTCTATTTAAAAATAGAATTTCAAGGGGCCTCAAAACTCCTAAGTCACCTAAAAAAAGAGATTAATATCACATCCACTGAGTGCGTGTATTCAGGCGAAATATTATCTTTAAATTCTGATCAGCCTCGGTCAGACAAGTCCTGACAGAAATCAGAATTATTCTGACTCAATACCTCATGAAACAATGCAAATTCCTGCATTGCCATAAATTAATATGAGGTACATATGATCATACAACAGAGTAATAGTCGCCTAATTCCAGTGCCGAATTGGAACCAATACCATGAGTGGCCAAAACTGGGCGGGCTCCGGCATTACATTTTTCATGCACAATCCAACGGTTTTAATTCTGTAATCAAACGAGTTGGTCGCAGGATACTCATAGATGAGCAGGCTTTTTTCCAGTGGGTGCAAGATCAGCAATCAGCAACAGGAGGCCAAAAATGATTAATATCGAAAGTCATATCGAGCTGATCGCTCTCCTGAAAAAAATCGATGCAATTGATCACCCATACGCAAAAGAAATTGCGCGTTACGGGATTTATAAACTGGGCAAATACTGGCAGAGCTTGGGGGATAATAATGTTACAGACAAATAAAGCATCACAACAAAAGCGTGTGCTACAACGATTACGTAACGGCCCAGCAACCACAATCCAACTCCGCAAGGAGGAAGATATCATGATGCCAGGCGCCCGTATATTCGAATTACGCCACGAACAAGGACACAACATTAAGCTGGCCTGGGTTGATGAAATAACGGATGCCGGCGTTACACATCGCGTCGGCAAATACATTCTCTGCCCCGGCAAATGGAGAGCTAAACATGGCAAAAATTAGAACCGTCAAACCTGACTACTGGGCAAGCGAACAAGTTGTATCGTGCTCCATTCCTGCTCGGCTACTCTTTATTGGACTCTGGAATTTTTGTGACGACGCAGGTGTGCATCCTGCGTCTCATAAACGCCTTAAAATGGAGGTCTTCCCAGGCGATGATTGCACGGATGATGATATCAAAAATTGGATTGATGAACTACATAATGCAAAACTTCTTAAAACATTTGAAGCTGATGACAACAAATTATATTGGCTAGTCACAGGATGGGGGCATCAAAAAATAGTAAGGCCATTCTACAAATATCCATCGCCTAAGCAGTCTTCTAACAATGCTCAAGCAGCCATTAAACAGTGTATAAGCACTGCTTCAACACTGCCTGAGCAGGTAGGGATAGGAAAGGATAGGACAGGAATAAATAAACGTCGAGTTGATGACTCAACTCAACCTGTTTCTGCTTCTCAAGATGTTATTGAGTTATTTAATTACTGGAAGGAAACCCTAAACCACCCAAAAGCCAAGTTAGATAAAAAGCGTAAAGCTAAAATTGAGCAGGCTCTCAAAGACTATCCAATCGACACGCTTAAAGCTGCTGTAGATGGCTGCAAGCGATCAAACTTTCATATGGGTCAAAACCCATTGGGTGCAATTCACGATGGCATAGACCTGATTTTTAGAGATGCTGAACACGTTGAGCGATTCAGCTCGATGAGCAGCCCAGCATTACCGAAAAAAGCAGCGCTGGCATTGGTTGAATAGGAGAAGTCATGGAAAGTTTACAAATACACGAAATTGAATCTGTGATCTTAGGCTCTCTTATGATTGGCGCCCCCTTGGATGACGTAAGCAAATATGTCAACTCTGATGATTTTCACTCAGAAGAGCACAAGATCATATTTAAAGCAATCAGCCAACAAGTAAACGAAGGCAAGCCTGTTGATGCAGTTAGTCTATATGAGCAAGGTATTAATATTGAGGCTGTTATCAGCTTCAATAAATATGCAGCCTCTATATCCAATGTTGAACATTATGCAAGGCAATTGGCAGACTATTCAGCAACACAAAAAATTAAAAGGATTATGAATGAGACCAGCTCAAGTATCACACCAAAAAACCATCTTGAACTAACCTCAGAGCTGATAAGACAACTTGATTCAGTATTAAATCAGCAAATGACTGAGTCATGTACCTGGGAACAAGTCATAGCAAAAGGCATTGCTGAAATTGACCGAGTCATTGAGTCAGGCTCACAGCCTATGTATTCAGATCTACGAGAATTAGATGAACGATTAAAGGCGTTGCATGGCCCTCGCTTAATCATCCTGGCAGCACGACCTGGTATAGGCAAGACTGCACTGGCACAACAAATGGTATTGGCATCGGCTAAACAAGGCAAAGCCGTCGGCATTATATCGCTTGAAATGTCTGTTCCTGAAATTGCACAAAGATCAATGGCCAATTATTTTGATGTAAATGGCACAAGCTTAGCGCGTGGGAATATCGACCTACTATCTCAAGTCATTAATGATCCCAGATATCAGCAGTTTATAGAGCATCGAATTTTTGTTGATGATTGCATTTGTGAATTAGAAAAAGTGATAGCCCGTATTACTCAATGGAAAAGAAAAAACAATATCGATTTTGCGGTTGTTGATTACATTGGTCTAATAGAACTGCAAGACAAAGGTCCACGTAATGAAGTACTAGGTGTTATCTCTCGATCGCTAAAACAGCTATGTAAGCGCTTGGACATGCCTATTTTGGCGTTAGCACAACTAAACCGTGAGATAGAAAAAGATAAGCGAGAACCGAGATTAAGCGACCTGCGTGACTCAGGGGCGATTGAGCAAGATGCTGATATGGTGATTGTTCTCACTGAACAGAGCGATGAGGCCACAAGAATGATAGCTAATGATGAGCGCATTATATCATCCTCCATCCTCAAAAACAGAGTCGGTCCAACAGGTAGCCTAAACTACTGGACGTTTAAAGGTCGCACACAATCTTTTATAGAAAAAATTAACTAAGGGAATAACCATGTCAAAAAATATAAAAACAAAAAATGATGCACAACCACCGGTCGTTGACTTCGAAAAACAAAAAGTCGCTGATATGACAGATGAAGAGAAACAGCAGTTATTTGCTACAACTAATTACTCTTTGATCAATGATCTTGTGTTTGATGTTGTGCCCTGCACTATGAATAAGCTTGTTTTTGACCAAGAAAAACTAGACGATGCTGAGGTTAAAACTAAAAACCTTATGACCTCCATTTTAACTGGTAATGGCCTGGAAACGATGCTGGCTGCACAGATGGTAACGACCCATAGCCTCCAGATGAAGGCAGCAACTTATGCCAAACATCAAACAAACGCTAAATTCATAACACCTTATGTAAATATGGTAACCAAGCTCAGTAATACCTTCATACAACAGACGCAATTGCTAATGAAGCTACAAGGCAAAGGAGAGCAAAAAGTTACTGTTGAACATGTTAACGTACATGAAGGCGGTCAAGCTATTGTGGGCAATGTGATTAATAACCAGGGGGATGAAAAATGATGAGCAAAAAAATCGAGGAACAACCTCATGCAAAGACAACATGGGTCTATCATTTAAGCCCTCGCTGCGGAGCAAAGCGTAAGTATGATGGTAATCCATGCCAAGCTCCTGCTGCCCACGGTAAAGGTCGCTGTCGCCTACATGGAGGTGCCAAAGGATCAGGCGCCCCTAAGAACAATACAAATGCCTTAACGCATGGGCATTATTCAAAAGAAATGAGAGCATTAAGAACATTAGGTAAACTAATTTGCAAAAAATAATTTACTTAAGACTGGTGGTGTTTATTCATATATCGAATGCAATCCTTTTGGAAAGGGTAAGAATTTATCATAGATGTTGTAAACAAAAATTGAACTGATTGATTTCTCTTACTTGGGTTTTTCTTTAACCATAGCATGAAAATATCTTTAAGCTATCCTGTTGATGCTATTTCAAAATTTTGACCTGAATAATAGCAATCAGCAAATTTGCTCCCATAAAGATCATTAATCATCATGATATAATCATCAAAAGAAGTTTCAATAATGCCCGCACAATAATTACTATCTTGCAGATTATTTGAATTACATCGATCATAAATAGTATTTCCAGTCACAAAAAGCCCAAAAGAAAATGCTGGTAATGGAAAACCGATAGGTAATCCAAAAATAAAAAGCAATAAAATAATCCTGACTTTTTTCCCATCCAAATTTTCCCTTATTAACTCAGATATTACCGATAAAAATTTTTAATATCCTATCAATTACAAATTTGTTGCCACTGACCATTTACACATTCTCCAATAACACACCCAATATCAGGGATGGGTTTAAGTCCACATGATAACGTAGGAGCAGAATCACATACTTGCTGCCATTGGCCGTTAACACACTCACCTATTCGGCAACCGATGTCAGGCAGAGGCTTTAAACCACAAGTTAATGTAGGAGCAGAATCACAAATTTGTTGCCATTGGCCATCGATACATTGACCTATTCTACAACCAATATCAGGGAGAGGTCTCAAGCCACAAGTTAATTCCCCAAATGCAAATGCATTACTGACTAAAAATAATAAAAAAAATGTCAATAATTTCATTGTAAAGTCTCCTCAATATGATGCTTATAGTCCGTGGCGATGCTAGCACAACTATCATACCTTAAACAAGGTATGAAAAAACATCCTCAATTGGTCAAATTAGGTAAAAAAATCAGAGAAATCCGTCAATCGCATGGTCTCTCTCAAGAGGCATTTGCTGCTGAAGCTGAAATTGATCGTAGCTATATGGGCAGCATAGAACGCGGTGAACGCAATATAGCGGCACTTAACCTAATTAAAATAGCCAAAACCCTCCAAGTTGAAGTAGGCGACTTATTCCCTCCTATCAATAAATTATGATTTAAAATTAGCTGCAACTGTATCTGTTACTAATTGTCTTTACAGTACTTACCGTCATAAATACTATAGTGATTTTGAAAAGATGCGATGATGACAATAAGGATATAAATATGAAATGCTGCCATTGTTCCTCTAATGTATTTAGAGAAATTGATGAAATACCATTATGCTTAACATGTTACACAGATGTCCAAATCTCTAGCAGCCAAATGCATAGTGCATCTCAAGCGTATCAACGAAGTAAAATTGCAGATAGTATGTCTCAAGCAAGGACTAACTTGCTGCATAAGCAAAATAATGAAAGGAATACAGAGGTGAATAATTATAATATTCATAACAATATACACGACAGCAATATTGGTATCCTGAACACAGGAAAGGCACAGATTAAAGACAATGATATTAATGTTGCTAACTCGGCCAAACCAACTAACAATATTAGTTCGCTAATACATATCATGACGACTGGATTTAAATGGATTGCTTCATGTCTGCAGATCTTAAAAATCTTTCCTTGACAAACAAATATAAGCGTCACATTAAGTCGAAACTATTCCAGCATATCTAGCTTAACAGGCTCAACTCTGGGCATTGCTGGCTCTGGGCTCTTCAATATTTTTGAGTTTAATAACCTGTTGCACCCTGAATTTATCAAGACTCGCAAATCTTGTTTATAACCACATACAACACAAACCAAAGAATAATAGCCTCGCGACATTGGTTTTTTACAGTTGCAACAATAAGGATGATAAGGATCATCATCAGAAGTATGATGCTCTTTGAAATATAACGTACAGACCCCTAACACAAATTTGTTTTGCATATCAATCTCAGCTTGCAACTTCTCTATTACATTGTCTTTTTCTTCTAGCTGCTTACTCATATCAGAACGAATATTATTAATTTTATTTTTTTTACGATAAGAATCAACAATAACAAATGGTAATACAATACTCGGTACTAATAAAAATATAACTATAAACTGTAGACCACCTGGTAAATCATGAAAATATTTAACCTGATGGTTAATGAACACCCAACCTGCAGAGAATTGAATAGCAGAAAAAACCAACCCTATTATGTTAGATAAAAAATGATCCCCTATTTTCTTTAGCAACCCCTTTACCAAAGACACAGTACCCCTCCTTCTGGCTTGATAATAAATACGTAAACACAGTAATTGTTCACGTTCTCATGGTACACTGGTGGTACACTTCTGAGCAACATCTAACGATAAATTAGCAAAAACTACAACACGCAAATTATGACAGTCCATTGATTTATTTGCTTTTTTTTGCCGTGGCTTATTGCAGTTTATGGATTGTACATGACTCTTAATCCGCGGGTCGTAGGTTCGATCCCTACACAACCCACTAAATTTAATCATTATTTTAAATAGTTATAAAATAACCTAAAAATAAGCCATAAATGTGTCGAACATGTGTCGTATGAATGTGGCAGCCTGACTTATAATGAGACAAAAAATCATGCTGGATGTAGCATCACGTGATCCGCGCAGAGCAAAAACTTGTGGGTATTGCGAAACCCCTCTACCTCAAAAAAATAAAGATGGCGAGTCAGGAAGAACTAAAGACCATATTCCACCTAAATCTTGGTTCACCGAAAGTGAAAAACAGAAATTTACAATCATTACAGTACCGTCATGCGAAGATTGTAATTGTGGTTATGCAAATAAAGATGAAAATGCAAAACATTTTCTAAGCTTATGCGTGACCCAAATGGGCCATGACACCCCCGAACAAATAAACAACCACAAACGTACACTGGATCGCAATAAGCGGCTTAAAAATAGCCTACTAAATGCTGAAGATATTTTAGTGCAAGATACTATTACAGGGATTTATACCCTTGAAAAATCTATTCGCATAGAAAAACAATACATTGAAGATACAAAAGAAGTAATGTATCGAATTGCTCGTGGCCTATATTGGTATCATTTTAATAGACCAATCAGATCTGCTGACTATAAAGTACATTTTTTAGCTGGAGTTAACTTGAGAAAATTTACAGAGTTTAATCCCGCAAAAAGCACAGAAAGACTAAAATTAATTTTAGATATAGAAAGCGCTTGTACAAAAATAGAAACTCACTCACCTACATTTACTTACTGGATAAGTAATACGTTAGAAAATAATAATGAAGGTCATATTTTAGTCTGTTATAAAGAATCTGCAGTTATACACATTCTTATGGATAATATGAAAATTGGCAATTTAACTAATTACTGACATCAATAATCAATTTGATCAGACCTATTAAGCAGAATAATCTCGAAATGAAATCAGTCGGTCAACAGCGCGCAAGAGTGGTGCGTTGACTGTTGCACAGAGTCAAGCTCCTTTGCGAAGAATGCGTTCTAAAATTTAGGGCCTATATGAAATAGGCCCTTTTACAGTGTTAGTTTTGAAAAACAATCGGGCATATGCACGGTTGCGCATACCACTTACCAGACGAGTCTTGTACGGCATTTTGACTCACACCCACAGAAAGTAAAGAGTATGAAGAAGCCTGGCATGCCTTGTTGGCTAAACAAGGCTCCCCTGAGACCTTGGTTACAGTGATGCTCTTGATTTGTGTTGTATTAGGAGCCGCCTGCGGGGTAACAGTGAAACCTTGGGTCACTGTGGTGGGTGTGGGCAGCGTATTAAACGTAGCAGTCAAAGTGCACTGCCCTGTACTGGCAGCCCCCATTAAGGCTGTACCAGCTGCTTGAGGAATATAAAAAAGCGGTCCGGTGATATCGGTTATTGAGTTATGATCAATTGATGCCGTAGCCGGATTACCCCCTTGATCGCAACTGAGCGTAACAGATCCTGTCAAATCTGTATCAACAGGTTGATTTGCATGTAAATTATAGTTTGCATACGTGGTATCCGCATACGTATACGTCGTCACCACAGCAGACAAAAAACAAACCATTAAATAATGCTTGAAAAAACGCATAGAACACCTCTTAGTTTTTGTTAGTTTATTAAAGCAGCATAGTAGTATAGAGCACTAAAGCGTCATCCGCATAATTAACGCTTCATATTCAGGATACAACGCCAACAAATGCGATACACTCGCCAATTCAAAGGTTTCAAACAAAAATCCAGGTGATACGGTACAACTTGAAAAAACATACTTATTTTCATCAAAAAATGCTACTTCGGCTGCGAACCAACTGCCAGCTGGCACGCAAAACTGATACAAGCCCAATTCATGACCCAATATAACTTTCTCATAAGAACCTGCTTTATAAAAAACATGTAAAATCAACTGTGTATTGCCTTCATGGTAATACCATATTTCATCCGCATCAATTCTATGAAAATGAGAACACTCACTGCCTACGAGCAAATAATAAATTGACGTCATCGAAGGTCGTGAATAACCATTGTAATCAATGATGACTTTTGATTCGTAAAAACGTCGGTATAATCCACCTTCTGGATGAACAATCAACTGATTTCGATGGATCAGCGACTGAATACGCTCCTGTGACATAATAATCGCTCCAAACTGAATAAGTAGTTATACATAAATACACGGCTGCATACCTTACATGGTATGAATTTAAAATTTCCATAAATCAAGGCACACATAAACTATCGACCCACTTAATACACTCACCGTAATATTACGCCAACGTAAATGTACTAAAATAACAATGCCAATCGCAATCAACTGCCACGGCACATTACGTCCATGCTCAGGATGCGCCATCGCCATCATTAAATATAAAACCAACAATACAAATACACAGACCGGCAAACGTTCGCCTAAATAATTTAAAAGCTGATTATCTGCTATACGTTTACCAAAGAAAAATGGTAAGGCGCGTGCTAAAAAAACTGTTGCAAACAGTAAGAGAAGAACCACTACTACATACCACGGATCAAGCACGGTATTGGCTCCAATAAAACTTAAATATGAATATCAAACAGCATATTCCGATCGCTGGAAGCAACATATTCATTGAAAATAATGCATATCCAATCGCACAAGCTATTAGAGCGATCACAATCGTTGATATGTTTTGATATTTTAAATACTGCTCCAAGACCAACACCACAAAAAAAGCAATTAATACAAATTCAAGCCCCTCTAAACCTGCTAATTTTTCTGCAAACAATGCACCAATGAGCGAGCCAGACACCCAATATACACACAACAATGTAGTTAAAATAACACAAAATTTTTTATCTTTCGCAGGATCTTCATAAGATGGAGTAGTCAATAATATGGCGTAGCTTGCATCCACTAACCCATAAATGAGATACAACTTAGTAGGCCAGCTCACATCGAAACGCTTTTGTAATGAAATACCATAAAACGCATTACGCAATGCAACAAAAACAGTGGATAAAAAAATAGTAAGATAAGGCGCGTGAACAGCCATCAAACCAATTGCAATAAATTGCACCGCTCCTGCATACAACACAACACTCATTAATGGCGCAAAATACCAAGGCTCCTGCAACTGCGCACTCATTAAGCCAAAAACAATACCCAGCGGCAAATAGGCAAATAATACGGGAAGCGATAATCGCCAAGCTAAAGAATAAGGTGAGCGCTCAACAGGTAGCATGCTGCTATTCTACACACCAATTTGTGTAACAGGCAAACAAGCATAATAAATACAAAAACTGCTGATGATGCCCAAGTAATGCCGCAACATTCCAATTGTCGTTGGCACATGCTACTTCGATGGGTGTTAGATTTTCATAAGGCGTTACAGCAAAAATGTCTGCACCGGCAATAATGAGCATCTCAACAACGTTGCAATTATCAAATTGTGCCGCATGATGTAGTGGCGTGATGCGATCAGCATCTTCAGTAAAATTAGGATCAACGCCTGCAAGAAGGTAAGCAGCGACGCGCGTACTGTGATTCTGTCGTATTGCTTCAATAAAACCTGAAGACATCTCATTCACCTATACGACTTTAAAAATGGGGTGAGTGATGGGATTCGAACCCACGACAACCGGGATCACAACCCGGGGCTCTACCAACTGAGCTACACCCACCATAAAACGATATTTAACTTATTCAATTCTGAACAAGGCTGTCACGCCCTGCAGGATTCGAACCTGCTA
>CAZFAA010000064.1:0-10239 GCA_964516605.1 uncultured Coxiella sp. | reverse complement strand
TGGTGGAAGCGATTAAGCAAAAAGGGCATGAGCCACTGGTGGTGGATTACCTGAAGTGTTACATGGACATTACATCCAAAAAACCCTGCATTCGTTATCAAAATAAGATTTTAAATTTCGATGCCATTATTCCGCGTATCGGCGCCAAGCGCACGTTTTATGGTACGGCTATCGTGCGGCAATTTGAAGCCATGAGCACGTATTCAATTAATCCGTCTATTGCTATTACGCGTTCACGCGATAAATTACGCTCACAGCAAATTTTAGCTATGCGTGGTATAGATATGCCAGTTACAGGATTTGCACATTCGCCTAATGATGTCGAAGATTTAATTCATTTGGTTGGCGGACCACCTCTGGTGATTAAATTAATTGAAGGTACACAGGGCGTGGGTGTGGTGTTGGCTGAGACGCAAAAAGCTGCAGAAAGTGTGATACAAACACTGATGGGCTTAAATGCTAATATTATTATTCAGGAATTTATTAAAGAATCAAAAGGCGAAGATGTGCGGTGTTTAGTGGTGGGTGATAAAGTTGTTGCAGCGATGAAACGCACAGCAGAATTAGGAGAATTTCGCGCAAATATTCATCGAGGTGGATCTGCAGCACCGGTTAAAATTACCAAAGCTGAGCGTGAGATTGCGGTTAAAGCCGCTAAAGTGATGGGCTTAAGTTTGGCAGGAGTCGATTTACTGCGTTCAAAACGCGGTCCTTTAGTGCTAGAAATTAATTCATCTCCAGGTCTTGAGGGCATTGAGACAGTCAGTCAACAAGACATTGCGGGAATGATTGTGGATCATATTGTAAAACACGCTAAACCCATTAATCATCGTAGTCGTTATCAGGGATAAACCCATTTTGAATTTCGCACCATCAATCACCAGTGGTATAGTATTGCGAGGGTAAGGCAGAATAGGGAGGATGAGCATGCTGACGATACACGGCCAAAAAATAGCGCCGGGCGAAAAAAAGATCATTCTAATACCGATGCCGAGCCTCTATGATAGTACGCCTTTGATGATGCCTGTGCATGTGCTGTGTGGACGTCGTGCGGGCCCCACTTTATGTTTAACAGCTGCGATTCATGGTGATGAAGTGAATGGCATTGAAATTGTGCGGCGTATTTTAAAAAAGAAATTAGTTAATCGTTTATCGGGTACGCTGATTGCGATTCCGATTATGAATATGTATGGTTTTTTGTATCAAGACCGTTATTTGATGGATCGACGTGACTTGAACCGTGCCTTTCCTGGTTCGCAAAAAGGATCTTTAGCATCGAGACTGGCGTATATTATCGCGCATGAAATTATTAATAAAAGCACGCATTGTATTGATTTACACACAGGCTCTTTGTACCGCTCTAATTTACCGCAAATCAGAACGAATATTGATGATGATAAAATTAAAAGCCTCGCCAAAGCATTTAATGCGCCGATCGTGTTGCACTCTAAGCTGCGCGATGGTTCGCTGCGTGACTATGCAACGACTAAAAATTTGCCTTTTTTAGTGTATGAGGCCGGGGAGGCATTACGTTTTGATGAATTTTCTATTAAGACGGGTGTGAAAGGAATTCTTAATGTCATGCACACACTGAATATGTTAGAAGGCCCTAGTAAGCATGATAAACA
Organism: uncultured Coxiella sp.; assembly: GCA_964516605.1. Classification (GTDB taxonomy): domain Bacteria; phylum Pseudomonadota; class Gammaproteobacteria; order Coxiellales; family Coxiellaceae. The sequence goes on along the minus strand of CAZFAA010000064.1, from coordinate 8,611 downwards.
CATCACCTCTTCGGCTGTGGCGCGTTCGAGTTATTGGGTCAGAGCGCCTTCAAGCGGTATCATTCAGCCTAAAAAAATATTGGGTGCGCGTATTGAGAAAGGGGAATTGCTCGCTAAAATTGGCAATCCTACAAACACTTCGGAAGATTGTTTGTATTCACCTATTTCAGGAATTATTATCGGTCAAAGTAATTTGCCTATGGTGCATGAGGGAGCCGCGATTTTTCATATTGCAACCTTTAAAAATATTGATTTGGTTGCAGAGCAAATTGAAAATCTGCAAGAGCATTTTGATGAGGGGCATTGATGAAAATCGGTCAGCGATAAGCGGTAAACGATTAGATTAATCTTCCCCTAAATTAACGGACACCGATTTGTTAAAATCTATGAAGCAACAAAGAGGTGATCAAATGAAAAACAAGCAACGTTATGAGTCGCCACGGATAACCCGTGCCTTGAAAGCGTAATCTATACCCTGCAGTCATACGCGTGTTGAACGACGTATGAAACAATTAGGCATCAAAGCAATAGCAAAGCGCAAATTTTAAAGTGACCACCGATTCTACGCATAATAATCCTGTTTTTGAAAATATTTTAAATAGAGATTTTACAACAACTGCGCTCAACCAAAAATGGGCTGGTGATATAACCTATGTTCCGACTGATGAAGGTTGGTTGTATTTAGCCATCATCATTGATATTCATTCACGCTCCGTGGTGGGTTGGTCAATGAGCAAGCGAATGAAAAAAGACCTTGAAGGGTATTATAACGCAACGAGAATGTATTCCGCTATTGACTACAAGGCCCCATCTAAGGTTGAATTGGTCGCGTAAAATGAAGAGTTGAGTGTCCGGAAAATCGCGGGAAGATTATTAGGGGTAACCCCAAAAATTCTTGCAATATTTTATCAAAAATAAGGTCAAAAAATCCATTTTTCTTCTAGAAATAACGATATTTATGTGTTATTCACATTCGACTATTTATTAGATTCAGCCTATCGTCATAACCCAAGAACTTTATCGCGGCGTCTGACAGCCATTCGCCAGTGGCAGAAACTAAAAGGCCTCTCAGATCCTACCGACTCACCGCTAGTCACCAAGACTATGCGTGGTATTGCGCGCTTGCATGGCAAGCCCAAGCGTCAGGCCTTAGCACTACGACTCAAAGATCTCGATTGGATCACTCAATACCTAAAAGAGCAGGACCTAGTAATCAATATCCGAAATAGGGCACTGCTGCTCGTAGGCTTCTTTGGCGCCTTTCGTCGTTCAGGGCTCGTAGCTCTCAAGTGGGAGCAGGTGTCTTTTGAGGGTGATGGGGTGGTCATCACATTACCCAGATCCAAGACCGATCAAGCAGGCGACGGCCAGAAAGTGATTATACCGTTCGGTAATGAGGACCGCTGTCCGGTGAGAGCTCTGATTGACTGGCGCCAAGCATCATGTCAGTGGTCAGGCTTTGTATTTCGCTGGGTTTCAAAAATAGGCAATGTCATGAATAAGGGGATTTCAGGATTTCAGGTCAATCGCATCATTCAACTATTAGCAAAAGAAGTAGGGCTGGCTAATGCTGATCAGTATTCAGCGCACTCTTTGAGACGAGGCTTTGCAACAGAAGCTGCCAGAAAAGGGGCTTCCATGCCAGCCATTCAACGCCATGGTCGCTGGAAATCGACACGCACCGTGATAGAATACATCGAAGCAGGGCGTCAGTTCAGTGACTCTGCTGTGAACTGTTTATTTGATTTTTAATAATGGTCGATAAAGATAATGATAATTGATGAAGATGAGTTGATTAAGTCAATGGAAAAGGAAGGGTTTTCTTTAGAAAGACGAGTGCATGAAATTTTCAGAGACAAAAATTTTAATTCACATCATGATGTTAAGCTGCCTGGATCCAAACCAGTTGACGTTTTTGCCTATCCAGAGGCAAGTAATTTCCAGAGCAATAGTATTTTTGTGATAGAGTGTAAGGGGTGTAATTCATCAGAAACTTTCTTGGCACTTCATGGAAAATCAAAAGAATTTAAAAGTGCTGATCATGGTGTATACCTAAATAGTCATCAAGGCTGCTTTTACAGGCGCCTTGATCAATTAATATATAGAGACGGATTCTACTATATATTACCAGACCCTATTATCTACCCACAAATAATGATCTCTGATGATAGTAGCAATAATACAGTGAGATATTGCAATACAGGCGATTTTAGGAATAAATACTATAATAAAACAGCAAGAGAGGATGGTGTTTATAAAGGATCGAATCAGGTGATAGATTCTTTGGTTTCATTAGAAGAAAAGATATGCAGCGTATTATCTAATGAATTAAAGGGTAGAATTGATTTTCGTATTTTTCCTGCAATAGTTACAAATGCTGATATTTATGTCTATGAAGATGATGGTTTATGTCATAAAGTCGATTATTGTGTTTATGAGTATAAAAATACTAATGGGGGTCACAAATTTGATTTTAAGTATATTTACATCATAACTGAAGATAAATTAGAAAAATTTATAAAATTATTTTCCTAGCTTGGCTCGAGAGGTTTTTTTGAGTGATTTATTCTTTAAATATGTTACGGCTAAAACAGCATTAAAAATATTAAAATATTTAAGTTTTAGATTTTCATCTCCAAAATTATTTAATGATCCATTTGATTGTGATATTTCATTTTCTATAGATTTAGATAAACTTAAGAAATTATATTTCCCTGGATTAATAAAAGATAAAATGAACTCATACTTCACTGAAGATTATATTAAGGATGTTGAAAAAATATATAACGAGTCTGAGACACGCAAAAATCTTCAAAATGATTTTTACAAAAACGCCATATTTTGTGTTTCTAAGAATCAAATAAAATCGAATTTAATGTGGTCACATTATGCAGAAGGTCATACAGGTTGTGCGTTTTCCATTTATCCATGTAATGAAGAAAGTATATTTAGATTATTATTACCAGTGAGTTATAGTTCTAAAAAACCAGTTCTTGATATAACCAATACGAATGAACAGTATCTACAAGATTTCATTAAAAAAATAATCTACAGTAAGTCTGAGATATGGTCTTATGAAAATGAATATAGAGTTTTTCTTCCGGAAGAATGCAGTTCTAATGATTATTATGATTATAAGTTTGGCCCTTTAGATATAAGGGGGATTTATTTTGGCTGCATGATTTCTAACGATAATAGAAATGAGATAGAAAGCGTAGTTTCTTCAAGTAGTGATTTGCATCATTTACAGCTTTATCAATGCAGTAAAGATCCTTTTCAATATAATCTGATAATTGATGAGGTACAGAAATATTAGGGCGTGTCTTCATTTCAGTTTAAGCCAAATAAATGTACATGCGATGTAAACAAATGCTTTAAAATTTCGGGCTAATTTTTCAAACCTTGTCGCAATGCTACGAAAATGTTTTAACCTTGCAAAAAGATTCTCAACTAAATTGTAGAAGTTCAGACTTGATGTGACAGTTACTCATTTTTTGGCCGTTTTTCAAATTGGAATAGTTTCAAAAAGGTATATTATTAAAATACGTCACGCAGTGACACGATTCGTTTACCGTGTACCGATTTTCAACTATACCCCAACTGCCTCTTCAACCTGCGCCACCTGTTTACCCCGCCCAATCGCGTAATAATCAAAACCGAGGGCTGCTAGATGTTCGGGGTCATACAAATTACGCCCATCAAAAATGACAGGTGATTTGAGTTGTTGCTTAATCAGATCAAAATTGGGGCTGCGAAAAGCCATCCACTCTGTGATGACAATCAAGGCATCAGCTTGCTTTAAAGCGTGTTCTGGTTGCTGGCAAAGTCTTAAATCGTGGCGTTCACCGTAGGCTGTATGAATTGCATCCATAGCTTCAGGGTCGTAAGCACTGATGCTCGCGCCAGCTTGCCACAAACCTTCCATAATCACACGACTGGGTGCATCACGAATATCATCTGTATTCGGTTTGAATGCCAGACCCCATATCGCAAAATGTTTGCCGTGCAGATTGGTACCGAAATGACGGTGAATTTTTTCTAAGAGTACTAATTTTTGACGCTCATTTACAGTGTGTACAGCCTGCAAAATACTGGGTTTGTAGTCGTGTTCTTCAGCTGTATGTTGTAATGCTTGCACGTCTTTTGGAAAGCATGAGCCACCGTAACCACAGCCAGGATAAATAAACGAATAACCAATGCGTGAATCGGATCCGATGCCAAGCCGTACTTTCTCGATGTCAGCACCGACACGTTCAGCAATGCGACTCATTTCATTCATAAAACTAATTTTGGTCGCAAGCATAGCATTGGCGGCGTATTTGGTGAGTTCTGCGGAGCGAATATCCATGACGATTAGTTTGTCGTGATTGCGATTAAACGGCGCATACAATGCACGCAGTTTTGTCTCAGCTTGCTCGCTCTCAACGCCAACAATGATGCGATCTGGCTTGAGAAAATCGTTTACAGCGCCACCTTCTTTTAAAAATTCAGGATTCGATGCAACATCAAAAGGGATGCTGACATGACGTCGTGTAAGTTGTTTGGTGATGTGTGCATATACTTTATCAGCTGTACCAACGGGAACAGTTGATTTATCGACAATCACTTTATAAGAATTGATATAGGTACCAATTGTACAGGCTACATCTAGCACATAATCTAATTTTGCAGACCCATCAGGTTGTGACGGTGTGCCAACAGCAATAAAAATAATCTCACCGTGTTCGATACCATATTCTGCATCACCAGTAAATACAAGGCGTTTTGCGACAAGATTAGTGTGCAGTAAATCGCTTAAGCCGGGCTCGAAAATAGGGCATGCGCCATTATTCAGTTCAGTAATGCGGGTTTGGTTAATATCTACGCATACCACATGATTGCCCATTTGCGCAAAACAAGCTGCTGTGGTCAAGCCAACATAACCTGAGCCAAAAATAGTGATATTCATAGTGATATCCTTCAATAACAGAACGGCGAATTTTAGCAGAGAATAGGGTGTGAGGGAACCCGTGTCGCTATGTCATCGTCAAGGCGAGCGGTATATTTGACTCACTTGTCTTAATCTATTACATTTCCACTTTCATACGATTTTATACTTTAAAAAGTGTAAAATTCCTAATTTAGTTGTAAGTAGGGAATAAAACAGTGGATCATTATTTAAACAATATTGTGTTACCTGATTTTTCAAAACAACGCATTATTGTTGTGGGTGATTTGATGCTCGATCGGTATTGGTACGGTGATGTATCGAGAATTTCGCCTGAAGCGCCGGTCCCAGTTGTTAAGGTGCAAGATTGTGAATTACGTCCAGGTGGTGCTGCGAATGTGGCGTTAAATATTGCGGCATTGGGTGCAAATGTTGAGTTATTTGGCTTTGTTGGTTGTGATGCTGAAGCGGAGCAACTGCGCGAATTGCTTGAAGCAAAAAAGGTGATTTGCCATTTTGGTGTTGTACCCAATCAGCCAACGGTGACGAAATTACGTTTGATTGGGCGCAATCAACAACTCATTCGCATGGATTTTGAAGAAGATTTTCAGCATGTTGATGCCAGCAGTTTGCTGACAGAATATCAAAAATCATTAAGTGTAGCAGATGCAGTCATTTTATCGGATTATGCAAAGGGTACGTTGGCACATGCTAGCGATTTTATTGATAGAGCACGCCAACTCAATAAACCAATTTTTGTTGATCCAAAAACAGATGACGTGATGCATTACCGTCATGCGACTTTATTAACTCCCAATCGTAAAGAATTTGAAAACATGGTGGGTGTGTGTAAAACCCATGAAGACATGATTGAGCGTGCCATACCACTAATAGAAAAAGCCGGTTTGCAAGCGTTGTTGATCACGCTTGGTAAAGACGGCATGTTATTGGTTGAGCGCGATAAAGAGCCGTTCTTATTGCCAACGCGCGCACAGACTGTATTTGATGTAACAGGCGCGGGTGATACTGTGGTGGCTGTATTTGCAGCCATGTATGCCTTTTCCAATAATATGCAACAATCGGTATTTGTCGCGAATACGGCGGCTGGAATTGTGGTGAGTAAGCTTGGTGCGGCCACGGCATCACTTGCGGAATTACGCCATGCGCTCAAGAAAAAAAATACATCGTCATTGGGTATTGTCACACAACAGGATTTGATCCAGATGGTGCAGGATGCGCATGCGGCTGGTGAAAAAATTGTAATGACAAATGGCTGTTTTGATATTTTACACTCGGGGCATATACATTATTTGGAACAAGCCAAGGGCTTGGGTGATCGGTTGATCGTAGCCGTTAATGATGACTACTCGGTTAAGGGGCTCAAAGGTGACCACCGCCCCTTTAATCCTATTGATGAGCGTATGCGTATTTTGGCAGGATTGCGCTCGGTCGATTGGGTGGTGTCTTTTTCAGAAGAAACACCACAGCGTTTGATTAGCGAGATTTTGCCTGATGTGTTAGTGAAGGGGGGCGATTACCAAGTCGAACAGATAGCAGGGCATAAAGAAGTACTGGCGCACGGTGGCTCTGTGATTGTGCTGGACTTTATTGGTGGCTTGTCAACTACATCACTGATTGAGAAAATCCAAGCGGCTGTCGAGGAAAAAATATGATTATCGTAACCGGTGCTGCAGGATTTATTGGCAGCAATATTATTAAAGGACTTAATCGACGAGGCATCACTAATATTTTGGCGGTGGATGATTTAACTGATGGGCATAAGTTTAAAAATTTAGCCGCAGGTCGTTATGTGGATTATAGCGATTACATGGATTTTCTCGAGCGTTTGAAGCGCAATGATTCTTTTGGCGAACCGATTGAAGCGGTGTTCCATGAGGGTGCATGTTCGGTCACAACCGAATGGGATGGCCGTTACATGATGCAAAACAATTATGAGTATTCAAAAGTAGTATTGCACTATTGTTTACACCACCATATTCCTTTTTTATATGCATCCAGTGCTGCGGTATACGGCGATTCTCAAGAATTTAATGATCAAAATTGGCAGCAGTGTCCGTTGAATGTGTACGGTTATTCAAAATGGAAATTTGATGAATACGTCAGACCCTATTTAACGGCAGCAGACTCGCAAATTGTTGGATTTCGTTATTTTAATGTCTACGGTCCGCATGAGCAGCACAAAGGCGGTATGGCCAGTGTGGCGTTTCATTTGATGAATCAACTGCGAGAGACCGGTAATGTTAAATTATTTGCAGGATCGCACGGCTATGCCGATGGTGAACAGCGGCGTGATTTTGTGTTTATCGATGATGTGGTGGCTGTGAATTTATGGTTTATGGATCACCGTGATAAATCTGGTATTTTTAATTTAGGCACCGGGCAGGCGCAACCGTTTAATCTGATTGCTAAAACGCTTTTAAGACTGCATGGTTCAGGTTCCCTCGAATACGTGCCGTTCCCCGAGAAATTAAAAGACGCGTATCAAGCGTATACACAAGCTGATATTACGGCCCTGCGCCAGGCGGGTTATACTGCGCCGTTCACATCGCTGGAGCATGGAGTGGAGCAGTATTATCAAGCGGTACACGGTAAGCAGGAAGGTCTATTCCAAGATAGGTAATACTTGTCAGCAGTGCCTGATTTATCTTATAAAATACAGAACAATATGCTATGGTAGCGTCGATTTGTAATGTAAATAAGTATTGTTCTGTACGGGTGTGATTTATGCCAAACGTGACGGCATTGGGGGCGTTAGCGAATACTGCGGATGGAGTACATGATACGTCCTACGATGCAGCAATCGCCTGTTTTTTAGCAACTTGCTTTGACAAAGTTTTCCCCCGCACATTTTCTGCAGACTCCGTGCTAGATTCTGCTATTGATTTAGAAAAGCTTTTTAAGATTTTTAAAAATGCTGTCATGCAAGCACTGGCTTCCAATTATCAAGGTGAAGCGCCTGCAGAGGTCCTGCGTGATGTAGAGCATGTCTGCAATTATATTGCAATGCGCTGTCGTGAAACCCCAGATGAATTTGATCAGCTTGAATTTTACCTGCGTTCATCTCAAACGATATGTCGTGATACTTTCTCATTAAAAAGAATTTTTTACTGTATTGTTACTGTATTAAGTGATTCTTCAAATAGCTATTTTAAGAATGTTGCATCTGAAAAGAAAACAAAGCGGCAACAACGCCTCTATCATTTATATTTGCTCATCAAAGGATTATATGCTTACGATTGTTCGTTAGGAGGTTCTGCAGAAGCAGGTTGGGCAATTTGTCATACTGGAGTGCGGCATGCACTGATGGATGCATTACAATTTTCTACTCTTTATTTGCCGCAGTATTCTGCGCAATCGCATACTCTGATATTTCCAGTTGGTGGTCTATCGCTTTTTATCCAAGATCGTATCAAAAATCATTTGGAACATATTTTAAATATTCGTAAAACCCAAGATCCACATACCTGGTTTGTGATCATGAAAACCTGGCTTATGCCTGAAGCAGCTCGTTCTGCTGAGGCGAGGCACATATTAGCAACATTTATGCATGCTGCGACAGAGCAGTTATCCAGTGCAGAAATAAGTATAGCGTTGAGAGAGGATCTATATAGAGCAGGATGTAATGCCGATCACTATACCCAACAAATTGATGCCTGCAGAGTG
>CAZFAA010000063.1:0-10444 GCA_964516605.1 uncultured Coxiella sp. | reverse complement strand
TATGTTTAAATCATTAGCATTTTATATTGGTCTGCGCTATACCCGTGCTAAAAAGCGCAATGGCTTTGTATCGTTTATTTCATTGGCATCGATGCTCGGTATTGCATTAGGTGTGATGGTGCTGATTACGGCTTTATCCGTGATGAACGGTTTTAACGATCAAATTAAGTCGCGTTTTTTTGCGCTCATTCCACAAATTCAAGTTTTGACAGGCAGCGATATTCAGGGCAGCTGGCAGGATATGGCAAAACAAATCAGCCAAATTCCACGAGTCACTGGTGTAGCGCCATTTGCCAGTGGTAAAGCGATTATCATGAAAGACGGTCAGGTATATGGTCTTGATGTTAAGGGTATTCTACCGAGTCAAGAAAACCAAGTATCAAAGTTATCGCAAAAAATGGTAGCGGGAAGTCTGGATAGCATTGCAACAGCTGGTGCATTTAATATTATCATCGGTAAAACCTTAGCGGATGATTTGAATGTAACGATTGGCGATAAAATTACCTTATTTACTCCTGGCATGAGTGAGTCATTAGCTGGTGTATTTCCACGTTATCGGCGTTTTACGGTCAGTGGTATTTTTCACGGTAGCGATGCATTTGCATTTGATTTAGCGTATGCGTTTGTGGCCATGCCTGATGCGATGCGTATTTTTCCACCTGGTCAAGGTACGAATGGATTGGATGTCAATTTAGATGATATGTATGCAGTTGCAACGGTGGGTGAGCTGATTCAGCAACGTTTACCGTCTAATTTTACAGTTACCAATTGGACGCAAACCAATGGCGCTTTTTTTCAGGCAATTTACATGGAAAAGACGATTTTATTTGTGATTTTATTACTGATTATTGCTGTAGCGGCATTTAATTTGGTTGCGACACTGGTGATGGTTGTGAATGATAAGCGTGCGGATATTGCGATTTTACGCACCTTGGGTGCAAAACCGGCGACGATTTTACGTACGTTTATTGTGCAAGGTTTAATAGTGGGCGTGATTGGCACGCTGATTGGTTTGGTAGGTGGATTACTGTTGGCGCACTATGCCACGGCCATAGTCAATTGGTATCAAGCGACATTTCATGTAAAACTTTTGCAAGAGTCTGTATTTTTCGTTGATTACTTACCGTCTAAGATTGAGCTCGGTGATGTAGTGATTGTTTCACTGGTGGCGATTGTTTTAAGTTTAATTGCAGCATTGTATCCAGCGTGGCTTGCTTTTCGTACCCAGCCGGCGGAGGCATTACGTTATGAGTAATCAGTTTGTACTGCATTGTCACAGTGTGTCGAAAGTTTATGTCGATGTGAATTCGAAAATTGAAGTGTTAAAAAATATTGCGCTCAATGTAAAGATGGGTGAATGTGTGTCGGTCATTGGTGCATCCGGCAGCGGCAAAACAACTTTACTGCAAATTTTGGGTGGATTGGATCAGCCCACCAGTGGAGAGGTGCTTATTTCAGGACGCAACATGCTGTCTATGAGTGAAAATGAGCGCTGCACGTTTCGCAACCAACAGATTGGATTTATTTATCAATTTCATCATTTGTTACCCGAATTTAATGCGCTGGAAAATGTCGCGATGCCTCTATTAATTCGTGGCTTGTCACATCGTGCTGCACAAGCTAAAGCGTCTGTTTTAATTGAGCAGGTTGGGCTTAAAAATCGCTTGATGCATCGTGTTGGTGAATTGTCTGGTGGTGAGCGTCAACGTATTGCCATTGCACGTGCGTTAGTTACGGAACCTGCTTGTGTACTTGCGGATGAGCCAACAGGTAATTTAGATCAGGAGACAGCCGATCATGTATTTCATGTAATGATGGAGCTGAATAAAAATTTTAATACGAGTTTTATTATGGTGACACACAACCGTGAATTAGCGAAAAAGCATGACCGCGTGTTACAGCTAGTGGGCGGGCAATTACAGGAACTCAAATAATCTATGGCAGAGTTTTTTTTAGAAGGTCACAAAGGCGGTGAGCGAGCAATTTTGGTTCATATTGACTTCTTTAAACAAACGGTTGCGGGGGCGTTGGAAGAGTTTATCGAGCTTGTGAACTCAGCAGGTTTGACCGTTTTGAGTGTGATCGCGGCGAATAAAGATCAGCCTGAGCCGAAATATTTTGTGGGTTCGGGTAAAGCTTCTGAAATTAAGCAACAGATCGATTTTCATGCAGCAGATGTCGTAATTTTTAATCATGACTTAACGCCGGCGCAAGGGCGTAACCTTGAGGATATGCTGGGTTGCCGTGTTGTGACACGCAGTGAATTAATTTTAGATATTTTTGCGCAGCGCGCTCGTACCTATGAGGGTAAGCTGCAAGTTGAACTGGCTCAACTTGAACACATGAGTACGCGCTTGGTGCGAGGCTGGACGCATTTGGAACGGCAAAAGGGTGGTATTGGACTGCGTGGGCCAGGTGAAACACAGCTGGAAACAGATCGGCGTTTGATTAATGTGCGCATCAGTAACATTCGCAAGCGTTTAGCTAAAGTATTGAAAACGCGTGAACAGGGACGCCGTGCACGTCAAAAATCTGCGATTTCAGCGGTTTCTATAGTTGGTTACACCAATGCCGGTAAGTCGACTCTATTTAATCTGCTGACCAAAGCACAAGTCTATGTGCAGAACCAGTTGTTTGCCACATTGGATCCGACACTGCGCAATCTGATTATTGAAGGATTGGATAGCGTGGTCCTAGCTGATACAGTCGGTTTTATTCGTGATTTACCCCATGATTTGATTGTTGCCTTTCGCGCAACGCTTGAGGAAACGCGTGAAGCGGATTTATTAATTCACTTGGTGGATCGTGCATCGGAACATTATGAAGACACCTTACATGAAGTGAATACGGTCTTAACTGAAATTGGGGCAGGTGACGTGCCGCAGCTGATTGTGTATAACAAAATTGACTTATTACCCGATGCGACAGCGCGAGTGGATCGGGATAATACGGGACGGCCTTATCGTGTCTGGGTATCAGCACAAACTGGCTTGGGTATGAATTTATTGGTTGATGCGATTGGTGAATTGTTAGGTGGTAAAATGTTGCACCAAACGATTCAATTAACCGCAGATCAAGCAGCGCTGCGTAATCGCTTATACAAAATGCGTTTAGTTCAGAGCGAGGAAGTCAGCGAAGAAGGCTGGGTCTTGGAATTGCGATTGCGCGAAAAGCTGTTTTTTCAAATTTTGCCGCATTGATAAATATCGGGATTCTCGATATGTATTGCGAGCACCACCTATAACCGCTTAAGATAGTGTTTTAGTTTCACAAGCGAGTCCATAATGGCCGATGAAAAAAATCCTTGGGAGCGCAAGCCACAAGGCCCCCCTGATCTACTGAAATTATTGCATGATTTTTTAAATAATAAAAAAGGTGATGGGACTAAAAATAATGGCTTTAATATCACATCCAGTTGGATATGGGGTATTGTGGCATTATTGGTTCTACTGTGGGGGCTGTCAGGTATATACATTGTGGATCAAGCGCAGCAAGCTGTGGTGTTAAGGTTTGGACGCTATGTTGAGACGGTTGGTGCAGGCCCCCATTGGTTACCCACTTTTATTGAAGATGCGACAAAAATTGATATTCAACAAATTCGCAATTTTCAGTATCAATCGGAAATGCTCACTCAAGATGAGAATATTGTTAGCGTAGCGTTGGCAATTCAATACCGCATTGATGACCCGCGTGAATTTTTATTTAATGCGGATGATCCTGTGAGTTCTTTGCAAAAAGCTACAGCCAGCGCACTGCGTCAAGCCGTTGGGCAGATGACGTTGGATTCTATTTTAACGACAGGCCGTGCGGCCTTAAGTGATGATGTGGCCAAGCAGCTGTCAGCTACGGTGGCCGCTTATAAAATGGGTTTGCAAGTTACGGATGTGCGTTTGCTACCAGCAAAACCGCCCGAAGCTGTAACGGACGCATTTGATGATGCGATTAAGGCACGTGAAGATGAGCAAAGTTTTATTAATAAGGGTGAGGCGTATGCACGTAAAGTGACGTCAGAAGTTAAGGGCAATATTGCCAAGCTGCAACAATCAGCACAAGCCTACCAACAGCAAGTTGTATTGCAGGCGCAAGGTGATGTGGCGCGATATAATGCGATGCTCAAACCGTATCTAGCGACACCTGAGGTGACGCGTGCACGCATGTATTTAGGTACGGTTCAGGATGTCTTATCACATACGCACAATGTCATTATTGATTCGAACGATAAAAACGTATTGTATTTACCACTCGATCAAATGCTCAAAGCACAAACGTTGATACCGGACGCGGCGTCCGATCAAACACGCCTACCGAGTGTTGTGCCACTTAAACTAAATAATGTTACGCCGTCATCTCAACTGGAGGATAAAGCACAAGCCAGTTATTCGGTTCTCAATCTCGATAAGACCGGGGGGTAATCATGAAACATAAAGCCTATCTTTTTGTAGTGCTCATTGTCATTGTGGCGTTGGTTTTAATGTCATCGTTATTTACTGTATCAGAAGGGCAGCGCGCTATCTTGTTAAAATTAGGGGAAATTGTTACCGACCTTAAAACGGGGCAAGCTGAAGTGATGCAACCAGGATTGCATGCTAAAATGCCCTTTATTACAACCGTGTATCCATTCAGCGTTAAATTGCAAACAATGAATGTTGATTCGCAGCGTATTTTAACAGCTGAGCAAAAATATGTGATGGTTTCGTATTATGCTAAATGGCGTATTGATAATTTACCATTATTTTACACGCGCACGGGCGGTTATGATGTACGTGCCGAACAATTATTGCAGCAAAAGATTAATGGTACGTTGCGTGCTGCGTTTGGTAAACGCACTATTAAAGATGTTATTTCAGGGCAGCGCGTTGACCTGATGACATTATTAAAAAATCAGGCTGAACAAAGTGCAGCAAATTTAGGTATTTCTGTGGTGGATGTGCGTATTGTCGGTATTGATTTACCGCAGACGGTACAAGAGTCAGTATTTCAACGCATGCGCACTGAGCGTGAGCAAGTGGCAACGCAACACCGTGCGCAGGGTCGTGCTCAGCAAGAAGTGATTATGGCTCAAGCTGATAAGCAAGTTGTGGTTGATTTGGCAACAGCGACTGCTGCAGCCCAGGTGATACGTGCAGCAGGTGATGCGCAAGCAGGTCAAATTTACAGTCAAGCGTATAGTAGGGATCCTCATTTTTATGAGTTCTATCGAAGTCTTGAGGCGTACCGCATGATTTTTAACAAGCCTGGTAGTGTGATGGTCTTAAGACCACAGAGTGATTTTTTTAAGTATTTTGTGCAAAAAGGAAAGTAGTGTATTCACAATAATCCATACCGCTAAAGGGTGGGGGGCGTAAAGAATAGGATTTAAACTAATGCAGGAATTTATCAAAATTAAATAGCTCTGCTCTTTTGTTTATTCTTATTCTACAACCCGTTTATTTAAACAGATCAGCATTTTCTAATCATTATTGATGTTGTTTCCCCTCCTTGGAATCCCATGTATAATCGCCTCTTTTAGATGTACCGGAAGGAATGTTGATGGCTAAAAATATTGTTATTATAGGCACGCAGTGGGGTGACGAGGGTAAAGGGAAGGTAGTTGACTTACTGACTGACCAAGTATCGGCTGTTGTACGGTACCAAGGTGGGCACAATGCAGGTCATACATTAATCATCGATGGCCGTAAGACTGTTCTGCGTTTAATTCCCTCAGGTATATTGCACGATCACGTAATCTGTATGATTGGTAATGGGTTGGTGCTATCGCCGACAGCTTTATTGCAAGAAATGGGTGAACTAATGGAGCGTGGTATTTGTGTTGAAGAGCGTCTGCGCATCAGTCCTGCTTGCAGTTTATTATTACCTTATCATGTAGCCATTGATCAAGCGCGTGAGAGCCAGCGCGGTGAGCATAAAATTGGTACGACAGGGCGTGGTATTGGTCCTTGCTATGAAGACAAAATAGCGCGTCGTGGGTTGCATGTAGCCGATTTAGCGCATCCTGAACGCTTGAAAACTAAGCTGTATGAATTGGCTGCGTATCAAAATTTTCAACTTGAAAAACTCTACCAAACAAAATCGATTGATGCTGATGAAGTGTATGCGCAATTACTAGAGCAAGCGCAAATTATTGTGCCGATGATAGCGAATGTGAATCAATGCTTAGCAGAGTACAAACAGCAAGGCAAAAACATTATGTTTGAAGGAGCGCAAGGTGCGTTGCTAGATATTGATCTGGGTACTTATCCTTACGTGACATCATCCAACACAACGGTTGGCGCTGTATCAACGGGTACCGGTGTTGGGCCACGTTACATTGATGAGGTGTATGGCATTACTAAAGCTTATGTGACGCGCGTTGGCGCAGGACCTTTTCCGACAGAGCAGCAAAATGCAGAAGGCGCGCTTATGGCATCACAAGGCAAAGAATTTGGTTCTGTTACAGGCCGCCCACGCCGTTGTGGTTGGTTTGATGTGCCAATCATGCGTCACTCGCTATTGGTAAACAGTTTGTCGGCTATGGTGTTAACTAAGCTGGATGTGTTAGATCAGTTTAAAACGATTCGCATTTGCACGGCTTATCGCTTTAAAGGTGAAGAAATTTTATACCCACCATTGGATGCGGATGATTTTGCAGCTTGTGAGCCGTTATACGAAGAGATCCCGGGGTGGCAACAGTCCACTTATGGAATCACTGAATTTAACGATCTGCCTGAGAATGCACGTGCCTACGTGCGCCGGCTTGAAGCATTATGTCAGTTGCCAGTGGCCTTGATTTCCACAGGCCCAGAACGCAGTCAGACGATTCATCTGAAGGTTATTTTTGATGAAAAAAGAGTGCTTATTTGATTGGATTTTTCGCATTAAATGACTAAAGGCATAATTTTTTTAAGTTTATTCATGGTGATGGTTGCAGGTGTGGCTAGCCCCATATCGCTCCTGGATGCCGAGCCTTATACGAATATTAATGTGTTCAAACTTGACCCGGCTACTGCTACACAACGTTTACTCCCATGGTCTGTGCAACAGCGTCAGGCTCATAGTTATTTGAGGGGGTTTTTTGCGGTATGGGACCCTCAATACCTTAAAAGCCAGAAGCAATACATGCGCATACAGCAAAATTTTCAAAATTGCCGACAGTTTATGTTAGGCAATACGCTCTATGCGAGTAATTTTAAAACCTACAATTCAAACCTGATAACTAATTTGTTCAGCCAATGGAGGCACGCGATTCCTGCTAAGCAACATGCAGCAATTATTATTCGCGAAACCAATGTGCGTGCTCTGCCTTCCGTGTTGCCGATGTTTAAAGATTATAGGAAAGCGGGTAATGGTTATCCTTTCGATATGAATCAGGCACAAAAGTTATGGGTGGGTCATCCTGTGGCAGTGCTTGAGTATACGCCCGATTGGCATTGGGTTTTTGTGGTATTTGATGGCGGGATGGGTTGGATTGATGCGCGTGATATGGCACTGGTGTCGCATCAATTTATACACCATTACCCTCGTCATCGTTTTGCGGCGATTATTCGAGACAATGTGGGATTACACTACCGTCAGCATTTTTTATTTGATTCGCGGATTGGTCAGATTTTCCCAGTGTCTCATGGAAAATTATTAGTGCCTGTCGCAGGTTTTTTGCAAACAGCACGTTTCATTGCGGTCAATTCTCCGCACTCTGTTTGGACTTTCTTTCCGTTGAGTATGACACCAAAGCATGCGCTGCAGATTATAACGCAGATGTTGGGTCAGCCTTATGATTGGGGTGGTTATTATAATTTTCGCGATTGCTCATTGACTATGATTTCATTTTTTACGCCAGTTGGACGGATGTTGCCACGGAGCTCAGATGAGCAAAAAGCTATGGGTCATTATATTTATCTTGGCGATAAATCACTGAGTGATAAGCAACACATCTTGCAGACGCAAGGCAAACCTTTTTTAACTTTGGTAGGTTTGGAGGGGCATGTGATGTTGTATGTGGGGCGGTATCATGGTCGCAGTTATGTGTTTCAAGATTCGTGGGGCTTGCATGTGCATCAAAATGGGCGTTCAGGGCGTGCTGTGATCGGTAAAACCGTTATAACGCCACTCACATTGGGAGAGCATGTGCCAGGAATTGGTAGGCCGCAATGGTCGGATATTCAGAGCATCACATTATTAAATTAAAAGCACTCAGTTATGATTAAGGGGGTAGTAAGGTTTGAGGCATGGCGGCAATAGATTAATTGTTTTTTTGCCTTTTTAATTTTGTTAGTTTTTTTTCGATGCGCAGTCGTTTTAATTTAGACAGATGATCGATGAATAATTTACCGTTTAAATGATCCAATTCATGCTGGATGCATTTCGCCATAAAACCATCTGCTTCAAATTCCAAACGTTTGCCATGGCGGTCATAGGCCAGTACTTTGATTTTAGCAGCGCGTGTAACTTTGTCGTAGACTCCTGCATTGATATCACAACCAACCGACATGCAGCCTTCCTCTTCTGTATGTGTGCCTTCATGTGCAATAACTTGGCCATTAACCAGGCACAGTGGTTGATTTTTAGTTTCAGAAAAATCAATAACAGTTACATGTGGCGGGTTAACTAAATCAAGCTGTGTAGCAGCTAATGCTGCACAATTTTGCGCAGCATAATGTGTTTCAAACATGTCATCGATAGTGCGTTGCAGTATAGGATCTGTAAAGTCAGTCACTTTTTTTGCAATTGATCTCAAACGTGCATCTGGAAATTGTAGAATACGTATTTTAGACATAGTTGCTACTCATTAGAAAATGGTACCGAGAAGAGGACTTGAACCTCCACGGGGTTGCCCCCACAAACACCTGAAGCTTGCGTGTCTACCAATTTCACCATCTCGGCAAAAAATTATACCGGCATAATTTAGCGGGCTAGTCTGCATCTGTCAATCTGCACGCTACATGTTATTGAATGAGGCTTATCTAAATAATGACTTTGTTATTATCCCAATCAATGGGCTCACGTCCTGCTTTTTTGAGTAGTTGGTTGGCTTTTGAAAAATGACGGCAACCAAAAAAGCCACGATGAGCGGATAGTGGTGATGGATGCGGTGCAGTTAGGATATAGTGCTTGGTCGCGTCAATAATGGGTTGTTTATTTTGTGCGTAAGAACCCCATAGTAAATACACAATCGGCCGTGGGTGATCATTTAATACCTCAATAATGCGGTCCGTAAAGAGCTGCCAGCCGATCTGAGCGTGGGAGCCAGGATTGTGTGCTTGCACGGTTAATGTCGAGTTTAATAATAAAACACCTTGCTGTGCAAAATACTCAAGATTTCCGTGCTTAGGGATTGCATAACCTAAATCGGTATGAATTTCTTTATAGATATTAATTAGTGAAGGTGGTGGACGCACACCTGCGGGTACTGAAAAGCTTAAACCATGTGCTTGTTTAGGTCCATGGTAGGGATCTTGACCAATAATCACCACTTTTACGTCATGAAATTCTGTAAGCTTTAATGCGTTAAAAATATCTTTTTTATGCGGGTAGACTGTATTTCCTTTTTTATATTCATTGTTTAAAAATGCCAAAATCTCTTTAAAATATGGTTTTTCTTTTTCGGCTACCAGCACATCTTTCCATGTTACTGTTACGGCTGTTTTCATGATGTTTCCCTACTAGCTGAATACTCGGCGTGAATCGCTGCGACAGAGCCCAAGTCTAGCCGATAGGGTTGCGAGGGTAAAGTACATAATACCGTGTATTTCTAACGTACTACGCTGATGGCATCATGAAAACCAGCTCTTTTAAGGCGTGCCTGCAAATCATCTGCTTCACTGACGCCGCGCAACGGGCCTAGCTCAACATGATAGAACTTGCGATGATGGTGGCTTGCAGTTTCAATAAAAGCTTTTTTAGATAAAGCGACAGCCAGCTGCTTTTGTAAGTGATTCGCATGAGGGTATTGCGTAAACACACCAACTTGCAAGTACAGTTCAGGATGATTGAGTTTGTGTGCGGTGGGTGCGATGTTCAGTGCATTGGGGTTATTGGTGTCAATAGCAGCTACTTCGACAAGGGCGGTCCCTTTGCGTTGATAGCCCAGTTTAATGGCCGCCGCATAAGATAGGTCGATAATACGATTGGGTGCAAAAGGACCGCGGTCATTAACTTTAACGATAATAGAATGTCCATTTTCTAAGTTAGTGACGCGTGCATAGCAGGGAATAGGTAATGTAGGACTTGCTGCTGTCATGGCATAAGGATCGTAGAGTTCACGAGTAGATGTGAGTCTGCCTGAAAATTTTTCACCATACCACGAGCCAATACCACGTTGATCGTAGCCATGTGCACTGGCTAGTACATGATAGGTTTGGCGAGCGACAGTATAAGATGCTGGATTGCCATAAGCACTTTTAGGTAGGTAATGAGGGGTTGGATCATGAATTAAACTGACATTCCGATAATAGTGTGTTGGTCCGTCTTG
>CAZFAA010000062.1:0-10994 GCA_964516605.1 uncultured Coxiella sp. | reverse complement strand
AGCGCTTTATTTACCCCGCAAAAACAACTTATCCAATTCGTGTAATGAAATGGCCGTCCACGTTGGTCTGCCGTGATTACAACAACCACTGTTTTCCGTGGTTTCCATATCGCGCAATAACGCTGCCATCTCAGTAATCGTCAATTTATGGTGTGCACGCACCGCTGCATGGCACGCCATCGTTCCAAGAATAGCATTGATGCTTTCTTCTAAACGCCGTGAATGGTTGTGTACTACTAAATCGGCCAATACATCTTTAATCAATTGCGCTATATCTTTATTTTTAAGTAATAAAGGCAGTTCGCGTACCACAATACACTGATCACCCATTTGCTCGGTGTGTAACCCAACACTCAATAAAACACCATTATGTTCTTGCCAACACTGCATTTCTTTATTATTTAAAGTGATACTTAAAGGTATCAATAAGTGCTCACACGCAAGCTTTGTTTCATTTAGTTGCTTTTTTAAGCGCTCATACACAATACGCTCATGCGCGGCGTGCATATCGACAATAATCAATCCCTGCTCTGTTTGCGACAAAATATAAATATCGTGTAACTGTGCAATCGGTGTACCCAGAGCAGGGGCTTGCTGACTTCGAGTATCCGTTTCTGTAGAGGTGCTGGCAACCGCCACATCAGCGAGTGCTTCAGCCTTATCATAAAATCTCTTATAACTGTTTAATTGCTCGCGTGCTGTAAATGTAAAATTATCCTGCCGAACTATTGGGTTAGATGACATTACTTCAGGCATAAATTTAATTGCAGGCCGCTCCACCACCGCTTCTATTGCAGGACTTTCTGTGGCACCCGATGCAGAACCAGGTCGCACTTGCTCTAACGCATTGTGCACCGCACGAAACACCACATCATGAATGGTGCGCGAATCGCGAAAGCGCACTTCATGCTTGGTTGGATGCACGTTCACATCCACAATCGCCGGATCGCATTCTAAATTTAAAATATACGCAGGATGACGACCGTGAAATAACACATCGTGATACGCTTGGCGTGCGGCATGCATGAGCAATTTATCGCGAATAAAGCGCCCATTCACATAAAAATACTGCATATCCGCTTGACTGCGGGTGAATCCGGGCAAGCCAATCCAACCCCATATGCGTATTCCAGCTGCTTCAAATTCAATGGCCAGTGCTTCCTGCATAAAGCTACTACCCAACACATCCGCCACGCGTTTTTCTTGTAGCGCTTGGGTTGCAGCCTTAGCAGCTACCATAACCGTTTTATCGTTGTGCTTAAGTGTAAACGCTACCTGAAAACGACTTAAAGCAAGGCGTTGCAGTATCGCTTCAATATACTGAAATTCAGTGCGTTCTGTGCGTAAAAATTTGCGTCGAGCTGGCGTATTGTAAAAAAGATCACACACCTCAATTGTTGTACCGACAGGGTGCGCTATCGGCTTATCGCGTTCCTTAATATACCCACCTTCGGCTACTATGCTGTATCCAGAGTCTGCACCTTCTATCGATGAGGCTATTTTTAAGCGTGAAATAGCGGCGATACTGGCTAAGGCTTCACCGCGAAAACCTAAGCTCACCACGTGCTCTAAGTCTGCAAACTGCTGAATCTTGCTGGTCGCATGACGCTCAAGGGCAAGACCTAAATCCTCTGGATGAATACCCGAGCCATTATCACGTATGCGAATGAGCTCTAAACCACCTTTGCTTAACTCAACTGTAATATGCGTACTGCCTGCATCCAAGCTGTTTTCAATGAGCTCTTTGACAACGGACGCAGGACGTTCAACCACTTCCCCTGCAGCAATTTGGTTCGCTACCTGTTGATCCAGTTTATGAATGTGCATAACGATAATGCATTTGTTGCGCAGCAAGCTCAGTGCCACGCGGTGGGCTATTTTCAAAATATTCACACACTCCATTTGCGATGGATTGCGCAAGGCGGTTTTGATAGTCTGAACTCATCAAACGCGCTTCTTCAAAACGATTCGAAATAAACCCTGTTTCTACTAACAAAGAAGGAATATCCGGGGATTTTAAGACGACAAAGGCCGCTTGCTCCACTTGATGGCCATGATGCAATTGCGCAAACTGGCCAATATTGTGCACCAAATCCTCACCTATTTGTAAACTGGAACGAATGGTCGCGCTTTGTGATAAATTAATTAATACCGACTGCAACATCTGACTCTTGTCTTGTAATTCCACACCGCCCATTAATTCCGATTGGTTTTCACGTGCCGCAAGCCAGCGTGCCGCTTCACCGGTAGCACCGCGTTGCGATAGCGCAAATACTGAAACACCTTGCGCTGCATAATCACGGTACGCATCAGCATGTATTGCAATAAACATATCTGCTTTATAGTGACGCGCCAACGCAAGACGTCCACGCAATGAAACAAAGTAATCACCGTCGCGCGTTAAGACTGCTTTAAACCCGGGTACATGATTAATATCACGCTGCAAATCTTTAGAAATTGCTAGCACCACATCTTTTTCGTGTGTGCCATGCAATCCAATAGCGCCAGGGTCTTTTCCTCCATGACCGGGATCAATCACCACAATCACTTGGCGTTCGCGCTTTTCCAACAATGAGTTTGTTGTAATGATATGAGACGGTAAATAATATTTCGGCTTAGGCGCTGCATGAACCTGCTGTGGCTCAAAACCAATAGCATGCGTTGTGTGTCCTTGTAAATCGACAATCAATCTATTCTGATAAGATCCTACTGCCGGCAATGTAAAAAAATGCAGATCAAGTGGATGATCCAAATCCAAAGTCAGCTGTACGTTATTTTGAGCACCATGCCTGGCATGAATCTTGGTAACAGGCGTAGAAGCATACGAACTTGCCGGAAACAGACTCTTCAGATGCACCCCTTGACAATCCAACACAATTTGCGCTGGATTGGAGCTGTTTTGAGAGCGGCAAGCAACAGGAGCTGTTGTATCAAATACAAATTGCCAATGATGAGGTTTGCGAATAACACGCAGTTTTGTAATAAAAACAGAATCAGCAAAAGAACAGGGTACACAGCACAACAACAACAGAGCCAATACTCCTTTTAAAACGAATCTGTCTACCCATTTTTTCACTGCTGCATCCCTCTTTATAATCATCTTATCGAATCACCACATCACGTCCCGTTGCGGTGATCTCAATTGTGCAATACTTGTGTTGAGGTGGCAAGTAAGCTTCTGCAATGCCTGGCCACTCGATTAAGCAACAAGCATCTTCATCAAAATAGTCGGCAAACCCCATGTCTTCAAGCTCCTCGAACGAAGACACCCTGTAAAGATCGAAATGATAAATTTTATGACCCTGAACAATATAGGACTCCACAATGGTGTAGGTTGGACTTTTAACCGTGCCGGCATAACCTAATTCACGCAAAAAACCACGCACTAAAGTCGTTTTACCAGCCCCGAGCTCACCCTCTAAACAAATCACGTTTTGTGTTTTATTAAGTTCACGCGCCAGCGTGCCACCTAAGGCTTCCATTTGTATTGCGCTATTGATTTGCACCTTCACGATGAATCCCGCACTGATAATTGCATATAAGGATTAATGAATTCAGGTAAATAATTTAAAACGTCCGTTGCTAAAAGACCACGCTCACCTTGCTCTTGTGCTGCTTTATCAGCAGCTTTCGCATGAACAAATACACCTGCTTCTGCAGCACTTTCAAGATCCAAACCCTGTGCTAAAAGACCACCAATCATGCCACTTAAAATATCACCCATCCCCGCCGTTGCCATGCCAGGATTGCCGGCTGGACACACATACGGAATGTCACTTGGTCCTGCGATAATCGTTCCTGCACCTTTTAGAACCACCACGCCATCGTATTGATGCTGTAATTCATGCGCCGCTTGAAAGCGATTGCGTTGCACATCGCCAACGCCGCAATGCAATAAACGCGCTGCCTCACCCGGATGTGGCGTTAAAACCCAATCACGACTAGGTCGGGGCATTTCACTCAACATATTTAAGGCATCGGCATCCAATACTTTGGGTAAGGGGCTTTCTAATACAACACGTAATAATTCTTGCGCCCACTCTGATTTACCCAAACCTGGACCTATTACAATCGTGGTAGCCCGTTTAAGAATTTCAAGTAAATCTTCGGCATTGCAACAGCGATGACACATGACTTCAGGACGCATCCCCGTAACAACGCACACATGTTCTGGACGTGTTGCAACGGTCACCAATCCAGCACCAATCCGCATAGCCGACTCGGCCGCCATACGCACAGCACCACCCATACCGTAATCGCCACCGATCACACACACATGCCCGTAATCCCCCTTATGCGCATCGCGCGTGCGCCTTGGCAGTAAAGGCTTAATATCATCACACGTCAGCAATTCTGCTGAATGCTCTACTTTCACAAAGACGTCTTTAGGAATAGATAAAGTATCAACACGTAACTCACCACACAGTGCGTGCGCAGTGTGTGTAAACAAGCCTTGTTTTAAACCAATAAAAGTGAGTGTCACGTTTGCTTGAACCGCAGGCCCTACGGCACAACCGGTATCAACCTCTACCCCCGAGGGCACATCCAACGCCAACACGGGAATGTGTGACGCATTGATCGCTTCAATACAATTACTAAAAGGCTCTTTAACTTCCCCACGTAAACCGCTTCCAAGCAAACCATCCACCAATACATCGCCTGTAAAATGCACAGATGCATCATAAGGGAAATACGTCACGCCGGTGTCCATTGCGCGCGTGTAAGCCCACAACGCAGCACCCCGATACTCATCACTAGTGCCGATCGTATACACGCTCACCTGCAATTGTGCTGCATACGCTAAACGCGCCAGCACCCATGCATCACCGCCATTATTACCTTTGCCACACACAATAACGATATGGCGCGCTTCGGGCCAGACTGCTTGCAGTGTATTAAACGCAGCTAATCCCGCCTTTTCCATTAGCCCTTCTTCCGTATCGATTTGCTCAGATAGAGTCAACGCCTCCAGCTCACGTATCTGAGAGTTTGTGTACAAAAAGGTCATTATTAAAGGTGTCCGTGCTGTGGAAAATCCCGCCATTTTAGCAACCCCACGCCAACTATTCCACTACCCTAAAAATCAGTTACAATCGCACCATGCAAAACGATCTGTATCATTACATAAAGCAGCAAGCATTAGATCTTGGTTTTCAAGATATTTCCGTAACAAATACGAAGCTTGGGACAATAACTCAACGCTATAGCGCCATGATCAAAAAAAAATATCATGCTGGAATGGATTACCTTAATAAAAATAATGAATTACGTTCAAATCCAGAAAATCTCGTTAAGAACACTAAGTCGATTATCATTGTACGCATGGATTACCTACCCGCCGACACTAAAATTATTGAAACGTTGCGCGATAAAAATCAGGCATATATCGCTCGTTATGCACTAGGTCGCGATTACCATCGCTTAATGCGTAAACGTTTAAAAAAGCTGGCGCAACGTATCGAGGAAAAAATAGGACCCTTTGTATGGCGGCCTTTTGCTGATAGCGCACCTGTTTATGAAAAACCATTGGCTGCTCAAGCAGGCCTTGGTTGGCAGGGTAAAAACACTTTAATCATTAATCGCAAAGCGGGTTCTTATTTTTTTCTGGGTGTACTGTATACCTCATTGGATTTACCCATTGATGCGCCGGCGGAAGATCATTGCGGTAGCTGCACTGCCTGCATCGATATTTGCCCTACCGCCGCCATTCGCGCGCCCTATCAGCTCGACAGTCGACGCTGCATTTCGTATTGGACCATCGAACACAAAGGCATAATACCCGTTGAAATACGCGAAAAGATGGGGAATCGTGTGTTCGGTTGTGATGATTGTCAGCTCATTTGTCCGTGGAATAAATTCGCCAAAGCAGCTAAAGAACAAGCTTTTTTACCACGGCATCAATTGGATTCGAGCACTCTGCTGGAATTATTTAGCTGGGATGAAAAAACCTATCTGCAAAAAACCGAAGGCTCAGCATTGCGGCGTGCTGGCTACCAAGGATGGCTGCGTAATTTAGCGATCGGGCTTGGTAATGCAGCCTACCACCCACGCCATGAGGCGGCACTCAAAGCACAATACGCAGTTGCGGATAGCATTGCGAAAGAACATATTGATTGGGCGCTCAGGAAGACAACTGAGGAAGCTGTTTAGTAGATGGCTGGTTATTATCTAATTTAACGCTGAAAATGCTAGCCCCACCAGACCCCCCAGACTTCTTACCTGCTTGCTTGGAACCCTGTCGCGTGTGAAGGTCTCGGGATATTGCTTCCCCAGTACGACTTGAGTCCTGATCTTCCGGACTCAGCCCAGATTTTAAGCTAAGCACCCATTTTTTATATAGACGATGCGCATAAGTCCCAAGATAATTTAAATAATATTGTTGCAGTGGAGTAGGCGGAACAGGTAGCACAGGTTGCTTACTCGGCTTTTCTTCTACGGCTAAGCTAATGAGCTGATCCAACGTTAAACTGGGTGTTTCAATCCGATGATATGCTTGTGTTTCCGGACAAAAGTAGAACCCCAATAACTCATCACAATAGTTGAGCAATTCAGCACAGCGCTGCCGCCAATCGGGCATGCTAAGCAGTTTATCGATATCATTTGATGTACATACAGGGGATAATTGTGTGCCGTACAATTTCATTTTCTTTGCAAATCCCACTTTGAATTCATCTTTACTCGTTACAGTTCGACGCATATCGTTTCCAAAAGCAATTACAATCGAAGTGTAATATACTACCTTTTAGTTAAAGAAGTCTTAAATCCGCATGACGTGTTGTATCCCGACTTAACTCTGATATACTGCATCCTTTTAGAGCATTTAGTACATCATGTTAAAAGAACCTTAATTGTTTTCAACATCCGGTACTCTTAAAGACATTCTCTTTGCCTATGCCTATGGCGCAGATGCCGTGTATGCTGGGCAGCCACGCTACAGCTTACGTGTACGTGAAAATGAGTTCACTAACGATAATATCGCTGAGAGTATTCAAGAAGCACATAACCTCGGTAAGCGCTTTTATTTAGCCAGTAATATTTCCCCGCATAATGAAAAAGTTCGCACTTATATCAAAGATTTAGAACCTATAATTGAAGCAGGTCCTGACGCAATTATTATGGCTGATCCGGGCTTGATTATGATGGTGCGCGAACGCTGGCCCAATCAAGAAATCCATTTGTCTGTACAGAGTAATACAGTCAATTTTGCCACGGTTAAATTTTGGCAGAAAATAGGTATTTCACGCATTATCTTGTCGCGCGAGCTGTCAATACGTGAACTCGAAGACATGCGCAATGAATCGCCTGATATCGAACTTGAGATTTTTGTACACGGTGCACTGTGCATGGCGTATTCCGGGCGCTGTTTATTATCTGGTTATATTAATCACCGCGATGCCAACCAAGGCACCTGCACCAATGCCTGCCGCTGGAATTACGATGTCAAAGAAGTTAAAGAAGACGAATGGGGTAATGTCACCAAACCCGAAGAAAAAGCCTGTTGCCATGATAAAAATGAGCCCACCTTAGGCCACGGCCCTACAACAGACAAAACATTTGTGATTCAAGAGCACGGTAAAACCAACCGTGAAATGATCGTTCAAGAAGATGAGCATGGTACCCATATCTTGAACTCAAAAGATTTGCGCGCCATCCACCATGTTGAGAAGTTTGTTCAAATGGGTATAGATTGCCTTAAAATTGAAGGGCGTACCAAATCATTCTTCTACGTTGCACGAACAGCCCAGCTCTACCGCCAAGCTATCGACGATGCGGTGGCCGGCAAACCCTTTGATATCCGCCTGATGGATGCGCTTGAGGGGCTTGCTAATCGTGGTTACACCGAAGGCCTTTACCGCCGTCATGTGCACGATGAATATCAAAACTACGAGCAAGGTAATTCGCTAGCCACTAAACAAAAATTTGTCGGTGAAATCTCGGATTACAATCCAGCAACTGGCATGGCCGAAATTATTGTTAAAAATAAGTTCTTAGTCGGTGATCGCATTGAAATCATGCAGCCAAACGGCAACAAGTCCATCCAATTAGAACATATCGAAAATCAGTATGGACAAGCCATGGAGTCCGCTCCTGGCAGTGGTCATATCGTCAAAATCCCTGTCGGCGAGCTTAAGTCACCCGAAATGGGCCTACTTATTCGCGATTTATAGAGTCTTTAACTTTTCTTTAAGGTTGATGGGCTAGGATTAACCCATCACCAATCAGACTCGAGAATAACTCATGCCAGGCGATAACACATCTAATACAGAAGCACTGCAAACGCTCGTAGCGGATAGCACTAGAAATGCTACAGCTGCGGCAGCTACTGCCGCTGCGCCTACCGCAGTCCCAACGCCTGCAGGTCCCTCCGCCGTATTAGATGATGATAAAGATGCCAAACAAAAGGCCGCAGAAAATGCCTCAACCAAAACAGAGAAGGCAGCAACCCCCAAACCTAAACCTGCCGCAACAGACGATGATGATGACACCAAGAAAAAAGCAGAAAAATCCAAAAAACCAGAAAAACCTGCACTTCAAGGCCTTGTAGAAAGCGCTCTTAGACTGAGCGCAGAAAAAATAGCAGCAGGTGAAACAGATCAACTCGCCGAATTCCTCGTTAGAGGAAGTAAAGCTACAGTGGACGCGATAGGTAGAGTTTTTAGCAAAAGCCCAAAGCCGGCAGCGATTCCAGTGCCTGCCTCCTCACGCGAAATTGATGACGAGCTAGAAAATGTAGCAGGTGAAGACGACGCTGCGACACAAGAAGAACAAAATAGTACTGATGCAGGCCTTGATCGCAGAGAACCTACAGCAACAACAACTGAGCGGGCATCTTCTGAATTAGATGTCAGCACATTACAAGGATTAGTCGAATCGGCTACGACTGCGCCAGATACAACGCCTAATCCTTGAAAATCAAACCAAATCAAAATCAATCTGGCGCCGATCCAAATCAACACGCGCCACCATAATTTTCAATCTATCGCCGAGCTGATAACATTTTCCAGAACTTTTACCGCGCAACACATGATGCGTCGCATCGTAATGGTAATAATCATTTTTTAAAGCCGTAATGTGCACCAGGCCTTGAACATAAATATCTTTTAATTCAACAAACACACCAAAACTGGTGACATCCGTGATCATACCCTCAAATTCTTGCCCTACTTTATCCTGCATAAATTCGCATTTGAGCCAATCGGTTGCATCACGTGTAGCTAAATCAGCGCGCCTTTCTGTAAGGGAACAATGCGCACTGATATCTTCCATCATTTCGACATCATAAATAAATTTCTCTACTTTTTTCTTCGATAAAAGATGCTTAATCGCGCGGTGCACCAATAAATCAGGGTAACGGCGAATGGGTGAAGTAAAGTGGGTATATGATTCATACGCCAATCCAAAATGGCCTTTGTTTTCTGGTGCATAATTAGCCTGGCGCATCGAGCGCAGCAGCACTGTTTGCAATAAATGCGCATCAGGGCGCCGACTGACTTGCTCAATTAATTCAGCATAATGAGCGGGATCTGGCTCATTACCTCCGGGTAAGTGCAACCCAAATGCTTTTAAAAAATCACGTAGCGCCAACAGTTTTGATTCTTCAGGCCGTTCATGATTACGGTATAAGGCTGTAATAGCATTGCTTTCCAGATAATCTGCAGCCGATACATTAGCCAGTAACATCGCTTCTTCGATCATACGGTGAGCGATATTGCGCGCACGCGGAATAATTTTACTGATTTTACCATGCTCATCGAACACGATTTGCGTTTCAGTTGTCTCAAATTCAATGGCACCGCGGTGCTGACGGCATGCAAATAATTTATCAAATAAGCCCTTAAAGTCCTTCAAATGCTTTAACAATTCCGGATCGGACGCATGATCGCTATCTAAGGCATCGGCTACAAACGTATACGTCAAGCGCGCATGCGAATGAATAACAGCAGGGTAAAATGTGTAATCCTGCCGCTGGCCTTCTGCATTGACATGCATCTCACATACCATTGCCAAACGATCGACATTCGGCTTCAATGAACACAAGCCATTGGATAATTTTTCGGGTAACATGGGAATAACTTTTGATGGAAAATACACAGAATTACCCCGAGCAACCGCCTCAATATCTAATGGTGTGCCTACATCAACATACGCGCTCACATCAGCGATCGCCACATATAAGGTCCAACCCTGTTGGTTAGATTCACAATAAATCGCGTCATCAAAATCTTTAGCATCTTCACCATCTATCGTCACAAAATACAACTCGCGCAAATCCCGGCGCCCTATCAGATCGGATTCCAACACATGGTCTGGCATTTCATTGACTTCTTCCAGCACCTCTTGAGGCCATTCAAACGGTATTTCGTGCGAACGCAACGCTAACTCAATCTCAAGACCGGGCGTAATCGTATCACCTAAAATATCAATCACCTGCCCCATCGCTTGGCGTCGTTTAGTCGGTTGACTGGTAATTTGCGCCACAACAAACTGACCGGACTGAGCACCGCCACTCTTACCAGTTGGAATAATCACATCTTGCGTAATGCTTTTGCTGTCTGGACTTACAAATGCTAAGCCCCCATCTTCAAAAAAGCGCCCAACTACTTGATGCGTATTGCGTTCCAACACTTGGACTATAACACCCTCACTGCGGCCACGACTATTGGACCCTGTGACACGCACCAGCACACGATCATCTGTAAATACTTCGCGCACCTGACGCGCTGGCAAAAAAATAT
Source organism: uncultured Coxiella sp. (assembly GCA_964516605.1). Lineage (GTDB taxonomy): Bacteria > Pseudomonadota > Gammaproteobacteria > Coxiellales > Coxiellaceae. Next base: position 258 of record CAZFAA010000062.1, on the reverse strand, counting down.
CGTCAGAGCCATCATCGGGAATAAAAAAACCAAATCCATCGCGATGCGTCTGAACACGTCCCGACAACAATTCCATCTCCTCGACTACGGCGTATAAACCACGGCGATTGAGCATCAGCTGGCCATCACGCTCCATCGCACGCAAGCGACGACGCAAACCCTCTTCTTCATCTGCTGTTTTGAGCTCAAAAGCTTGAATCAGTTGTGCTAACGAAAAAGTCTTTTTCTCTTCTTTCAAAAATTTCAAAATAAATTCAC
>CAZFAA010000061.1:0-11632 GCA_964516605.1 uncultured Coxiella sp. | reverse complement strand
AATACCTTTTCCAGCGATATCCGGAGCCGAACCACCAGATGGCTCATATAAACCAAAACCCTCTTTATTTAAACTCGCCGATGGCATCAAGCCCAACGATCCCGGCAACACCGCTGCTGCATCCGATAAAATATCGCCAAACATATTTGAAGTAGCAATGACATTGAATTGACTTGGACGGGTAATCAGCTGCATCGCACAATTATCCACTAGCATGTGCGTTAATTTTACATCTGGATACGCTGTGGCAACTTCATTAAAAACCAAGCGCCATAATTTAGATGTCGACAACACATTGGCTTTATCCACCGACACCACCTCTTGTTTGCGCAAGCGTGCAACGGCAAAGGCACGATGAGCAATAGCACTAATTTGCTGCTCAGTGTATTGCGCTACATCGTGTGCATCACGCACCGTTCGCTCTAAATTAAGTTGATGCTCGCCAAAATACAGATCACCCAATAACTCCCGAATGATCAGAATATCAATGCCATGTTCAATCAAGCGATTTTTAAGGGGACACACCTCTTGTAATGCAGGATACACTTTGACAGGACGGTAATTGGCTTCAAAGGCAAAAGCCTTACGAATCGCTAAAATGGAATTGGCCTCACAGTGGGTCCACTTGGGTAAATGCGCTTCATTGAGCGGACCGCCTACCGAACCAAATAAAATCGCATCGGCTTTCTCACACACCTCACGCGTTGACTCTGGAAAATGCTGCTGATGTGCATCAAAGGCGGCACCACCAACCAATGCTGGCATAAAATTAAATGTCAGCTTAAATTTAACGGCTACAGCATCCAACACACGTAAGCTCTGCTGCATGACTTCAGGGCCAATACCGTCACCCGCTAAAACAGCTATATTCATCGTCATATCTTTCTATTCCTGTTGAATTCATCAATCACATCATTGTGCGCATACAGATAATCCAGCTGATCTTGTCCATGCAACAAGCAATGTTTGTGAAACGGATCATACTCAAATAAAAAATGCCCCAAGCTATCATGGGATACTTTTTGCTGTACGAGATCGACCGTCAATTGCGTGATACCAGCCTGCGCTTGCTGCAATAGTTTATCCACGTCCTGCGTTGGTAATTTAATTAATAGCAACCCGTTTTTAGCACTATTGTTAAAAAAGATATCTGAAAAAGACGGCGCAATCACCACCTTTATACCCGCTTCCAACAAAGCCCATACCGCATGTTCACGCGATGATCCACAACCAAAATTGGATTCCGTCACTAGTATTTCAGCGCTTGCATAAGCCGGATCATTGAATACAAACTCAGGATCAGCCTCTCTTAAACGTGAAAAAACATGCTCGCCAAAACCACCAACACCCGTACCCTTAAGGTATTCAGCAGGAATGATCATGTCGGTGTCGATATCTTTTAGTGATAATGGAATAACACGGCTGTATACTAATTCAAATTTTTGCATTATGAGCTCCTAGTAACAATTCCCAACAGGCATCACGCATCTTTCAAATCCGCCACGCAACAAATTTTACCTGCAAGCGCGCTCGCCGCCACCGTATAAGGCGACGCTAAATGAGTAATACTGCCCGTACCCTGGCGACCAATAAAATTACGATTCGACGTACTAATACAACGTGCACCTGGCGGCACTTTGTCATCATTCATAGCCAAACACATGGAACAACCTGGCATACGAAAATCAGCACCTGCTTGCTCAAAAATTTTATCCAGCCCTTCTTGGCGCGCCTGCGCCAACACTTGCTCGGAACCAGGTACCACATACATGGTCACCCCTTCTGCAATATGTTTGCCGCGCATGACACTGGCTGCCGCACGCAAATCCTCGATGCGTCCATTGGTACACGAACCAATAAATGCCCATTGAATTGCTGTTCCAGCAATTTTCTGACCCGGTGATAACTGTGTATACTCATAGGCTTTTTGCGCTACCCGCTGATGTGAATCAGACAGAGTCTCATAACGTGGCGTACACTCATCAATACCAATGGCTTGTTCAGGATTAATACCCCAGGTCACCATTGGCTTGAGAGTATTTAAATCAACAGACACGCTAGCATCATAGTGGCAATCCGCATCACTGCACAACAGTTGCCAGCGTTGCACAGCCTCATCCCACTCACGCCCTTGCGGCGCATACTGACGCCCTTTTAAATACGCAAACGTTGTCTCATCAGGCCCAATTAATCCCGCACGCGCACCGCACTCAATCGACATATTGCATAAGGTCATGCGCGCTTCCATGCTCATTGTTCGGATGGCAGGACCTGTGTATTCAATAATATAACCCACCGCACCACCAATCCCAATTTGTGCAATCAACTTCATAATCGCATCTTTAGACGTTACACCGGGTGCAAAACTGCCAGTAAATTCAACACGCATTGTTTTGGGTTTGTGTTGCAGCAAACAGCCCGTCGCTAACACATGCGCGACTTCAGATGTACCAATACCAAATGCTAAAGCACCAAACGCGCCATGCGTTGCTGTGTGTGAATCACCACACACAATCGTCATGCCCGGTTGAGTTGCACCTAATTCTGGACCTACTACATGCACAATGCCTTGATGATGGCTGTCAAAATCATATAATGTAATACCATATTTTTTAGCATTATCACGCAATAAATCAACTTGCTGACGAGCCTGTTCATCCACGATTACCAAGCGATTTTTACTGGTTGGAATGCTGTGATCAATTGTAGCTAAAATACGCTCTGGGTATTTAACTGGGTAACCACGCTCTTCAATCATACTAAATGCCTGAGCCGACGTGACTTCATGCATCAACATAAAGTCGATTGAAAATACAGTTGGGTAGCCCACTTCATCACACACAACATGTGCATCCCAAATTTTTTCAATAATATTTTTAGCGGGCATATTGTTTTCCACGCTCTTTTTCTGCAGATAATCCTTGTAGCCGTGTATCACTTCCTCATCAGTCACGCCTTTACGCCGTTCCTGAAACAGATCTTTAATGTGCTGTGCAATATGGGCTTTTTCAGCGTCACTGCACTCAAATCCCGCTGCTTCAATAATGGCTTTGGCGTGATTACCACCACTTAATGGGCCAAAAATTAAGCTAATTTGTGAGCCGACCTCTTCCGGTAAAAAAGGTTGGTACGCAAGCGGATTACGCAATACCGCATTAGTATGCCCACCTGATGAATGACGTGCTGCATTCAAACCCACAATTGGCCAGTTAGCTTGACGCGCCATCATGTGTTGTGACACAAAATTAGAAATGGCTTGTAATTTTGTCGCATCACAATTGGTATGCAATGGATGCTCTTTATTTGCTAAGGGACCAAATTGTTTAATATACAAAATGCATTGCTCTAAAGCCGTATTGCCAGCACGCTCTCCCACGCCATTAATACAACCCTCAATCTGCCGTGCAGGCCCTTTAAATACCGCATTCATTGTATTGGCGAGCGCCAATCCAAAATCATTATGACAATGAATCGACCACGTAATGTCTTTATGTGGAAATTCTTTGGCAAAAATTTCTGCATGACGATTCATATTAGCGACAATATAATGCTGTGCTTGCCATTCACACGCACCACCAATGGTATCCGGACAGTTAATAACCGAAGCACCACTGTCAATTGCTGTACGAATCACATCGGTGACAAAATCAAATGTATCACCCATATTCGAATAGCCTTCTGGGCTAAATTGCACTTTAAAGCCCGACGTAGCAGCCAATTCAATCATGCTAGCCACATCCTTGAGTAATCCTGCTTTATCTTGTGCGCGCTCACCAAGCGATGCATGCATCAGATTGGGATCAACGGGCAGATACACATGCAGTGTTGCATTATCTTGATACGGTGCTAACGCTTCCATCGTTTTGATTACTTGCGCTTCACGCAATTGACACAAACCGGCAATACGCATGCGTGAGTTCATCTGCTGCAGTTCACTGGCAATGGTTTTTACAATATCAAAATCAAGCTGACTGGCTGAGGGAAAACCCGCCTCCAACACATCAATCCCTAACTGATGTGCTAAGTGGGCGTACTCAATATTCGCTTCAAAACTCATACCACAACCTGGAGACTGCTGCCCATCACGCAATGTTGTGTCAAATACCGTGATCCTATTATTCATCATAACCATTCTCGCTACTTAATTTTATCCGTCATATTATGCTGTCTTCACATACGCTAAATAATGCTCGAATTGTGGATTGCGCCCCTCTACGATATCCATATACGCCTCGCGTAGCTTGAGTGCAACAGGGTACACACCTTCAATTCCAATTGGCTTATCGTCTAAGCTGCCGACCAAAGTAACCTCAGCTGCCGTACCCGTTAAAAAACATTCATCGGCAGCATACACATCCTCAACACGCAACATTTTTTCAATCATTTCGTACCCAAGCTGACGCGCCAATTCAATAATCGTATTACGTGTAATACCAGCTAAAATGGTACCAAGTGGTGGTGTATAAACTGTATTATCTTTAACTATAAAAAAATTAGCAGATCCGACCTCTGAAACATAACCGTCTGCATCTAAAAATAGTGCTTCTTTATAATGCGTACCGCGCAAGGTCAAACCACTAACAATGCAATTCACATAATGTCCTGCAATTTTTGCATCAGCAATCGTTGAGCGTGGATGAATACGAATATAATCACTGATTTTTAAATCAATGGGTTTATCTGATAAATAAGCTCCCCATGGCCAGCATGCAATCGCCATCTCAATCGGCACATCATTTGGCATCACACGCAAATCACCAAAGCCGTAATAGCACAAATGACGCAGATAACACGATTCATAACCATTGCGGCGTATCAGTTCTAGTGTTACATCATAAATCTCTTGCTGGGTATAAGGCAGCCGCATACCTAATGCATTCGCTGAGTAACACAAACGCCGAATGTGATCATCAAGTCTAAATACAGCCGGCCCTTTAGGTGTATGGTAAGCACGCGTACCTTCGAATGCAGCTGAACCATAATGCAAAGAATGCGAAAGAACGCTGACCGTAGCATCTTGTGTTTTTTTAAATTCACCATTTTGCCAAACCAACTTATCCAATGTATCTCGACTCATTTTCAAACACTCCTAAAATTTAATAAATACTACAAGCCCACTCAATTAGTAAGAGGCGCAAAAAAAAACCCCGCGGATTTTAGCAATACGCAGGGTTTTTATTTCGTTAGCACAAAAACCTTACGCCTCGCTAGAATTTCCTATGAGGGCAAGAATATTTAAAATGTAACATGCTAATTGTGCTTTCATGGGCTACAGTTTAAACATACCTTTTTAGAATGGTCAAGCTCAAAAACACACGAATACCCCATAATATAAACGCATAGATAAAACACACAGCAAGTTAGGGCACTCCTTTTGAACACCTGCTGTTCAGTTGGGGGGTGAGTTTGAAGGAAATCTTAAGCGAGACTACGTAATGATGTGAGCAACACAACGTTATTTTCTTCAAGCTGACTCGCAGATAAACAAACCTTGTGGAAGCGAACTGATGACGATTTCACAATGTGTTGCAGATAAAATATTTTAAGTCATCCTGGAGGCTATTGACATACCAACTTACAATCCGATACATGGCTGGCATGACATACATTCGCCACACGACTGAACTGCACAGCATCAGAATGAGCACCCACAAGCTGACAGGTCTTAGCTGTATCGTAAAAATTCTCTTTCTGTGTTTTGAGAACCACATTACCTGTGTCATAAGAACAACTAATAAAATAAGGGCTAATCGGCGTTACCATCATGGCGTAAAATTTTTGTGGTGGTCCTTCATGTTCAAAATCAGTCCGCAATAACACATTAGGCTTACCCTGCAAATGACCCACATAGGTAACACCATATTGCGCTGATTTTTGTGCAGTAATTTCTTTAGCATTCGGAGCAGGACACGTTGCATCAGCAAAGATGACAGTCGTCATACCTAAGCAAATAAATGTGGCAATTGCAAAAATCCATTTCATTTTTTCACCTTAATATCTTCATAAATTTTTTGTAATGCGATAATTGGCTCCGGCGCCTGCGTAATAGCACGCCCTATAACCAAATAGGTACTGCCTGCATCAAGCGCACCAGTCGGCGTCATAATCCGCTTTTGATCATCAGTAGACTCTTCTGTAAGACGAATACCCGGTGTGACAAACACAAAATCATCGCCCAATTCGCGGCGCAATAACGTTGTTTCAATAGCACTCGACACCACACCATCCAATCCCGAGCGTTTCGCCAGTTTAGCTAGCTTTAATACGTTATCAATCAAGCTATCTTGATACCCCACACTCACTAAATCTTCACCGGATAAACTGGTTAACACCGTCACACCGACTAATATAGGCTTTCGGCCACTCACCTGGTCAATAGCTTCACGCGCTGCCTGCATCATCGCCATACCACCTGCACAATGCACCGTGATCATCCACACACCCAACTTTGCCGCTTGCGCACAACTGCCAGCGACTTGATTGGGAATATCATGGTACTTAAGATCTAAAAACACATCAAACCCTAAGGTTTGCAATGCATCTACAATACTCGGTCCATAATGCGTAAATAACGTGCTGCCAATCTTAATGCGGCATAATGCTGGATCCAGCTGTTTTGCCAACGCTAGAGCTTGCTCACGCGTTGCAAAATCCAATGCAACAACAATAGGTGAAAACATAACTAACTCCCTTCCAAACCTTGAATTGGTTTAACGGTCGCCCATTTATGGCAAGCAGGGCATAACCACAACAGTGTTTTCGCAGAAAAGCCACAGTGTTCACAACGGTAAATTGGCTTTGCAGAAAGCAGCATATCAATAAATTTTTTTAACACGCGTAATTTTTCACGTGTATCACCACGTGAATTCGTCACATACATACCCACTAAATGGCTTAAGCCACGCAATGAGGGGCGGCGCTGTATTTGATCTGATACAAAATCAATAGCCGCCTGATCACTCACATGAGCCTGCAGGTGATTTGAAATAGCCAAAACAATATTAATACGCGGATTATCGACCAAACACGCCTGCAAAAAATCCATTAGCGATTTTTCATCACCCAACTCACGGTAGCAATACGCTAAAGGTTCAATTATTTCTGAAATATAATCGAGATCTTGATTACGAATGTATTTGTAACACCGAATCGCCTCTTGATAATCTCCCGCTTCCATAGCGATGCGACCACGCACCATACTGGCACGCACACAGCTGTGGTCGATGGCTTGCGCACGCTTTAAATGTTGCAGTGCCTCAGTCACCCACGATTTTTCCAGCACCTGTTCTGCTAGCTCGCAATAGTACTGCGCAATCGTCGCTGCCATCACATGCTTTGAAATGTTACTCAACTTGCGCGCAATTTCAATCGCTTTTTTCCAATCTTTTTCTTGCTCATAAATACGCAACAAAAATTGCAAGCTTTGTTGATTTTCTTCACCCAAACGAATCAATTCAAGAAACAAACGTTCAGCCCGATCCAACACACCCGCACTTAAATAATCTTGACCTAATGCTGATAAAGCATTCACACGATGGTTTTTATCTAGCTGGGGCCTTGCGATCAAATTTTGATGGATACGTATCGCTCGATCAACTTCACCACGACGGCGAAACAAATTCCCCAAAGCCAAATGTGTTTCCACTGTATCACTATCTATTTCTAAGAGTTTAATAAACACATCAACAGCTTTATCCGGCTGCTCATTAATTAAATAATTCAGCCCTTTGAAATAATCATGCCGCAACTGCTGTGGGTTCGATCCACTACTCACAGCGCTATCTTTTCGTCCCATGAACCATCCACACGTGGCGGCCACAGGTAAAAGTAGTACAGAGAGTTGCGCTAACACTAATGCGTATCCTTAATTGGAATATTGCGTAAATTTTTAAGTTCCTGCTCTGTATCGCGCAGGCGATTTTTCATTTTCCGGCACTTATTTTTTGCCCGCAACCAAATCGGGGTCATGGCACAGATACCTAAAATAGCGCCAAGCGCTAATACAATAAATAATAAGAGTGGCAAATAAATCATTGTCTTGCCAACATAGTAATTCAATTCCAATGTATGTGAATTCAATGCAACGAAGAGGATGGCTAATACAATAATAAAAAACCAAAAAATAGCAACTAAGTAACGCATGTTTAAATCCTTAACAAAAGCAATGCTGCAATTCTCAGCTGGAATTGCCGGCGTTAATCCGAAGGTCCTGTGACGTCACACTAACGAGCAGGTTATGCAATATTCGCATTAGTCTAACATCTTTAAATAGGAGGCGCGAGATACTTAACCCTATAACTCCGCTTGCCAGAGCAGGTGAATTACTGTGTCTTATTTAAATCTTTGTGGATTAGCACCTGTGCACCATGGTGTTATTGATCTGCAAAACTAAAAAGACCGGCTTATTATTATGCAGTATATGTGCTTGTATTGAGCTTAATAAAAAAAGCCCTCTAGCAAAATTTTTACTGGAGGGCCTTATGTTACGAAACGTTCAGATAACAATAACTATCTTAGTGATCAGACGACTTATCCATCTGCTCTTTCAAAAGATCACCTAAACGTGTATTAGTCGGCGCTTCTTGTTGATGAGAACCACGCGAGCCATCTTCAGCTTTATGCTCTAAGATTTTATGCGAGACTAAAACCTGATGTGTCTTACGGTCAACGCCAATAATCTTCACATCAATCTCATCTCCAGCATGCAGCTCATCTTCAAGGCTCTTAATCCGATCGTGACTAAAGTCAGCTACTTTCATCACAGCTGTCATCGTTTCACCTAACGAAACTGACACGTGCTTTGGTAACACCTCAATCACTTTCGCTGTTAACACATTATCTTTATTGGCTTCAATGAATTCGGCCATCGGATCGGTTTCCAGCTGTTTAATGCCTAAAGAAATGCGTTCACGTTCTGGATCGATTGCAAGAATAATCGCTTCCACCTCATCCCCTTTCTTGTAATGACGTACAGCTTCTTCACCTGTTTCCTTCCAAGAAATATCGGATAAATGAACTAAACCATCTATACCACCATCCAATCCAACAAACATACCAAAGTCAGTGATCGAGCGAATCTTACCAGAAACGCGCTCACCTTCTTCATGATGCTCTGAAAACTCACCCCAAGGGTTTTGTTTACATTGTTTGATACCCAGTGATATACGACGACGTTCTTCATCAATCTCAAGAATCATCACTTCGACTTCTTCACCACTTTTTACAATCTTGCTAGGGTGCACGTTCTTATTAGTCCAATCCATTTCAGACATGTGCACAAGACCTTCAACACCTTCTTCGATTTCAACAAAGCAACCGTAATCAGTAATATTAGTAACCTTACCATAAACACGTGATTCAGAAGGATAACGACGCGCAATATTCACCCAAGGATCTTCACCTAACTGCTTTAACCCTAATGAAACACGGTTTTTATCGCGATCAAAACGCAACACCTTCACATGCAGCTCATCACCAATATTGATAATTTCCCCAGGGTGTTTCACGCGCTTCCACGCCATGTCGGTAATGTGGAGTAACCCATCCACACCACCTAAATCCAAGAACGCACCGTAATCTGTAATGTTTTTCACAACACCGGTGACTTCCTGACCTTCCGTTAATTCACCCAGACGCGCTTGACGTTCAGCGTTATTTTCAGCTTCCATAACAGCGCGGCGCGATACCACCACGTTATTACGTTTCTGATCCATTTTAATAATTTTAAATTCAATTTCTTTATTTTCAAGATAACTTGGATCGCGCACAGGTTTCACATCAATAAGTGAACCCGGCAAGAAGGCACGCACTGCACCGAGGGCAACGGTAAAGCCGCCTTTAACACGTTCAATAATAACACCTAACACAATTTCATTGTTTACGTGAAGTTTTTCAAGATTACGCCAATCGCGTGCACGCTTAGCATCCACATGCGATACGGTTGTTTCACCGTGCGCGTTCACAACAGATTTAATGACCACATCTGTGATATCGCCTACCTGAATATCTTCACCAGCAAATTCATCATACGGAACGATGGGTTCAGATTTCATACCGACGTCTAATGTAACGCCGTGGTTGGGATTAATATCCAGGATGGTTGCATCGATAACTTGGCCTTTTTCAAGGGTTTTCTTAGAACTCTCTTCAAAGAGTTCAGCAAAAGATTCAGACATATTTATTTACCTATTCGCCTCATTCCTCAAGGCTTGCTCCAAACCATCTTAGTTCGGGTTGTTGTTTAAACACTCGTTAACTGTAAACGAGACCGTATGTTTTTCATTATATCGTCAAAGACTTGCTGCTTTTCCATCAAGCTTGTATCAATGATTAATGCATCATCAGCGGGCTTTAGAGGTGAAATGGATCTTTCACTATCTTGTCGATCGCGAATGTTCAACTCTTTTTCGATTTCGCGAAGATTAGCATCAATTCCCTTCTCTTTCAACTGCTTAAATCGGCGTTTCGCGCGCTCCGCTGCAGAGGCTGTCAGGTAAATCTTCACCTGCGCGTCTGGAAAAACCACTGTCCCCATATCACGCCCATCGGTCACCAATCCAGGCAAGCGACGCTGATCACGCTGAAGTTGCAATAAACGGTGACGAACCAGTGGGTTAGCCGATATCTTGGACGCCATCATACCCACTTCTTCCGCACGAATCGCCTGAGAAACATCCAAACCATCACACAATATCTGCCCCGAGCCACGCAGTTCAATAGAGGCGGCATTAATACATCGCTCCAATGCATTGCTATCGTCAATATCAGTGTGATGCTGAAACACTAAAAATGCGAGCGCTCGGTATAACGATCCACTATCCAAATAAGTAAAATTCAACTGCTGTGAAATCATCTTGGCAATCGTACTCTTGCCCGTTCCAGAGGGGCCGTCAATTGTAATAGCTGGTGCCTGCGTCATGAACTGCTCCTCAGATGAAAACCAATATCTACTGCCAAACGATCAAAACCAGGAAATGACGTCCTCACATTATCGACGTCATTAATACGAATAGACTGCTTAGCAACTAAGCCTGCCACAGCAAAAGCCATCGCAATACGATGATCTCCATACGAATCCACTACACCGCCTCCCAATTGACCGCCCCATACCTGCATACCGTCATCAGCCGTGTGTACCGTAATGCCTAAAGCACGCAACCCATGCGCCATCGCTTCAATACGATCCGTTTCTTTGACACGCAATTCAGCCGCCCCCTTTAATACCGTAACACCGTGTGCACACGCCGCTGCAATCATTAATACCGGAAATTCATCTATCGCCAGCGGCACAAGCTGCTCCGGAATCTCAATACCGCGCAAGGCGCTTGTCGTTACTGTTATATCTGCAACAGGTTCATCACCATACAATCTCTTATTGCGCACATCAATCTTTGCACCCATTAATTTTAAAATTTGAATAACGCCATCACGCGTTGGATTGATCCCAACATTTTTTAATACCACCTGCGAATTCGGTGTAATACTAGCGGCTACCATGAAAAAAGCAGCGGATGAAATATCTGCAGGCACAGAAATAGCACAGCCCTGTAACGCATGCCCACCTCCCAAGGAAATGACATTACCCTGCACACTTAGTGGATAACCCATCGCAACCAGCATGCGCTCGGTGTGA
>CAZFAA010000060.1:0-11925 GCA_964516605.1 uncultured Coxiella sp. | reverse complement strand
CTAAAAAAGTCATGTCTTTGCGAATTTTATTATTCACATTCAAATAAGCTTTTATATAAGCCCTAAACAATCCAATATTGGTCAGTTCACGCCCATTAGCCGGAATCGATTTATCAACACCATATTTTAGATTGTGTTTTTCAATTTCTTTTTGTCGCTCTTGCAAATATTCTTTTAACAGCTCTAACTTCGAGAGCTGTTCCAGTAATGATTTATCGCAGAATTTTATGGTATCGATGTCAATTAAGATAGAACGTTTAATGCGGCGGCCACCAGATTCAGTCATCCCACGCCAGTTTTGCACACTCGAACTAACCAAATCATAGGTTGGAATCGTGATAATCGTGTTATCGAAATTCTGCACTTTAACCGTGTTAACAGCCACATCCAATACTGTGCCATCTACACCTTTATCTTGAATCGTAATCCAATCGCCAACTCGCACGGAATCGTAAGCCGATACTTGCAAGCTCGCAACAAAGCCTAAAATAGTATCCTTAAATACAACGATAATTAAAGCTGAAATAGCACCTAAACTGGTTAAAAATACCAGCGGTGATTTATCCATCAATAAGGATATCGCACAAACAATCGTTACAATCCACCCAATAATACGGATAATCTGCAAATAACTGCGTACGGGTTTATTACGTAAATAAACAATATGCGCACTATAAGTATTCACCGCATCAAGAACACGGCCAAACGTAATCATAATAATCAGTAATGCGTAAATCACGGATAGAGCGCGCACAATGCTGACAAATTGAGTAGTAAAAGCAAGCTCGCTATACGACACAGCTGAAATAGCGATAGCTAAAAATATCGCAGCGCCTAACTGCGACAATTTGGAAAATACAGCATGCGATTCGAGTACAGGGCCAATTTTTTTCGAGGTTCTTGATGCAAATTTATGCACAAACCGTACTATATAGGTCTTCAGTATCCAGTTAATGAGAAGTGTTATTAAAATGATACCAAACAGAATAATGAGAAATGCGACATATACCGCAAAATCCTGATTGAAATGAAGTTTTTGTAAATAGCTAAGCAACACATTATACATAAGAAGCCTCTTAATTGTGTTTTAACTATACAATAAATAAGCCTTTAGTTCCAACATATTAAAATTACTTGGCTTATACGGATAGTGCTAGTCATAAGAAATTACAGAGGGACTTGGAACGTTGCGCCAGGAGCTTACAATACTCCAGAGCTCAGACAAGGAGACATCGCGTTATTAACCGTAGTTCTTCGCAAAAATTATGTTATGATTTGGCTTTATTCAACTTAAGGAAACACTATGCGTAACCTCGTCACATCATTAATAACAGGCTGTGCACTGGCTATTTCAACATTATCCATGGCAGCGACCCCACCACAACAACCATCTAGCTTTACTCCTGCGCAACGCCAAGAACTCAATCAATACATGCATCAATACATCATGAATAACCCTCAAGTGATTATTCAAGCCGTTCAAAAAATGCAATTGCAAGAACAAGTAAAGCGTGCACAGCAAGGGCGCCAAGGTATCATCAAAAATATTGCCAACCTGACACAAGATAAATACAGTCCAGCTATAAATAGCGGTCCTGTTACGTTGGTTGAATTTTTTGATTACCAATGCTCAGTCTGCCACATGGTATACCCCGCTGTTGCCAAATTCATACAACAACATCCGAATGTGCGTGTTGTTTTTAAAGAATTCCCCATTTTTGGACCCGCCTCTGAATTTGCCGCTAAAGCATCTATAGCAGCGAGATTACAAGGTCAAAAGCAATTTTTAGCATTCCATGAAGCATTATTCAAATCAGGATTGATGGAAGGTAAGCTTACCGATGCTGACGTACTGAGTATTGCAAAGCAAGCTGGATTAAACATGGCTCAATTGCAAAAAGACATGAACTCCCCCACAGTGACCAATGAAATCAAAGCGACAAATAAACTGGCGCAAGATATACAGTTGCAAGGCACTCCAGCTTTTATATTACTGCCGAGCGATCCGAATAATAAAACCATGCTGAAAAAGATGATCTTTATTCCAGGCGCTGTTCGCCCAGGTGATTTAGATCAAGCCTTGCAAAAAATCCAAAGCAGTAAGTAGTCTGCGATTTTAAGAGCAGCAACTCTGTTTTAAGAGTTGCTGTTTTTGTGTTGCATGGCTGTTATCCAGAAGAGGCGCCCCAAAAAGTTTAGAGTAATAAGAATTGCGTGGGTTATGTAGCCTCTTTAGATTCTTTGAAATTTCAGAGCAAACCCCAAGTCGCTCACACTTTGACAGCGGTATGTTTGGTGAGTTACAGGGTAAAAAGATTTCTTCATGTGTGGCTAATTCAGCTTGAGGTGTCCAGGATGATTCGAAGATGATTCGAATACGTCCATCTTGTGCGTAATCGATCTAATCCTTATTGAATTACGATTTCCTTGGGTTAGTGTGATGCTCATGCTATGGGGTTCTTTAACTTTACCCTCTTCATCGCGCGCATGTAAGACTACAAATGGTTCGTCCATCTCTTTATGCGTAAGAGTGTTGTATGAAAATGCGATACCAGCAATCGGGGGGAGCTCTGAGTTTCGCTCTCCATATTTTTTAGTATTGGCAAAATAATCGATGGGTAGTCTATCTGGCAGTGCAGTAACAGCAACGGTGAGGTTGAATTGTTTTGAGCTATCATTTCCTCTGCTTACTTCTTCAATATTAACAACATAACGTACTGCATAACAATCTTTCGAGCAGAATGGTGAATAAAAAATCCTGCCGTCGTTTTTACTGTGTTGCTGTGCTTCTCGCAGTCGGCGCTCAATATCCTCCTGCTCACAAAGCTGTAAATTTTTTGAAGCATTATCATCCCAAGTTATATGCAAAAACATTTTTTACCCCACTTTTAACTGTATCGATTGCGTTTACAAATCATTCAAACAGGTCTCTCACTAAACCCAAACAAAAGGAAAGCTTTTATGCAAAAAATTTTATGTTGTTAGGAGTCAATAGACCCAATTACCACATCCAGATCGACATCCGCTTCATAATTAATACCCTTAAGATCAAAGCCAAATAATTCATAAAAATAATGTCGATATCCTGCTATATCGGTGAGACTGGCTATATTAGTTGAATTCACCTGCTGCCATGTTTCGATTACTTTTTGTTGGACTTCTGGTTGCATCTCTAAATCATCAAGACGAATACGCCCCTGCTCATCCACCTTCGCGCCCTGTGGATTATATAAAAAATCTTTAAACAGACGATACATCTGTTCAATACACCCTTCATGCGTGCCCATTTGTTTCATGATTTTAAATAAAATAGACATATACAATGGCACAACAGGAATCGCAGAACTGGCTTGAGTAACAACCGCTTTGTTAATCGAAATAAATGATTTTCCGCCTGCAGTTTGAAGTTGCTTATTCAACTTATCTGATGTGCATTGAAGGTGATCTTTTGCGTTACCAATCGTCCCATTTTTATAAACGGCATGAGTCAGTTCAGGGCCAATATAACTGTAAGCAACCGTGACCACATCATCTGTTAGCACATCAGCAGTACTTAATGCGTCCATCCACCATTCCCAATCTTCGCCGCCCATAACTTTAATGGTATTTTCAATGTCATCTGAAGACGCTGGCTCAATTGAAATATCTTTAACTTCTCCTGACATCGGGTCTACCGTTTTGCTTTTAAAGGTAGTCCCCACCGGTTTTAAACAGGACGAATACGTAGTGCCTGTGCGTGGATCAGTGCGGCGAGGAGAAGCTAAACTGTAAATAACCAAATCCACTTTACCTAAATCTTTTTTTATGAGCTCAATCGTTTGCTGTTTTATATCATCTGAAAACGCGTCACCATTAATACTTTTAGCGTAATATCCTGCTTGTTTCGCCAATACTTCAAATGCAGCCGTATTATACCAACCCGCTGAAGCAGTACGCTTACCCTCAGCTGCGCGCTCAAACGATACCCCGATTGTTTTGGCATGGCAGCCAAATGTGGCCACAATACGCGATGCCAAGCCATAACCGGTTGAGGCGCCAATAATCAATACATTTTTACAGCCATTAATAGCACCCTGCTGTGTGACGTAACCAACCTGCTTTTCAATGTTTTTCGCACAACCCACAGGGTGTGCTGCCGTACAAATAAAGCCACGCACTTTTGGCTGAATAATCATTGGGATACTCCAGAACTGATTTGTTTTATAAATCCTGTATCTTACTAAGATTAGACAGTAAGAGCAATTGCAGCAAAAATTCCTCACAAAATGCACATTTTTTTGTATACTGCATGCATGAAAACAGCCGCACAAGAAACGACAGAGTACCTGAACCAACTTAAGGAGTTGCTCCATCAATCGCAGATTATTCGTGATGAGATAGCCCAGCACCTTAAATTGAATAAGCTGCAAGACCGCGTTGGAGGGATCAAGCAACAACTTGAATTTATCCGCCGCTACGTGACCCCGCAAACAGCAGATGAAAAAGCACGCTACTTTAAACACAATCGACTCGCCTTGAAACTCATCCACCGTCATCTTGAAGCACTGAATGCCGAAGCGACCCCAGTTCTGCACGAACGAAATGCTGCAACTGAAGCAGAGTGGCTGGCTATTGAAGCATTACGTCAAGACACATTACGCAACTTAGCGCATATTGAAAAAGCGCTTAAAGAGGCCAAGCTCGACTCGATTGAGCCTACCCCAGCGCAACAAAGCAAAGATATTTTGATCTATCAAGCAGAAGTAGCTGGGTTACTGGATAAAACAGCATTACTGCTACAAGAAATTAAAATGCATGTGCCACTACTAGGCCCGATCTTTGAGCAAATACATCATTTGCACCACGAACTACAATTTATGCGATTACACGCCTATTCGCGTAATTCGATGTATCTATCACCACAACAAAATTATACGGCGTTTTTTAATCACCATCTAGCAAGTTTTAATCAGATTCATACGCAATTAGCCCATTTACACGAAGCCTGTGCTGATGTGTTAAAGCAAAATCAGGAGCAAGCAGAATTACAAGAAGTGTTTGAGGAAATTCAGTACACGATTTCACAATTTGAAGAAAGAACCCGGGAACTTGAGGACAATAAACTGCACTATCTGCACTACCCCGGCGCCTATCTCATGCCAGCGCCATTTGATCCTAAAAAATAGCATACTTACAGTATGCGTAACATCGCATCTTGTATTGCTTCAACGATATCCCTTGTCACATTCAACGGCAGTACCCAATACACCGTATTACCCAAAGGTCTCATCAATACACCATGCTCTAAAGCGCGCTTATAGATTTCAAAACCATAGCGAGGTATGTTCTGCGGGTTAATAAGATCCGCCGCCACCACCGTTCCAATACCGCGCACATTGTTAAGCTGTCCTGTTTTCACGGCAATATGCTGCATTCTTTCTAATAAAAAGGCTTCCATGCTGGCAGCACGTGTCACCAACTGTTCTTGCTCCATCACCTCGAAATTAGCTAAAGCAACACGCGCTGCCAACGGATTTCCAGCAAACGTATGCGAGTGCATAAACGTGTTGCCTTTGCGGTAATCGCCATAAAATAAATCATAAATAGCATCTGTTGTGAGCACGGCACTCATGGGTAACCACCCCGCCGTTAACGACTTACTTAAACAGATAAAATCAGGTTGAATTGCAGCATGTTCACACGCTAACATTTTACCAGTGCGTCCAAGTCCTGTCATAATTTCATCTGCAATCAAATGCACATCGTGCGCATCACACCAAGCACGCAGACGTTTTAACGTATCCGCACTATACAGTTGCATATAATTAGTCGCTTGTAAAATGGGTTCAATGACTATAGCCGTTAAGGTATCTGTAAGCGGATCTAATTGTTGCTGAATATGTTGCCACTGTAATGCCGCATCTTTCCATAATGGATCCTGACGAGTATGCACATAAGACAAGCCTCGAATGAAATAAGCAGGTGTTAATAGGACCTCATAAGGATCACGGAATATACCCATATCACTCACGCTCAGTGCGCCACAGGTTTCACCATGGTAAGCACCTTGTAATGCTGCAAATTTTGTTTTACGTGATTGCCCTAAAATATTTCGCGCATGCAAACTCATTTTCATTGCAATTTCTATAGCACAGGCGCCATCACTGGCGTAAGTGACCTTGGTCAGATTGGGCATTAACTGCGTGAGCTTAAGAGATAACTGCTCAATTGCATTATGCGTACCACTTCCCAACATGCAATGCTCAAGTTGATCAGCCTGCTGCTTTAACGCATCACGCAATACAGGATGGCCATGACCTAAACTTTTGCACCACCAACTGGAAAGCGCATCAATAACGTGTTGACCATTTTCTAATTCTAAAATAGAACCTTGTGCACTTTTTACATGTAATGGTGGCACTTGCTCGTGATCTTTCATTTGCGTGCAAGGATGCCACAATGCAGAAGATGTTTGGCTCATAATGACCCCATCAATAATGCTGTTGACAAAATTGCAAGAGACGTTAACATGTAAACCCATGCGAGTAAATAAAAGTAAACAATGGTCCTATAAAGAAGCAGATGAATTATATCATCAGCCTTTTCCGTCATTAATCTCACAAGCGCACGCGATATTGTGCCAGCATTTTGACCCAACACAAATTCAACTCACCACGTTATTAAGTGTAAAAACAGGCGGCTGCCCCGAAGATTGCGCCTATTGCCCGCAAAGCGCACATTATAAAACCAATGTGGAGCGTGAAGCGTTATGGAGCCTGGATGATGTGCGTGAGAAAGTAATTCAAGCCAAACAAAATGGTGCAACGCGTTTTTGTTTGGTTACGGCGTGGCGCAGCCCTCCACAAAAAGAATTACCGGCCATATTGGATATGGTAAAAGTAGTCAAAGAAGAAGGCCTTGAATGCTGTGCTTCTCTTGGCATGCTAACAGAAGAGCAAGCCTGTGACTTACAACAAGCAGGAGTTGATTATTACAACCATAATCTGGACTCATCACGTGAATTTTATTCCAGCATTATTAAAACACGTAACTACGATGACCGCTTGAAAACACTCGAGCATGTAAACAATGCCGGCATGAATATTTGTTGTGGTGGTATCTTAGGAATGGGCGAGTCGATTGAGGACCGCATTAAGCTTTTAATAGAATTAACCCACCTTAAGGCGCCACCCAAAGTGGTTACTGTTAATCTTCTTATGCCCACACCTGGAACACCACTTGAAAAACAAACACGAGTTGACCCTATTGAGCACGTGCGCTTTATTGCCTTGGCGCGTATTATGTTGCCTACATCAACCATTCGCCTGTCTGCTGGGCGTAATACCATGGATGATTTGTATCAAGCAATGTGTTTTTATGCGGGTGCTAACTCAGTCATTGCTGGCGATAAATATCTAACCCAGTCGTTGCATGATATTTCTGAAGATTTAAAATTATTTAAAAAACTTAATCTTGAAACGGTTAAACAAGAAAGCGTACCATGCAGTTAATGACCTATTCCGAAAAAACTTGGAAAGATCAACATCTGCTGCGCAAACGTCATATAGCACATGATCAAGCCCTCTGCTTTAATTCCAGCGATTATTTAGGTTTATCTCAGCACCCTGTCGTCATTAACGCTGCGCAAATCGGTTTGACGCAATACGGATTAAGCAGTCAAGGTTCGGCACTAGTAAATGGCTACAAAAAAATACACCATGAGTTTGAATGTGCTTTTGCAGAATTCACTGGCTTTGAGTCCGCAGTATTTTTCTCTTCGGGCTACATGGCTAACTTAAGCCTAGTGCAATCCTTACTTTCACATACTGATACGGTATTTTATGATCAATACTGCCATGCCTCATTGATTGATAGTTTATTGTTATCGCGTACCCAAAGAATACGCTATAAGCATTGTGATGTTACTGAATTAACGCAACGGCTCGAATCCGTCAGCACGCAGCGCCACATTCTGAGCAATTCTGTTTTTAGCACCACAGGTAGTCTGTGTGACTTGGCAAAGCTTGTTGCACTGAAAACACAATACGCTACCAATTTGATGATTGATGATGCCCACGGATTAGCGGTATTGGGAGAATCAGGGCGTGGCAGTATTAGTCACTATCAACTGGATCCGACGCAATTTTCTATTGTATCGTACCCCTTAAGCAAGGGCTTTGGTTGCTTTGGTGCTATGTTGTGTGGCGGCAAAGCCGTTATCGATAAAATCATTCAATTTGGACGCAGTTACCGTTATAGCTCTTCCATACCACCTCTTTTTGCATATGCCGGCTTAAAAGTTCTGGAAATTCTACAAAAAGAGCCGCAGCATCAGCAAAAACTACGCGATAGAATAGACTATTTTAAGCAAAAGACAGTCGGATTGAATGTAATTGACTCTAATACAGCGATTCAAGCAATCCCCATAGCCAGTAGCGCTGCAGCTATGGCCTTGCAACACCATTTATCGTCAGTCGGATTTGAAGTAGGTTGCCTAAGACCACCAAGCGTCCCCCCCAAAAAAAACTTGCTACGCATTACATTGAATGTGAAACATTCAAAAAATGACATTGATTGCTTAATAGATGAGTTAAAAAAGCATGCGCTCAACAACCGTTCAACACTCCTTTAATGCGGCCGCCAATACCTATGAACACGCTGCACAGTTACAGAAACGCGTTGCACACTATCTGAATGATCATCTTCAGGATGCTCAACTACAAGCAGAGACCATCCTGGAATTAGGCGCTGGCACAGGTTTTTTAAGCAACCAACTAATCAGCCGCTACCCCAACTCTAAACTTATTATCACAGATTGCGCTGAGGGCATGCTGCACATTAATAAAAATAAATGCTATGCGCAGCAGCACCTGAGCTGTTTTGGTGAACACTTACCTTTCGCAACCCAATCGATTGACCTGATTGTCTCCAATTTAATGTTGCAATGGTGCACTATAAAAGATGTGTTTCAAGAAGCTCGGCGCGTATTGAAAAGACAAGGGCATTTTATCGCCACCACATTAGGAGAACGCACGCTAGAAGAATTAAAATTGTGTTATCAAAAAATAGGGATTACCAACGGTATTAACACATTTTTATCGACCAATGAATTGCTTGAGGTTGCACGGCAACAACTATTGACTGTGCAGTGTATGAAATCTCAATTATTTATTGATTACCACCCATCCTGCTTGGATTTATTAAAAAATTTAAAGAGAATAGGCTCGCTACCTAGCGAACCTTCTTACAAAGGGCTGTTAACAATGCGGCAATTAAAAGCATTAGAGAGTCATTACACACAACCCAGACAACATAATGGCATTGGCGCTGTATACGATGTCATACTCCTGCATTTAACAAAGGATTAAACATGCCGGAAATCTATTTTGTGAGCGGAACCGATACCGACTGCGGTAAAACGTATTGCACCGTTAAACTGATCGACCACTATAAAAAGCAGGGTAAATCCGTTATAGGTTTGAAGCCTATTGCCAGCGGCTGCGCGCACACTGCGACAGGTTTGCGCAATGATGATGCGTTAAAATTACAAGCAGCGAGCACCATTAAACTGCCGTATAGCGTGGTTAATCCATTTGCCTTTGAACCGCCTATCGCACCACATGTCGCAGCGCAACACGTTGGCGTAAGGCTGTCTGTGGTTGGCATCAAACACGCACTCACGGATGCATTACAGACTCATGTTGATATTATTTTAATAGAAGGTGCTGGCGGCTTGATGACACCTCTGAACGAGAAGGAGTTATTAATTGATTTAATTAAAGCGCTTAATATACCTGTATTTTTTGTCGTGGGCTTAAAACTTGGCTGTATTAACCACACATTACTATCATTGGAAGCGCTCAAAAATCGCGGTATTCCCATTGCAGAGATTATTTATAACCCAATCGATCCACATATGCTCTATAAGCAAGAAACCTGTGATACGATTCAATTAATGCATCAGGTAATGAAACTTGAATAAAAACAACTAGATTAAATTCATAAAACAAAATAATCATTTTATTTGTAAAAAGTCAGAACACCCCTTTTGCACACCCCATTACTCAACTGTTAGGATAGTTTGAACAAAAATCTAAGTCAGCCGCGCAGCGATGTTTCTTTCAAAATGGCCGACAGATGAGTAAACGTTGTAGAGAAAGTAGCAACTAACGAGGCTTAGCTAATCTGACCACGATATTGCGCCCAGACATCTCAGCACCATGCGCCACTAGCGCATTATTGGCCTCATCTGCTGTTGCAAACGTCACAAAACCAAAGCCTTTTGATCGGCGTGTATCGCGATCTTTAACTACTTTTAAATGAGTAATTTCACCATACTGTGAGAAAAAATCACGTAAATCACGTTCATGAACACGATACGATAGATTACCGATATAAAGCTGTTGGCTTTCTGCATCGTTATAAGATGCGGCTGAGCCGGATTGAGAGCGACGGCGCATAATGATAACGAGTAACGTGATAGCAAAAATGATGATTATAGCTATAATAAGCATGATAATTGAATGACCCATGGTATTGTGTATCCTCGTGAGGTTAAGCAAGACAAGCTGGTAGGACAAAAAAATCTAGACATCATAATCTAGATAACTATTAAAAGAGCCGATTCTAGACAACGTCCGTAGAAAAGTAAAGCAACACTTTTTAGAAATGCACACTGAGCCCTGCTGCAGCAACCTGAGTGGTAGGATAACCTACTTTGCTATTAGCACCAATAAAAGCTGTATATTGCAAATTTAGGCCTAACTTAGGCGTCGCATAACACTCAACGCCTGCTCCAGCCAAAGGATTGTAGTTTGTGTGTGATTGATTAACGATTTTTTGATTTAATGCCGTATCTTCAGTACCTAAACTCTGAAACATGGCTGAATAACCCGCTGTAGCAAAAACACTTATTTTAGATGTAATAGGATAAGAAGTTCGTATGTCAGCGTATGCAACATTCATGTCCGTTGCACCCAAAGAGGTATTATTAATTCTTACCCCGGCCTTAGGAAACACCAGATAACCACCCTCTAGCGAAACGTACTGATTTACAATATAGCCATGACGATTCGTATGTTCGCTTGCTATAGCAGCAACACTTGGCAGAAGCAAAATCACCCCTACTACCCTAATAATAATCCTATTCATTATAAAAACCCCAGCTTTAAAGACACCAACTTACTATATAACTCAGCATTGAAGGTGTGAAATGACAAATGACCGCGCTACGTTACACTGTTTTATCTTGAATTATAATCGATATATATTTAGCCATATTCTCTCAGTTGCGCAAAAGTACGTCAAGTAAAATACAATATTTATCATTATATTACGCTTTGATATAGCGGTTTAACTTTAATACATTGAAAAATTTGTTTTTTTTATCAAGCTGGGGTTAGTGTGATTTGGTTGGTATAAAGCCTTATAAAGCAATAAAGTCCATAAGTAATGTAATTGCAGTAGGTTGCGCTAAAAATAAGAGATACCTGTAAATCCATTTACCTTTAACTAAGATAACCGTATAATCAGGCGGCCTAATATGTTTCTCGGTCCTTCTCGAATGAATGCTCCCATGTTTCATGTCCAGGTTTTTATTAACGATTTATAGGGTTAAACAAATGAACCAAGCTAAAATCTATGTAGGAAATTTATCTTACAATACTACTGAAGCACAACTCCGCGATTTCTTTGCTCAATCCGGTACTATCGAAGATATTAAGCTCATCAGCGACTTCCAAACAGGCCGTTCTAAAGGGTTTGGATTTGTTACATACGGATCTGATGAAGACGGTCAAAAGGCTTTAGCCGCTAATGGTGCTGATCTTGATGGTAGAAAATTAAAAGTAAATACAGCTAAAGAAAACACAACACGCCGCTCAGGTGGCAGCAATGGCGGTGTTTATCGTCAAGCAGGTGTCGGCAACGGCGGAGATCGCTACTAAC
>CAZFAA010000059.1:0-12067 GCA_964516605.1 uncultured Coxiella sp. | reverse complement strand
CGATATTAGGCATGGCGCGCATCACAGCATGCACCCCACCCAAACAGTGCGCTATAAATTCTGTTGTAATACCAGCCGCAATCGACACCACCAATGCATCTGGTGGTAAAACATCAGAAATTTGTTTGCACACGTCTTTAATCTGATACGGTTTTACAGCAAGAATCACAACCTGAGCGTTCGACACCGCGGCCTTATTATCTTGTGTGGTTTTAAGACCTAATTCATCATAAAAGGCTAATTTTTGCGGGGACCGATTGCTGATTGTAATGTTTCTCGCAGGGTATGCGTTATCCAACATACCCAGCACAATAGCGCGTGCCATATGGCCAGACCCAATAAAGGTAATATTTTTATGTTGCATAATCTCTCCTACCGCGAACCAAATAATAATTTTCCCACACGCACCATGGTGGAGCCGGCCGCAATCGCTGCCTTATAGTCATTGCTCATTCCCATGGATAATGTATCAAGCGGCAATCCTTGTTGCTTAAGTGTGTCGAAAATAGATCGTACTTTTTTGAAGGTCACCAGCTGCTCTGGGTAAGCTTCTTGTGCCTTGGGGATCACCATCAAACCCCGTAATTTCAAGCATGGTAATTGCTGTATTGCCTGCGCTAAATCATACACCTCACTCACCAATACCCCACCTTTGCGCGGTTCAGCATCGATGTTAACACTGATGCACACTTGTAGCACTTTGTTCAACGCCACACAATGTGTATTCAAGCGCTCGGCTATTTTATAACGATCCACTGTCTGCACCCAATCAAAATACTGGGCAATTAACGCCGTTTTATTTGATTGAATTTGCCCAATAAAATGCCACTCCACATCTGCCAACTGCAATTGCTTAATCGCACACACACCTTCTTGCACGTAATTGTGCGCAAAAAAACGCTGTCCTAAATTATAAAGCTGGCAAATTTCTTCAAGAGGCTGCTGTTTTGCAACCGCCAATAAGGTTACCGGCCCCAACTCATGAATTAACTGCGTGTAACAGTGGGGTTTCATATGCTCAGTCTACACAGATGTTGTAACCAATCTTTGAGGCCCTGCATGCTTAATCGCAGCAGAAACATTAAATTTTTCAAAGTTATCTATAAATTTTTTTATTAAGTTATCAGTTTGTTTTTTAAATGCGTCTTGATCAATCCACCCATTACGTGGATCCAATAGAATTGCTTCAATGCCTGATGCTTGCTTTGGTATGATTAAATTAAATCCCGGCAAGACATCATGCTCTACACTCAATAATGCTCCGGAAATAGCCGCCTGCACAACAGCACGTGTTACAGGAATACTAAAACGCTCACCCCCCTGACCGTAAGCACCACCTGTCCAGCCTGTGTTGATGAGGTACACCTGAGCACCACTTTGCTCAATACGTTTAATTAATAATTCTGCGTACACCATGGCGGGTCGGGGAAAAAATGGCGCGCCAAAACACGTACTAAACGTTGGCTTAACGCCATCTACATTACCGACCTCGGTAGACCCGACTAATGCTGTGTACCCACTTAAGAAATAATACGCCGCCTGCTCTTTATTCAAAATGGCAATCGGTGGTAACACGCCATACAAATCACATGTTAAAAATAACACGGCCTGAGGTGTGCGGGCGCGATTTTCAAAAACCCGTTTCTCAATAAATTGCAGCGGATAAGCAGCACGCGTATTTTCGGTTAAGCTATCGTCTGTAAAATCAATTGTTCCTTTGGCATCCATCACAACATTTTCCACAATAGCGCCATCACGAATAGCTTGCCAAATAACAGGTTCACGCTCTGGTGATAAATTGATGCATTTGGCATAGCA
This sequence comes from uncultured Coxiella sp., assembly GCA_964516605.1. Taxonomy (GTDB): domain Bacteria; phylum Pseudomonadota; class Gammaproteobacteria; order Coxiellales; family Coxiellaceae. Next base: position 10,249 of record CAZFAA010000059.1, on the reverse strand, counting down.
ACCGCCTTCAAAATTAAACACGCCATGTTCAGACCAGCCGTGCTCGTCATCGCCTATTAAATATCGATTTGGATCTGCAGAAAGTGTTGTTTTACCTGTACCAGATAACCCAAAAAATAAAGCGGTATCGCCTTGTTCCCCAACATTAGCCGCACAATGCATGGGCAATATATCATTTTCTGGCAATAAATAATTCATCACAGAAAACATCGCCTTTTTCATTTCACCCGCATAACTAATACCACAAATAAGCACTTTACGTTCGCTAAAATTAATGATCACCGCGCCATCACTGTTTGTGCCGTCTACAGCCGGATCAGCAAAAAAATCAGACACGCTTAAAATGGTCCACGCCGGTTTATCCTGCACACAATCACTCACGGGCTCTATAAATAGGTGCTGCGCAAATAAATTTTGCCACGCTGTTTGTGTAATCACATGCAAAGGAAGAGCGTGCACAGAATCCGCACCAATTTGCAAATGCGATTCATAATGTGGGCGATCTTTGATATACGCTGCAACTTTAGCCCATAATTTACGAAATACCTCGGGTGCCATAGGTTGGTTGATAGCACCCCAATCTACTGTGCTGCGCGTCAACTCATCATCAACTATAAATCGATCCTTAGGTGATCGTCCCGTACGTTTGCCTGTTGCCACCACCAATGCGCCTGCGCGACTCAGCCGTCCTTCATTTTTTAAAATAGCTTCTTTGAGTAGCGTGTCACACGAGGGGTTCCTGGTCATTTTATAGCCTCTTGCGAAGTAATTTGTTAAGACCGGGATTATCTCAGAAAGACGAGGAATAAGGAATATGCTCTTGAAGCTCTTGCCCAACTACTTCATACTTACCGCCATGCAAAAAACAAACTTTGACAATTATTTTTTGGTGGCGATGCCGTCGCTCACTGAAACCGATTCCACCTTCGCGAAATCGGTTGTTTTTTTGTGTGAGCACAACGAAGAAGGCGCCATGGGAATCATCATTAATAAACCACTTAATGTTACATTAGGCAGTGTTTTAAAGCACCTTGATATTCAGTCAACCAAAAAAGCAGTTAATAGTGTGCCTGTCTATATGGGCGGTCCTGTCGGACAAGAACATGGTTTTGTTATTCATGAGCCTTACCGTAGTGATGAAAAAGAAGATGACATCGTTGTTTCTGCCTCAAAAAACACACTCGCCGATATTGCATTGGACCAAGGTCCTGCGCATTTTTTTGTTTCCCTAGGTTACGCAGGCTGGAGTGCTGGGCAGCTCGAAGAAGAAATCGGTCGCAACGATTGGCTGATGGTTCCTTATGAAAAAGAATTGATCTTTAAAACGCCTGCTGAACAACGTTGGGTTAAAGCGATTCAGCTGTTGGGGATTGATGTCACAAACTTATCTTCACATACTGGTCACGCTTAAATACTGCGGGAATAACGCAAGGCCCGCATGGTAAGGCACCGACCACATGAACAGGAACCGTAAATAGGATGGCAACAAAAACAGTGCTGTGTTTTGACTTTGGCATGCGCAAAATCGGCGTGGCAATTGGCCAGTCTGTCACGAACACGGCGCGGGCATTACACAATATTAAAGCTCAAGACGGTATCCCGAACTGGGGGGTTATCACCGCACTGATAAATGAATGGCGCGCTGATGCGCTCGTCGTGGGGCTACCTTATAACATGGATAAAACCGAGCAACATATTACATTTGCGGCGCGTAAATTTGCGCGTCGTTTAGAAGCACTTTATCGATTACCGGTGCATATGATGGATGAGCGCCTCACCACTAAAGAAGCCTTGTCGCAATTACATGAGCTTGGCGATAAAAAAACGGATGTTGATAGTTATGCGGCTTTACTTATTTTGGAAGCCTGGCTACGAGATAACGCGTATTAAATAAAGAGGACATTATGACTCCATTTAAGAAACCAGACATGTTGCATTGTATTAACTTGGATACACTCTCAGCGGATGCTATTTTCTATTTAATCCATAAAGCGATGGAGTTTCGCAGCACAGCCGTGGATAAAAAACAAATTATCCCGACATTAACAGGACGTGTTGTAACCGCTTTATTTTTTGAACCATCAACACGTACATTGAATTCATTTTTATTAGCCGCCATGCGTTTAAATGCATTAACGTTGGCGCCTAATTTGGCTTATTCCTCGACTTTAAAAGGCGAATCACTTATCGATACACTGCAAACATTTGAGGCGATGGGCAAGGATCTTTTTATTATTCGTCACAGTCACAATCATACCCCTGATTTCATTGCTAATGAATTACAAACAGGCGCGCGGGTGATCAATGCAGGGGATGGAACTAACCAACATCCTACACAAGCGTTACTGGATTTAATGACCATCTACGAACATAAAAAAGATTTTTCAAAATTGTCCGTTGCGATAGTAGGCGACATTAATCACTCGCGCGTTGCACATTCTTTAGTGGTTGGCCTGAATAAATTAGGTGTAAAAGATACGCGTTTAGTGGGTCCTGCGGCTTTAACAGATCAAATACAGCCAACCGAAGGTGTGTGCGTTTTCCATTCTTTAGCCCAGGGCATCAAAGATTGTGACGTTATTATTACGCTGCGCATCCAAGAAGAGCGTTTTACACAACATGAAAAAATTGATATCAGCGCTTACCAGAAAAACTTTTGTATTTCTAAACAAGCATTAACGTACGCACGCCCCGACGCAATCATTATGCATCCAGGGCCGATAAATAGAAATGTTGAAATCAGCTCAGAAGTCGCAGACTCTACACGTTCTGCAATTCGCCTGCAAGTAAAAAATGGTGTCGCTATGCGTATGGCTATTTTAGATACACTCGCAACAAACCGTTAGACCTTGCTCGCATCTGCGGTATATACTACTGGCCATTCAAGATGCGGATTTTTGAGTCACCTCAATATGCTATTCGCATCTTGAGGCGTAATGAGTATATAATAGCTGCGCTTTAGCGAACACTTGAAGCGCATAAAACATTTTCTTTTTTCTCTAGTTTTTAAGCAAGGACAAATATGGTTGATATATCCACAGATTTATCACTTTGGGATAAGTGTCTTGATTGTTTAAAGGATGAAATCCCAGAAAAAAATTTCAATACTTGGATTAGACCATTACATGCGGACCTACAAGGTACCGTATTGTTATTACTTGCACCAAATAAATTTGTCAAAGAGTATATTAGCGATAAATTCTTAGATCTCATTAAAAACACATTGGTTACGTTAACCGATGGTGCCGCACCCACTGTAAAACTCATGATAGGCACACGCGAACGTGATACAGCGGGGGACACAGGTGCTACGCAACACGGTGATGAAGCCGGCGCTTCACATTATGTTAGTCAAACAGGGGCATCCAAACCATCTAGCACTTCCACGCCCACCAATGCTAATAGTATTTCTTTTGGTGGAATACGTAATTCAGAAAGCAATGTTAATCCTCAATTTCGCTTTGATAACTTCGTGATCGGTAAATCAAATCAGCTTGCGCATGCAGCATCACTGCAAGTAGCACAAAATCCCGGGCAAACCTACAACCCTTTATTTATTTATGGTGGTGTTGGTCTTGGTAAAACACACTTAATGCACGCTCTAGGTAATCGCATCATGGAACAAAACCCTAAAGCGAAAGTATTGTATTTACATTCTGAGCGTTTTGTTGCAGACATGATTAAAGCCTTACAACGCAATGCCATGAATGAATTTAAAAAATTTTATCGTAGTGTGAATGCGCTCCTCATTGATGACATTCAATTTTTTGCGGGCAAAGAGCGTTCACAAGAAGAGTTTTTCCATACTTTTAATTCGCTATTAGATGGTCAACAACAAATTGTCTTAACCTGTGATCGCTATCCAAAAGAAATTGCTGGGCTAGAAGAGCGACTACAGTCACGTTTTGGTTGGGGCCTAACTATTGCTGTTGAGCCCCCCGAACTTGAAACGCGAGTCGCTATTTTAATGAGCAAAGCCGAAAGCTCGCACGTGAACTTATCAAATGAAGTCGCTTTTTTTATTGCTAAACACATTCAATCAAATGTGCGTGAACTCGAAGGTGCATTAAAACGCGTTATTGCTAATGCTCATTTTACCGGTCAGCCTATTACTATTGAATTTACACGTGAAGCGCTCAAAGATTTATTAACCCTGCAAGCAAAACTGGTTACGATTGATAATATACAACGTACTGTTGCTGATTATTATAAAGTAAAGTTCTCTGATTTATTATCCAAGCGACGCAGTCGATCTATTGCTCGTCCACGTCAAGTTGCTATGGCTCTCTCTAAAGAATTAACCAATCACAGCTTGCCTGAAATTGGTGATGCATTTGGCGGTCGTGATCACACTACTGTATTGCATGCCGTGCGTAAAATTCATGAGTTGCTTGAAATACAAGTTGCGCTTAAGGATGATTGGAAAAACTTACTACGTATTTTATCGGCCTAAATTAAAATATTGCGGTAGAAATTTCGGCATACCAAAAAATTAGAAGCGATAATACGCCGTAATTGGACCAAGATGAGCCATGTCATATTGCACGAGGACAAGAGATGAAATTAAATTTACAACGTGAATTACTCTTAAAACCATTACAAATGGTCATTGGTGTTGTTGAGCGCAAACAAACGTTGCCTATTTTATCTAACGTGTTGCTCAGTGCCGATGACAGTAATATATCCATAACAGGCACGGATCTTGAAGTAGAGTTAGTGGGGCACATGGCAATTGCGGCGCCTACCTCAAGCCCCACCAAACTAACCGTGTCGGGTCGTAAATTAATGGATATATGTAAATCCCTTCCAGAAAATGCAGCCATAGAGCTTTATCAAGATAAAGAGCGATTAATACTCTCTTCTGGCAGAAGTCGTTTTACATTAGCAACTCTACCTGCCGCTGACTTTCCTAATATTGAAAATCCTGTTTCTGATGTTCGTTTTGAAATTAAGAGTACTGACTTTAAAAGATTATTACAGCGGTGCTCCTTCTCTATTGCACAACAAGATGTACGTTATTATTTAAATGGCATGCTACTCGTCGTGTCGCCTGATTATATTCAAGGTGTGGCAACAGATGGGCACCGTTTAGCTACGGCAAAATTAAATACAAACACGCCAGCTAAAGATAAAATACAGCTAATAATTCCTAAAAAAGGGGTTATAGAGCTGCTACGGTTATTGGATAACGATAATGAACTGGTAACAGTAGATTTAAGTCAAAATCATATTCGCGTCACATCTAATAGATATATATTTACCTCAAAACTTATTGAGGGGCGCTTTCCCGACTTCGAGCGCGTCATTCCAAAACAAGCTAACAAGTCAATTACTCTAGAAAAAGATTATTTTAAAGATGCACTAAACCGTGTAGCGATTTTGTGTAATGAAAAGTTCAGGGGTTTGCGTTTCGAATTCCGGCATAATCTACTACGTATTCTAGCGAATAATCCAGAACAAGAAGCTGCCGAGGAAGAAATTAGAATAGAGTATAGCGCCGAAGATATTAATATAGGTTTTAATGTCGGTTATCTTGTGGATGTAATCAATGCATTAGACGGGGAAACCGTTACATTGAACTTTTCTGATGCAAACAGCAGCCTTATGATAAATGAAGAGGATAATGATGCCTGTTTTACTTACGTCATTATGCCAATGCGCTTATAGATAATATTAAATACTTTATATGAAAAAGATAAGAGCTATAATAAGGACATATAATCAAACGTTCTCATATAATTAAATTGCAATATATTGCTTTTTAAAATTAATAATATAAAGCGCATTATATTACTTATTAAAATAAAGGACTATAAATTGTATATTAAATCTATTACCGTTAATTGTTTTAGAAATATACATGAACAACTCTTGCAACTCGCACCGTCTTTCAATGTTTTCTATGGTGAAAATGGGTCCGGCAAAACAAGTCTACTTGAAGCAATTTACTATTTAGGTAGGGGAAAATCATTTAGGACCAGCCTTGCTTCGCGCATCATTGAATACAATCAACCCAGTCTAATGCTCACAGCCTCACTCAGTAATGATACTAACGAACAATTTATTGGAGTAGAGCGCACACGTAGTGGTGAACGAACAATTAAATTAAACCGTGAAATTCAAACATCAATCGCTCCTCTTGCCCGCACATTACCCCTGCAACTGCTCAGCGTTGACAGCTATAGATATTTCTCAGATGGCCCAAAAGAACGGCGTTCTTTCCTGGATTGGGGTGTATTTCACATGAATTCAGGGTTTCTAGAGCTATGGCAACGCTACAATCGCGTTTTAAAACAACGTAATATGGCATTAAAAAGTAGATTAGCTCGACCCGAAGTCACTATGTGGGATTCTGAATACATTTTATTAAGCGAGCAGATTGATGAATTAAGAAATCGTTACCTTGATGCATTTAAAGAAATTTACCACAAAATGATGGTGCAGCTACTACCAAACTTTGAAATTACAGAAATTCGCTATAAGCGGGGCTGGCCTGAGGAGTCTCTTGTCACCTTACTAAATAATCATTTTTCACGCGACATGGCATTTGGCTACACTCAAGAGGGTCCTCATCGTTGTGATTTACAACTCTACATTAACAAATGTCCTGCTGACGATGTGCTATCGCAAGGGCAACAAAAATTAGCTGCCTATGGGTTATTTCTCGCACAAGGCGTATTACTCAAACAACAAACGGGGAAAGCTCCTATTTATCTAATCGATGACTTACCTTCTGAGCTCGACTATAAAAAACAGACTCTGATTCTCGATATTGTTAAGGGGCTAGGATCTCAAGTTTTTATTACCAGTATCACTGCAGAATCTCTAAATGATTTGCTAAAGAACCCTGAGACTTCTGTGTTCCACGTGGAACATGGGCAGATTACAACAGAAAATAGGCCATTAAACACGAAAAATAAGCACTTACACCCTGTTTAAAACCTGAAATGTTTCACGTGAAACATTTCAGGCGTTTCCTATAGTCTCGCCATGGGGTAAATAATAAATGCGTGATCAATATAGTTGTCCATCGCTGGCTCTAAGCCAATTCATAGATAAGGGTTTTTATCTAACTTGATGGCGAAGCATGTGAGCAGACAATTCTGCTGAAGCTGCTAATAATCCAATCTGGCCAATAACAAATACAGCAAATATAGAGAGTGTCTCTCTTGAATCCCTGTTTACACGCCTAGTGAGAGTGAGTCTCTCTGTTGAATCGCTGCTTGCGTTCCTATGCCTTGTATCTGTATTTACAAAAACATGGCGCGCACGCAATCCCACATATAGCAAAATAAGAGTACACCAAAAAATATTAAGTAGGGATATAAAATAGACTGAGCCATTAACTTCTGGTGAAGCAGGCCAAAAATTAGATAACGCCATCTAGACCTCTTTGTTTTAAGCAACTAAGCGTAAGTATCACACATATTCCCTAAATACAGTAATAATATTATTAAAACCACTCTTGGGTATTTCAAATAGCACTTTCAGGTTTGACGCGCCAGAGAGCTATCACAAATTATAAGATCAAATCTACTTGCCTTAAAATTATCAGTTAAATCTAACTCCCTCAGACCCAGCGCAAAGCACAGTCATATTCAATTTAGAGGAATAAAGGTAATACCCATATTATTAGATAATTTAATCTGTAAAGCAGAAATATACGTACAGTTAAAATAATGTTTTATGCAAAAAGTTACCTTAGAGCCCTATCTAACAAGAGACAAATCAGATCAATTTTGCTATAATGCCCTGCGTTAAATTTATTAATAAAACAAAGAGTTAAGCACATATGACCGACACATCTTCACCCATATATGATTCATCTTCAATTAAGGTGCTAAAAGGATTGGACGCTGTGCGCAAGCGCCCAGGAATGTATATTGGCGATACGGATGATGGCTCTGGCTTACACCATATGGTATTCGAAGTTGTGGATAACTCCATTGACGAGGCCTTAGCAGGCCACTGTAATGAAATTACGGTGACAATGAAGACAGATGGCTCGGTCAGCGTTGAAGACAATGGTCGTGGTATCCCCACAGATATTCATGAAGAAGAACAGCGCTCTGCGGCCGAAGTGATTATGACGGTGTTACATGCTGGTGGTAAATTCGATAACAACTCCTATAAAGTGTCAGGTGGTTTGCACGGAGTGGGCATTTCTGTAGTAAATGCCTTATCCGAAGAGCTGGAACTGCGTATTTGCCAAAATGGCAAAGAACATCAACAGTTTTATTATTTAGGTGTACCTAAAGAACCATTAAAAGTCATTGGTGATTCCACTAAATCTGGAACGTATGTACGTTTTTTACCGAGCAAAACTATTTTTACCGACACCGTATTTCATTATGATATCTTAGCCAAGCGTTTGCGTGAGCTCAGCTTTTTAAATTCCGGTGTGCGCATTGTATTAATTGATGAAAACTCGGGTAAAAAAGATATTTTTGAATACGAAGGTGGCATCAAGGCTTTCGTACAACATTTAAATCGCAATAAAGTCCCCATAAATACCGAGATTTTTTATTTTTCTATACAAAAAGGTGATATTACTGTTGAAGTGGCTATGCAATGGAATGATGGCTTTCAAGAAACAATTTACTGTTTTACTAATAACATTCCACAACGTGATGGTGGTACGCATTTAGCAGGATTACGTGGCGGTTTAACACGTACTTTGAACACCTACATTGAAACAGCAGGCCTTGCAAAAAAAGCAAAAATTCACACGACGGGTGATGATGCACGAGAAGGATTGTGTTGCGTGCTTTCAGTTAAAGTACCTGATCCTAAGTTTTCATCGCAAACAAAAGACAAATTAGTTTCATCCGAAATAAAACCCATCGTAGAGTCTACGGTCGCCGATAAAATGAATGATTATCTGCTTGAAAACCCGAAACAAGCAAAATTAATTGTGCTGAAAATTTTGGATGCAGCACGCGCTCGCGAAGCAGCACGACGTGCACGTGATATGACACGACGCAAGAGTGTGTTGGATATTGCTGGATTACCTGGAAAATTAGCTGATTGCCAAGAAAAAGATCCTGCGCATTGTGAATTGTTTATTGTAGAGGGTGATTCGGCAGGTGGTTCAGCAAAGCAAGCGCGCGATCGCAAATATCAGGCGATTTTGCCACTACGTGGTAAAATACTGAACGTTGAAAAAGCACGTTTTGATAAAATGCTTTCTTCAGAACAAATTGGCACACTGATCACAGCGATGGGTTGTGGGATTGGTCGTGATGAATTTAACATCGAAAAATTACGCTACCACAGACTCATTATTATGACCGATGCGGATGTGGATGGTTCGCATATTCGCACACTCTTATTAACTTTCTTTTACAGACAAATGCCAGAATTAATTGAGAAAGGGCATATTTATATTGCAGAACCCCCACTGTATAAGCTCAAACAAGGCAAACAAGAACGTTACATTACCAACGACAATGAGATGGATAATTACTTACTGCAAATTGCCTTAGAAAAAGCTACGTTACATACCAGTGCCACGGCACCAGCTATTTCAAATCATGCGCTAGAAGATATCACGAGGCATTACCGTCAATCACAACGTGGTATACAACGTTTAGCAATTCGTTATCCGCGTTTAGCGCTAGATGCCATGTTGGATATTAAGCCTATCGATGTGGCGAGCCTTGCTCAAGAAGACGCGGTTCAAGCTTGGGCTACAGCTCTTGAATCACAATTAAGTAATCATACAATCGAACACAGCTCTACGTGTCGTGTAGTGATCACTTATGATGATGACATGAAAGCATATTTACCCAGCATTATTATCCATGAACATGGCATTGATACGCCTTATTTACTCGGTAAAGAATTCTTTAATTCCCCCGACTACCGCCACTTGGTTGAATTACATAAAAAGCTACATGGTTTACTTGAAAATGGCGCACACATTAAACGTGATGGCCAGTTATTGCATGTGGCCAATTTTAAAGAAGCCTACAATTGGCTCGTAGAGGAAGGTCGTAAGGGGCTTGTATTATCGCGTTTTAAAGGTCTTGGAGAAATGAACCCAGAACAATTGTGGGAAACCACTATGGATCCAGAAACGCGCCATATGACACGTGTGCATATTGATGACGCGGCAACAGCCGATGAACTCTTTACAACACTCATGGGTGATCAGGTTGAACCGCGGCGTGCGTTTATAGAAGAAAATGCGCTTAATGCCGAAAATATTGATGTATAAATACAATTAGTAGGGATGAAAATTGGCCTG
>CAZFAA010000058.1:0-12698 GCA_964516605.1 uncultured Coxiella sp. | reverse complement strand
TATCTTAATAAGATCACATATCTTGATAAAAAATATCAGGAAATTTCATATTAAAGCAGTGTTGCGTTTTATTGAGCGCATCATCTAACTGAGACCAATTAACTTGTAGTCGTTGATTGTCATCTAACCAAGTGTCAACTACCATAACTCTATCTTTTAAAAGTGATTCTGCTGCAGACAGCACTTTAGGTGCATCGATATTAATAAATATTACAGGTAAATTTGACTTTAAAATATAGGCTGTCGTTGTAGATGATATAAAATCTATAATATATGCATCAAATTTCTCATTTAATTTTTCAAATTTTTTATGTATGGTTTTAAATCCAAAATGAGTTGCTAAATTATGAGGTGGCTGTGTAGCTCCCTCCGGATGAGGTTTATGTAAAACATAAATTTTTCTGGAAGCTAAAAAATCAAACAACCTTAATTGAAAATCAATATAGGAAAGCTCTGATAAAAAACCAAAAAAATTTGCTCTATCACCTCTATAAATAGTAGGAACATACAGCACTCTACTTATTTTATTTTCGATATAAACTTTACGTATTTTATCGTCTGCAAATTGATTAGTGTGCTCAATATTGACCGATACAATTTCTGGCTTTGGCTTACCAAATAAATATTTTTCTTGTAATTGTGAGGCCCTTAAATCTGCAACAGTTTTATTATACGTAACAAAGAGGTCGCAATGCTGATACTCTACTAATGGGGTTGCTAATTGCTCATGGTGAGCATCACCATAACCATGATCACACGCGATAATCTTACCGCCATTTTCACGAACTATCTCAAATAAAATACTCTTCCATAGATTACTGGCCGTACCCGTTATCATCTTTTTTGGAACATGCTGATACGATTTTATCTTAGAACGATAAAAACTTCTAAAGTTCATACAATCTCTTAACCATTGCCGGAAATAAATTTCATTATTACTATCTAAAACATGTTCGGCCATAAAAAAAATATTTTTTATGATAGTTATTATTTTCTCTTCATAAAAAGCGTATTTTAAATGTTCCTGGCTATCAAATATTGTCATATCACCAGCTGTGAACCACTCAGTAAGATGTGTGTACTTTAATTTAATCTTGTTATTTCTAGCGTATTCAATTGCCAACTGACTTGGATCTAAACATAAAAACGGTTCATTAGCTGTTGGTAACAAGCCATTCCATCCATTCCACTGCATATGTTTAAACAATGCCTTATATAGTTGAGGCACATTGAGGCCTCTCGCAGGACCCTTGATTAATTTTCTAAAAATATCACATCGTGGTATTTCATTATTATAAATTGCACGCAACATATAAAAATGGTGTGGTATTGAAAAATTGACCTGATCTGACTTTGCTTTTTTACAAAGATAAGAAAGCTCGAAAATTCTCAATACATCATTAACAAAGTATTTACTATAACAACGCAGAGAACACAAAAGCGCATTATCTAACTCAATAGGTTTTGCGTATAAATCAGCTAATAAATCCAATAATTGTGTCCGTACCAAATATATCCGATCTCGTTCAACGGGCCAATAAAAATTAGCTACACCTTGCCCATTCATGGCAATTTTTTCTAAATCTAAATCAAACGTGTTCATAATTTTTTAATGTGGTGTTAATGTCATCCCATAGATTTGATTTTTCCCATTCACCACGGCTTGTTTTACGCCATACACGTGAATCACGAAAGCTATCTGCTACCTCATCAAATTGCTTTTCTGTCCAACCAACATAATCCAGCCATCTATACAAATCTTTTGGTTTGATATGATCCATTTTACGTACTATCTCAATTGCTTCATCACGTGTCATAATGCCCGATCGAATATCTTTGCAACAATGATCTGTCGCACGACCATATCCAAATTTAATATATTTCATGTAATCATGAATGCCATTTTCATGCATATCATCTAAGTTTGACATGCGTCTATAGGTTCGCTCAAACGGCTCATCCGCAGGGAGAAATCCATATTTTTCTATCATCATCGGCCCATGAATATTGGCGTCCCATTTGAAATAGTTTGAAATATAAATTCCGCGCACGCCTACTCTATCAATTTCTTCATCAGCAGGGTATATCCATGCACTCAGATCTCTTTTACTCAAAACTTCACCGTACTCTGCAGCTAATCTCATAAAATCATGCCACTCATATCCTCGGCACGCATGCTCATGACGGTCTCTATATGTAAATTCAATAAAATCATTATAAGAATACATGCCGCCCAAATCAGCTCTTCCATGCTCACCCCAGATCATCAAGGGTATATTCATTTGAACGGCAACTTGTATCGGATACGTAAAAATACCAGAGTGCGCATGCCAATTCATATCGCCCATAATATGCATAGCCATACGATTTAATGATTTCAAAACACCAATATTAGGCGTGAAAAATATATGGTCTACTTCAAATACTTCACGCATATTTTGCAGATTTTTCAATCCAATTTCCGTATAATTATTCCCATTATAAGTCACTAATAATGGTTTCATACCCATTACATTTTTTATAATATGCGTTTGAAAATAGCTATCTTTGCCACCACTGACCGGTATAATGCAGTCATATTCCTTTTCTTTATCAATATAACGCCCTACTAAACGTTCGAATTTTATTTTCCTCGCTGCCCAATCTACTTCAACATCACGCATGCTTGCTATCTGACAACCAGAACACACACCCTTGTCATCAAATTCAAGAGTCACTGCAGAGCTAAATGGGTAGATACATTTAGTGCAATATTTCATTGGGGGTGGGTTATCTAACATTTATATTCTCCTGTTTTAACATATGCTTTATCCGAGGATAAGAACGTTCGGTGAAATGAAATATATTTCCGGCCGCTACAGCAGAAATATTAGGAATAGACAGTATATCTACAAAATCGTCATCAGATCCTGCTCCACCACAGGCTATAATAGGTAGTTTTGTTTTTTCTATAATGTCATATATCATTTCACAATCAAATCCACTACCACTACCATCACGCTCAATAGCATGTAGCATTAACTCGCCAACCCCTAAATCTTCACAGCGCTTTACATAATCCTGTACTGTAATACCCGTATTTATTTGCCCATAATGTGTGAATAAGTAAGCTTGCTTATCCTGTATGCGATAATCAACGGAAACAACAATGCTTTGTGCTCCATAAATGTGAGCTATATTTCGAATCAGCTCTGGAGAATCGTAGGCGGCTGTATTCAGTAATACTTTATCAGCTCCATTACGTATTAAGAGATGGACATCATCTATGGTACGTATTCCACCGCCAAATGTCAGGGGCATAAAGCAAACTTTTGCAATTGCATGCACAATTTCAAAAATAGAATTAAATGATTTAACAAATAAATCATCTCGTCTTGTGTCATAAATTTTATCGCGACTGATATCAATATAAATGAGTTCGTCAACATTCCATTGATTATAACGAGATGCTTCATGAATAACATTTCCAATAATTTGAAATTTCTTAAATCCTTCACTTCGAACGACCAGTCCATTTTTAATAAACAAGACAGGAATGACTCTTTTTTTCTGTGACATAGTATACTTATTTATAAATTTGAAAAATTTTCTAGCATTTTAAGGCCTGATTTTTGACTTTTTTCAGGGTGAAATTGGCATCCAAATATATTCTCATGTTCAAAGAGCACATCACAACATGATCCATACTCCAATGTAGCGGTGACATATTCAGGATGTGATACCTTACAATAATATCCATGCACAAAATAAAATATTTTTTCATGGTCCAAAATACCTGACAGAAGTTTAGAGTCATTACATTGATTGATATAGCACCACCCAACATTAGGTATCTTTATATTGGAATGAGCTTGATCCAATTTAATAACATCACCACAAATAAAATTTAATCCTTTGTGCTCACCATGTTCACTGCTTTTAGATAGCAGTAATTGCATGCCCAAACAAATACCTAATAAAAACTTACCTTGCTTAATATGTTCTGCAATGAATTCAACAAAGTTTAAGTTGCCTAAGCTCATCATTGCTTGAGAAAACGCACCAACGCCTGGTAAGATTAATTTGGAACACTCTTTAAAATCACGTTCAGCTACAATAATTTTACACTTTACATTGAGATAATTAAGCGCATTATAAACGGACTGAATATTACCCGCACCATAATCGATAATACCAATCATTTTACTACTTCAAGAATATCAATAGGTCTAAAAAAATCTTCGCTCAGTGGCATACCACATTTAATATCTGTTAGGGCTTCTCGTCCAATAACAGAATTATAATATTTAGGTTTTAATCCAAAACCAGGGCGTATACACTTAATATTATCCCGTGTAAATAGTTCACCTTGTTTAATATCTTGTACTGCATAAATAGATCGTCTAAATACAGCATTTTCTTTTTCACATTCCTTTTGACTATAATCTACATCACCTAATGCAAGCCATGTATCTTCACACTGACTGCACAAGCTACTTAATTCATTAGGAGTCAGAGAAAAAGCAGCATCAGCACTGCCATTGTCTCGAGATAATGTAAAATGCTTTTCTATGAAAACAGCACCTAACGCAACGGCTGCAATAGATGTCGTCATGCCTAACGTATGATCAGACAACCCCACCATCACGTTAAATTGTACTGACAAATCTTGCATGGTCCTAAGATTTGTCTGTGCTATGGGTGTTGGATAACCACTAACGCAATGCAGTAATATTAAATCAACACAACCAGCGGATCGTGCTGTTTCAACTGCTTCACCAATTTCTTCAAAATTTGCCATTCCAGTTGAAATAATGACAGGCTTTTTAGTCTTAGCAACACACTGAATAAGAGGCAGATCAATTGCCTCAAATGATGCGATTTTATAAGCGGGTGCGTTCAATGATTCTAATAATTCTACAGCTGTTTCATCAAAAGGCGTACTAAATATGGTAATACCCACTTCGCGTGCCTTATTAAATAATGCTTTGTGCCAAGAAAATGGGGTTTGCGCTCTTTTATACAAATCATATAAATTTTCACCGCACCACAGACCCTTTTTAATTTTAAAATCATCTCGATCACTATCAATTGTTATAGTATGGGCCTCATAAGTTTGTAATTTTATAGCATCAGCACCGCATGCTTTTGCGGATTCTATAATCTTAAAAGCTTCCTCAATACTGCCATTATGGTTTGCCGACATTTCTGCAACAATAAATGGCTTATCTCTAGAACTAATACGTCTAGAATCAATATAAAAACCTTGATTAACATGAGGCTTCTTACTAAGAGGCATATATAAATTCTCCTTCTTCATGCTCAATAAAACCATTTTTTTTAAAAATAGCTACTGATGCTTTATTAGTTGGCATAACTTTCGCATATAACTTATAGCTAGAGTAGATCTGACATATGCAACTCAATACAGCAGTTGCAATACCAATGCCTTGGAATCCACTCGAAATTAAAATTGAAATTTCATAGCCACATCCCAAATAATGAGATACATCCAAACGAATAAAACCTACTGGATTATTATTGTAAATAATGAGCAGCATAATATTATTACTGGAAAGATATTTTTCCATCCATGCATAGTGCTCTTCTTTAGTGGGAGGATTTTGATTTCGTGAATATTTTCTAGCACCAGGAAATTGCTGCCATGTTAAAATAACTTCTGCATCATGAATAGAAGCTGGTCTTAGATACCAATCAGCCGAAGAAAAAAAATTACCAGAAAATAGCTGTGTAATCACACGATATATTCCAGCTCCATCACATAAACTTCTCGCCCTATTTTTGTGAGCCACAAATAATTCTTGATTTGTTGTATAGGAATTCAGTAATTCAATTAAATTTAACGTAAAATTATCTGAATTCAAATCAAGAAATGAAGCAGCTGAACTGTGCACAATAGAATCTACTTGCCTCACTTGATTCTCTGCTGTAATCATAATAATACTGGGAATTCCTAAACAACAGCGCTCTAGAGCAGTCACCCCACCCGAACCAATGGCTATTTGACACAGAGACATAATGTCACTTAAGTTATCAACCTGATCATATAATTTAATATTTTTTGGATAATGCTGTTCAATGAGGTGGTTACGATAAATATTACTTTTCCCTATCACAACATGATACGTTAATTCTAAAGGACAGGCGCTAACTATATCTAATATTTTTTGTGTCATCGCTTTGGGATCAGAGCCTCCAAAACAAATAAAAACATCTGTGACATCAGTACAGTTAGAAACATCACTACCCTCCAAACTGATTCTTTTTGAAAAATAATGCTTATCCAGTAGTGCATAGTGTGGGCCTAGCATTAATTTTGTATTGCTGGGTACTAAATGAATATAATCCTGCTCTTGAGCACCTGGATTCTGATCTAAAAGATAATCACAATAATGTGGCCGATTGGCTGCGTCATCAATAACCAATATTTTATCGACAAAGGATCTCACCTGTTCTTCCCAACTAAAATCAATATGATAAGAATCTACAATTAAAATTTTTACGTGTTTAAAATGTCTTTGCAAAATTTCAATAGTACTTTGCCTATCCTCCTCTATCGTAATCGAGTCAAATGAGTGTATCAAAAATCCTCGCTCAGTGATTAAATCCAATCTACTACCATGTAACTTCTTGGAAATAAATGACACTGTCCAGCCGAACTCTTTCAAACCAGCTGCTAATGAAAGGCAACGAGACAAATGCCCCATACCCATTTCTGATGAAGAATCAACTCTAAAAACGACATCCATAGTTATCTATTAGGCTACGTGGACTAAGCGCGTGCTTTGCTGTAACGAATCTAAAATATAGTTGAATTGATGATCTGTAAGATCTGGGTGTAATGGCAGTGTGATAGCCTGTTTATAATAAGATTCAGCTACAGGACAAAGCCCTTCTGTGAAACCTATTTTTCTATAATATGGCTGCCAATATACAGGAATATAATGCACATTAACGCCAATATTTTTTGCTCTCATTATTTCAAAAAAATCTTTTCGATCTATATTGACTACTTGAATACAATAAAGATGCCAACTTGAAAAACAAGCATTTTTTAATGTAGGTAATTTGAATGGGAAATGTGCTAAAGAAGTTGTATACAGTGCCGCCAATTTATTACGTTGAACTAAAAACTCATCTATTCTGGAAAGTTGACTAATACCTAGAGCACATTGTATATCAGTAATACGGTAATTTAGACCTAAAAATTGCTGTTCGTAATACCACGAGCCTTCATTTTGATTAATTAAAAAGGCAGGATCGCGTGTAATACCGTGTGTTCGCAACAAACTCATTTTAGTGGCAAGCTCTTTAGAATTCGTCATCGCCATCCCACCCTCGCCTGTCGTAATAATTTTAACAGGATGAAAACTGAAAACGGTAATATCGGAATACTGACAACAACCAACTGGATTATTTTCATAACGGGCGCCAATAGCATGACTTGCATCTTCAATAATTTTAAAACCATACTCTTGCGATAACTCATAAATGCGTTTCATATCACAAGACTGGCCACTAAAATGAACTGGCATAACGACTTTAGGAAGCTTATTCTGGGCACGTGCTTGTTTTAATTTTTGCTCAAGACACTCGACACTCATGTTGTATGTATCATCATCAATATCCACAAAATCAACTGATGCACCGCACAATAGTGCTACATTAGCAGATGCCGCAAAAGTAATAGGTGAAGTCCATAAGATATCTCCCTCTTCCAATCCCAACGCTAAACAAGCGATGTGCAACGCCGCTGTCGCATTACATACTGCAACAGCATAGTGAGCCCCCACATAATGTGCGACAGTATGCTCAAATTTCTCTATCAAGGGACCTTGTGTTAGATAATCAGACCTCAATACCTCAACAACACTATCAATATCTTGTTGATTAATCGATTGCCGCCCATATGAAATAAAATCCATTACACCAATACCTCATCATTTAAGAGGCGTAATGCAGTCATATCAAGAAAATGATTATTTTTACCTGAGTGGTATTCAAAACCCTCCTGAACAAATTGCCCCTGTTCCTGCAGCAAATTATTTTTATAATCTACAGGATGAGCAAAATTAATGGTTGGTGTTATAACATAATGATTACTAAAATTAATGGTACGCAATGAATCTTCAGCCGGACACATCAGTTCATGAATTTTCTCTCCAGGACGAATACCAATTTCTTTTAATGTAATGTTATCATTCAATGATTTTGCTAAGTCAACTATTCTTACGGAAGGAATTTTAGGAACAAAAATTTCACCGCCCTGCATACGTTCAAAATTTTTAATGACAAAATTAACACCTTGATTCAACGTAATCCAAAATCGTGTCATACGATAATCTGTAATAGGTAATTCAAAGATACCTTTTTCAATCAAATTTTGAAAAAAGGGTAGAACAGATCCTCTGGAACCCACCACATTTCCATAGCGTACAACGGAAAAACGTGTCCTCCCTTTACCCACCATATTGTTTGCTGCCACAAATAATTTATCCGACGCAAGTTTAGTAGCACCATATAAATTAACAGGACTCACTGCTTTATCCGTTGATAACGCGATTATTTTTTCAACATTATTATATATTGCAGCAGTAATCACATTTTCAGCACCATGAATATTTGTTTTAATACACTCCATAGGATTGTATTCAGCAGCAGGAACTTGTTTTAGGGCCGCTGCATGTACTACATAATCAATATCTTTCATAGCCATCTTCAATCTTTCGACATCACGAACATCGCCAATAAGATACCTCATCGCTTCTGAACAGAATTCATGTTGCATTTGATATTGTTTATATTCATCTCGTGAATAGACAACTATTTTTTTCGGCTTATAATTTTCTAATATTTTTCTAATAAATTCCTGGCCAAATGAGCCCGTTCCACCTGTAATTAAAATCGATTTATCATCAAACATTTAATCTTCCTCTTTAAACCATGTAATCTAATTTTTTCTTTTCATGAATACATTTTAATTTATTTTCTAAAAAATAAATTTCGTCTTGTGGTGGTGCATCATGTGCTAGTGTCGTTTCAAATTCTGCATCTAAAAGTAATCCCAATCGCTTATCATAATCATCAATCACTTTGTAATGATTGAGCATGCTTAAAATTTCTTGGCCTAAGTTATCAACGAAATTTAATTTTTTATCTAAAGACATGCAGTCATAAAATGTCCTAGATAAAGTAATAACTGGTTTTTTAAGCAATAAGGCTTCAAATCCAGTTGTGCCATTCACAGTAATCACTAAAGCAGAATTTTTAATATATTTAAACTGATCATCAAACGGGTCGATCAAGTCAATTCCTGGATATCTTACAAGACTTTTTAAATACGCATTGGATTTTCTACCAAAATTATACCGATGTTCCTTAACTAATAATCGATATCCTATCGGTAGATTATAACTTAACACACGTATTGTATTTAATTGATCATACCAGGATGTCGCTCTTGTATTTAAAACATATTCTGGTTCCATATGCATGGGATAATAAATATATTTAATCTTTTCTAACTGATTTTCTGAATAACTTTTATAATATTTATTTTGTAATTTAATGTTAATATAAGTCCGATACGAATCTATAACAGCTTGCCAAAATGGTTTAGGATCCGAGAGAGAAACACCTCTCATGATTGGCACTAATCTATATTTTATTTGATCTAATATAGCCTTATGTGTTGATACCCATGTCAGACCATATTGCTTTTGACTCCAACTTCTAGCATAGACGGGTAAAATCTGCGGTTTTTCTCTAAAACTATGAACTTTTTGTAATGCTTCAACTGAAGGACTCACATTATTCTTTAATTTTCCATGATAGACCTCATCTACCCACTCAGGGTAACTACCCCAATTGGATACCCAAGTATGTCTATCTGGCAATAAAACAGATTCCACGCACGATAAAATAGGTATTTTAAAATAAGAAGCCAAATAATAAAAAACGCTATTATATAACCCTCCTATCAGACCACCCATGATAAAATCAGGTTTTACTTTTTCAAGAATATCCTGTGCCAATTTAAAACTTCTCATGATAATGATATACGGTAAATTTAAGTCTACTAATACTTTCTTACAAATGGGCTTTTCCTGCCAATAATACTTATTCTTCGAATAAGCTCTGCCAATACTACGTTCATTCATTAAAATGATTCGACTTATAGGGATCCCAACTTCAAGCTCACATTTTCCTATAAACTCTTTAAGCTGCAGAGTTTGAATTTCTGATTTCTCCCAATCTTGTTCAGTATATAAATCGGGCAATGCCATATAATGACTGTTTTTCGGGGCATCTTTAAAAGAATTGGGATTGATTGAATCTGTTAATATGAATACTTCAGAATTTAATTGCGTACTTAAATGCATGTACGTTTTTTTTAAAATAGGAAAATATTCTCCCGATACAAGAGTTAAAATTTTTTTATTGTTTAAATACATTATTGACTCTCCATAAAATGTCGAATAAGAGCCAAACCTGCTAGTCCACTTTTTTCAGGATGAAACTGTGTACACATTATATTTTCTTTTATCATCATCGCAGGAATGAAGCATCCTCCAATATCTGAAAAATAAATTTCATTTATATTACTAGGTATATCTACCATGAAAGAATGCATAAAATAAAAATTTTTCTGATAACACAGATCTCTATACTGAAGAAGTTCCTGTTGTGATTCAAAATGATCAACCTTACGCCAACCCATATTAGGTATCTTATAACTCACACCTGTTTTTGGTGTGGGTATTCTTCTGACTTTACCTTGGAATATGCACAACCCAGCTTCATTATTAACACCACTCTCTTCACTTTCATCAAATAATAGCTGCATGCCTAAACAAATGCCCATAAAAGGTTTGCCTTTTTTAATATGCGTATGCAGCTGAGCAGTATAGTCTTGTTCATTTAAAATCTGCATCATAGTTCCAAATGAGCCTACCCCAGGCAATACAAGAATATCCACATCACATGTCTCATGCGCCTGTTGTATTAAGCGCACATTCGCTCCGATATGATTAAATGCTTGTGCAACACTAAATATATTCCCCCAACCAATATCAATTATGCCAACGCTATACAACTCTCAAACTCCGTCACAGCTTTTTTTAAATGATCCACGTCTGTTTTTTTATAATGGAGCGCACTGGAGATTACAATCCCATCTAGCCTATGATATTCGATTAATTCTTTCAGATGATTCGATTCACCAAAACCACCACATACTATCAATGGTATATCCACTAACGGTGCTACTCGAGAAATTAATTCTATATCAAACCCAGTTTGCGTACCTTCAAAGTCAATGGATGTTAATAATAACTCACCAATACCTAATGTCTGTGCGTACTCAATCCATTCGATTACATCGATACCCGTCTTATCTCGACCATTATTGGCATAAGCTTCCCATGAGGCTCCACATTTTTTTGCTTCAATAGAGAGAACAACACTCTGCGACCCAAAATGATCTGAGATTTGCGTCAATAATTTTGGATTATTGAGTGCAGCTGTATTGATTGCAACTTTATCCGCCCCAATTCTAAAAAGTAATGCAGCATCGTCTACTGATCGCACACCACCACCCATAATAACTGGAACGAATATATTTTTAACAGCTTGTGATAATACCTCTGATTTAATTTTTCGATTATACAAACTTGCCACGACATCAATGAGTATAATCTCATCAGCGCCCATCTGATAATAATTTAAAGCCATTTCAGCTGGCTGACCCACAACACGAAGGCCTTCCAAATGTATTCCCTTAACAACATTAAATCCTTTTATATCTATCCTGGGTATGACGCGAATTGGCATAATTAACCTAAGTATTCCGCAAAATGACTTGTCGTCACCACACTGTCGTCACATTCATCATGAATCGGATGCCGCAATACCCAGCCATTATCCCATTTCCAAATATGGGGAGAACGTGCATTATCTACTAATTTTTGAAAATATGTAGTATCCATAATTGGCTGCTCAAATTGTTTTGATGCAATAGCATATTCTTTCTGTGAAATAGATAAATAGTTAAAAATCTCTGGCAAAAAACGTGTAGGATATTCATGATCATAACGTTTGACCAACGCAATACCTTCATCTCGTGTTATGTCACCCGAACGAATCTCTTGTGCGGCATCATACGTTGCTCGGCCAATTCCAAATTTAGCGCCCGTTGTGTAATAGTGAAGATCATCAATTTCATCATCGATACTATTGTATTTACTGTAAGTACCAGGTGTTCGCTCTGGTGATGCAATAAAACCACCATTTTCTACAGCATAATAATAACACGCTTGAGGGTGCCACTTTAAATAGTACCCAAGATAATGGATTTTGATATGTTTCGATTCAAATTCATCAGGATTACCAGGCATATAAATACTAAGATCATTTTTTGAAAGTCCAAATGCCTCATGCAATTCAGACACTGAAATACCAGCTAAATAAACATCATCTGCATTTTGCGTAAAATAACGATAATCTCTTAATGCCTTATCTGTATCTTGAATAGGATTGCCATATTCGGCTTCATTCTCACCATAAAAGACAAGTGGTATATTAAATTGTGCTGCTATTTTAGGGGGAATAGCTTTCTGCCCTATAATAAAAGGTTGAAATGGATGCAGCAATGTATCAACCGCTAAACGTGTTAATAAACGGTGCGTTCTACCATTCGG
>CAZFAA010000057.1:11942-12768 GCA_964516605.1 uncultured Coxiella sp. | reverse complement strand
CAGCTGCCATGAGTATCCATTTAGGTTGCACGGATGGTCCATTAAGAGCAAAGCGTTTATTACAAATATGCGCCAAGGTATTGGCTGGGATAATGAGCATTAAACTTTCATTATCAATTGGAATGCCACAGGATTTGCTTGGTGTATGACGTTTTTTTGTTTGAGATTCTATTTCAGTAATATGTAGTGGCAGTTTCGTTGCTAGATCATCTGTCACCTCAAAACTAGAGACAATTTCAATGGGGGGGATGTTTTCTATTTGCACATCCAAACGTTCTGCTATAGTGTCGTCTTTTTTATAAGGAGTCAATGTGCATGCACCATCTTCTTTTATTTTTTGTTGTTGCTGTGGAGATGCAATGATATCAAGATCATGTGGATTAAAATCCTGAGATTGACGTAATCCTAATAAAAGTTCAATAATTTGTAATGCCGCACCACCTGTGATCATGCCACGGATATTGTTTTTAATCAGTGTATCCATCATATCTTTTAGATTATCGTGTGTATCAAAAGGGTTGGTTATGTGGATAGCAATCAGCTTGCCCTCACATAATGGATCACCCGATAGTTCTTCAATCGAGTTTTGTATTGATGAGATATCGCCGGTAACTTTAACATACTTACTTCTAATGTCAGTAGTCAGTGGTTGTGGTTCGATCTTTTCGGATTCTATAGATTTACAATCCTCAGTGTCTGATTCATTATCCTCGGTAGTCATAAGGCTTATAAATGTTTGCTTTTCTATATTTTTTATTTCTCCATTTCTTCCATGCTTTTTCTTCTTCTGTTTCTCCTTCTGTTTTACTATGTCCGCTTGTGTTTT
>CAZFAA010000057.1:0-11842 GCA_964516605.1 uncultured Coxiella sp. | reverse complement strand
TTCCACTTGTGTTTTTTCCACTTGTGTTTTTTCCACTTGTGTTTTTTCCACTTGTGTTTTTTCCACTTGTTTTTTTTTCCCTTGCTGTGGATGTTTTATTTTAGTTTTGCCATGATTTTTATTAAAGTAGTTGGGCTTTAATGTTTTTACAGCTTGAGCTGCGTAAACACCGGCTTTTTTTCCTATAAATAATTGACTGTAAAGTAAGAAGCTCTCTAATAAAATTTGCTGATAGCTGATTTCTTTTTCACGCTCAGGGTTGGTCAAGAAATGGGTTAACGCTGCTATTAAAAATTGATTGATTTCTTTTGTGACACCGTGAGAAAGTCTTCTATTAATTAGATTTCTAACCATTTGTGTGGTGATCAGTAGTAATGCTTGGGTTGGTACCGCATACAGCAAGCCGATGAGTATGATGTATTGTGAATAATCTAAAAGCAGATTAAGTGTTTTACCCCAAGTTTTTTTATTATTAAAACGAAAATTTTTCATTATTTCTGATAAGAAATTAACACTGAAACTTAATATTAAAGTCATGCCAAACCAACTGGATTCAGGATCTTTCAGCGGTTGTGATACTGTGTTTGCAGTGATAGGCGACGATGTGTCTGCCATCTGGCAGCCGTTATAGTGCATATCAAGATAGCTAGCAATCCGATCTTTGGGATCGCCATCTGGAATGCTGAGTATTGATGAGGGCGCGGGTTTATCGCAAGTAACATTATATGGGAGTAGTTCTTTATTGTTATTGGGGAGTGGTAAAAAAGAGCAATTTTCTCCAACATACTGAACAGATATTTTCTTCTGCATTGCTTTCAATACGTCAGTACTAATTGGTGATTTTTTTATTACAATCAGCGGGTTGTTAGGGCATGTGATCGTGTTGTCAATAGGTAAAAAATGCCGCAATTCAGGAAAAAGCTCTAGTAATCGGTGTGCGATGGTTACAAATAAAAAATGAGCTTTGATAAAAGAAGGGGCATATTGTTCTAGCAGTGCTAAGCCGCCATTTGCAGTGCTGGGGGTATAGATTTGTGTTGGAAATTCTTCGCTATTTTGCGTGGGTATTCCTGTAATTTCTACTAAAGCCATGGGGGTAGACGATTTTAGGGATGGATCAATACAAATCCGTTCAGTGGGGCATGCATTTTTTGGGCCGATAAAAAATTGCAGTTTTGCCTGTGCAATAAAACGTAAAAACCACAGCGGCAAACGTTTTAGAACATTATTTTTGAATGAGTTCAACGCGCTTGTTGAGCCGATTGTGTTCTCGAAAATCAGTTGTATAGTTTCTTTGTAACCCATAGTTCATACACACTCAACGCGCACATCACTTTCTTCTGTCCCTGCGCTGTGTGTTGCTAGCGTTACTTTAAATTAATCTACACTATCCAAAAATTTTTCTGCATCCAGTGCGGCCATACACCCCGTTCCGGCTGATGTAATCGCTTGCCTGTAAATGGAGTCGGCGACATCGCCTGCAGCAAATACACCCGGCACGCTGGTTTGTGTGGCATGACCTGTTGTGCCACTCTTTACACGGATATAGCCATTATCCATGTCCAGTTGCCCTTCGAATATTTTGGTATTGGGTGTGTGTCCTATAGCGATAAAGACACCCTGTAAATCGATATCTTTAGTTTGATTCGTTTTGACCTGTTTAATTCTCATGCCCGTAACGCCTCGCCCATCCCCCAATACTTCTTCCAAAACATGATCCCATTCGATCGTGACATTACCTTGTTTTGAGCGATTGATCAATCTCTCAGCTAAAATTTTTTCACTTCTGAATTGATCGCGGCGATGTACAACAGTGACATGTGAGGCGATATTGGCAAGGTATAACGCTTCTTCGACGGCTGTGTTACCGCCACCAATGACGGCAACGGGTTTATTTTTATAAAAGAATCCATCACATGTTGCACAGGCTGATACGCCTTTACCTTTATAGTGTTCTTCTGAAGGCAGGCCCATATAACGTGCTGTGGCGCCAGTTGCGATAATCAGAGCATCACACGTGTAACGATTAAATTCGCCAATAAGCGTAAAAGGTCGTTTTTTTAAATTAACTTCTTTAATCTGATCAAAAATAACCTTTGCTTCAACAGCTTCCGCGTGTTTTTTCATTCGCTCCATGAGCTCGGGTCCTTGCAAGCCATGCGGGTCACCGGGCCAGTTATCCACATCGGTAGTCGTCATGAGCTGGCCACCTTGCTCCATTCCCGTGAGTAAGGCTGGCTTTAAATTCGCGCGCGCTGCATACACGGCTGCTGTGTAGCCAGCAGGACCTGAGCCTAAAATAATTAATTGATGGTGCTGTATATCGCTCATGATGAATTCTCTGTGGAAAAAAATGAGAGCCCATATTACGTGAGCTCCAGTTATTGATCAATACCGCTCTCCATTTTGTAGCCCGTATTGACCAGCGTCCAACGGTATCTACGCTGGACGGCGGTGTAACTATTTCGCATTCCAATTACATTCTATATAATGAATGCTTTATAAATAAAAGTTCATGAAGGGAATCATTTTGGGACGCACTGCACTCAAGAAAAAATCAAATTACATGGAACATCTTTCACACCGTCTGTGGGAAGGCTTATTAATTCTCATGCTGTGTGCATCCATTTTTTTATTTCTGTCGCTGGGTAGCTACCATCGTAGTGATCCGGGTTGGTCACATCTGATTAATGCCACTCATGTTGCCAATGAGGGTGGGCGCGTTGGTGCCTGGATAGCGGATTTATTTTTGTACCTGTTTGGTTATTTGGCTTATTTATTTCCATTAATGTTTTGTTATGCAGCTTGGTTGTTTTATTTGCACAAACACCGTTATGAAGGTACAGAAGAAGCGGTATCATTATTGCCCGTGTTAATGTTGCGCTGCGCAGGCTTCCTTATGGTCCTAGTGACAGGCAGTGCCTTGATTGATATTCATGTTGCGCAAGGGCTTCAAACTATGCCTTTTCAGTCTGGCGGTGTATTGGGTTCTGTGATTGGTTCGAGCATGTTTAATATTCTCAACAGCACGGGTGCTACGCTTATTTTATTTATGCTGTTTTTAATTGGTGTTACTTTATTTACAGGATTGTCCTGGCTACGCTTGATGGACAGTATTGGTGCGTGGACTATTTTTATAGGGCAATACAGTTATTACTGGTTACTTGATCGCGAATGGGCTTTTATGTGGCGTATACGTGAATTCTTTGTACGCGAGCGTTCTGAAGAAGTTGAAGAAGATGAAGAAGAGTACGAAGAAGAGGAAGAAGAGGAAGAAGAGGAAGAAGAGGAAGAAGAGTACGAAGATGAGGAAGACGAGGAAGAAGAGGTAGAATATGAAGAGGAAAAAGAAGCGCATGCTCATGTTGCAGAGCGTATTGAGCCTCAACTTAGGAAGCCGTCTAAATTTTCTTTAACAGAAAAACTATTAAAATTTACCAAGACGAATAAAATTACTCAAACTGCTGAGGTTTCTGATGAAGAGGATGCGACAGAGGTTTTAACTGATGAATCTGCTTCAATTGATGAAGAAATGAGTAAAGCCATGCGTTTGCCGCCAAAAACCAGGCACGTTAACACGGTACCCAAACTGTCTATTCTCGATAAAGCGACAAGTCACACAGGGCATCGTATGTCCGCAGAAGAATTAGAAGAGCGCTCTGATGAAGTGGAGGAGCGTTTAGCAGATTTTGGGATTGAGGCGAGTGTGGTGGCTGTGCATCCTGGGCCTGTTGTAACGCGTTATGAAATTGATTTGGCAGCAGGAACTAAAGTCAGCAAAATTGTAAATTTAGCTAAAGATTTAGCACGTTCTTTATCAGTAATCAGTGTGCGTATTGTTGAGGTGATTCCAGGTAAGTCTGTCATCGGCCTTGAACTGCCTAATGATTATCGTGAAACCGTGACATTACGTGAGATTTTATCGTCGCAGGCCTATCAAAAAGCCGCATCACCACTCACGATTGCCTTAGGTAAGGATATTGCGGGGCATCCTGTCATTGCCGATTTAGCTAAGATGCCGCATTTATTGGTTGCAGGTACGACAGGCTCGGGTAAATCCGTGAGTCTGAATGCCATGTTATTAAGCTTGCTGTATAAAGCCACACCCGATGAATTGCGCTTAATTTTAATTGACCCCAAAATGCTGGAATTATCCATATATGATGGCATTCCTCATTTATTGACGCCTGTTGTGACGGATATGAAAGATGCGGCCTCGGTATTGCGTTGGTGTGTGGTTGAGATGGAGCGCCGTTATCGTTTAATGGCATCACTGGGTGTGCGCAATATTGCAGGTTATAACGAGAAGATTAAAAAATCGCAGAAAAATGGTGCGCCTCTTGTGGATCCGCTTTCCGATACAGATGCCCCTGAAATCTTGCGTGAGCTGCCTTATATTGTCGTATTAGCTGATGAATTTGCTGACATGATGGTGGTGGTTGGTAAAAAAGTCGAAACATTGATTGCACGTTTAGCTCAAAAAGCACGTGCTGCGGGGGTTCATTTAATTTTTGCAACCCAACGTCCTTCTGTGGATGTGATTACAGGTTTAATTAAAGCGAATATCCCAACACGGATTGCCTTTCAAGTGTCGCAAAAAGTGGATTCACGTACTATTTTGGATCAACAGGGGGCTGAGCAATTACTGGGTAATGGCGATATGCTTTATTTACCACCAGGCAGTGGCTTGCCGATGCGAGTACACGGTGCGTTTGTCAGTGATGATGAGGTGCATCGCGTGGTGGCATCGCTCAAAGAGCAGGGTGATCCTGATTATGAGCACAGCATATTAGAAGATTCAGTAGGCGCCGATCCTACGGGTTATACCGATGCAGCTAATGGTGAGAATGATGTTGAGCAAGATGAGTATTATGATGAGGCAGTTGAGTTTATTGCTAAAACACGCCGTGTTTCGATATCCAGTGTGCAAAGACGTTTTAAAATTGGTTATAATCGCGCCGCACGTATTGTCGAGGCTATGGAAGCGGCTGGAGTTGTGACGAAAATGGAAGGCAATGGATCGCGTGAGGTGCTGGTGCCACCGCCTGTTTCAGAGTAGTATCCTTTTTATTTAAAAGTAGATGGAATAAAAGATGAAAGTGACGCAATTTCTTGTATCTGTGCTGCTGTGCCTCCTTATGAATAGTCTCATCTACGCAGCCCCTGTTGATCAGTTAGCGCGTTTATTAAATGGCTTTACAACCTACCAAGCGGACTTTCAGCAATTGGTTGTCAACGATCAGCAGCAATTGCAATCGCAATCCAGCGGTACGTTTGAAATTAAGCGCCCGAATAAATTTCGATGGTTTAGTAAAGCGCCAGATAATACATTAGTAATTACCAATGGTAATACGTTGTGGCATTACGATATTGATTTGCAGCAGGCAACACGTCAAACAATCAAGCCAGGTATGCAAGCGCAGAATCCAGCGATGTTATTATCCAGTGAAGTCAATCATATAACAGATCATTATAAGGTCTCACTGGCAAAGCTAGAGAATCAAAATTGGTTTTTACTCGTGCCTAAAAACAATCAAAATTACAAAAAAATTTATCTGTTTTTTCAGCAAAATCAATTGACTCAGATTATTGTTGTAAATAATTTGGATGAGCGTAGTCTATTTAAATTTTCAAATGTTCGCTTGAATCATGCGATTGCGGATTCCGAATTTATCTTTACAGCACCACGTGGTGTGGATGTCGATGTTCAAAAATAGCAATACCGGTATTCCACTTGCAACACGTGTGCGTCCGCGTACTTTAGTGGAATTTGTAGGGCAGACGCATCTGACAGCACCTGGAAAGCCTTTATATCAAGTGGTGCAAGAACAGCATCTGCATTCAATGATTTTCTGGGGGCCGCCTGGATCTGGTAAAACCACGTTAGCTGAAATCATTGCTGCAGCCAGTGGCGCGCGCGTAGAGCGTTTGTCGGCTGTGCTGGCAGGCGTTAAGGATATTCGTGAGGTGGTGGCGCGTGCACAGTTGGCGCTCGAAGTTGAGAATAAAGCAACCGTATTATTTGTCGATGAAATCCACCGTTTTAACAAAGCGCAGCAAGATGCTTTTTTACCGCATGTAGAGCGCGGCACCATTGTATTAATGGGCGCTACGACAGAGAATCCTTCCTTTGAATTAAATAATGCCTTGTTATCACGAATGCGTGTGTATGTGCTCAAAGCATTAAGTGAAGAAGATTTGCTGTTGGTCTTAAACACTGCTTTGATGGATAACGAACGTGGTTTGGGTCAACGCCAGCTCTTTTTAAGCGATAGTGTGAAGCAGCAAATTGTGCGTTATGCTGATGGCGATGCGCGCCAGTGTTTGAATACACTGGAAGTATTAAGTGATTTTTCAATTGATCAGAATGGAAGTAAACACATACCAGAGTCAGCGCTTAAAGAAGTGCTGAGCACTGGTCTGCGCCGTTTTGATAAACATGGAGAAGCATTTTACGATCAAATATCCGCATTGCATAAAGCCGTGCGAGGCTCGGATCCGGATGCAGCATTGTATTGGTTATGTCGTATGCTTGAGGGTGGTTGTGATCCCTTATATATCGCACGACGTGTGTTGCGTATAGCCAGTGAAGATATTGGTAATGCCGATCCGCGGGCACTGGATATCGCTTTAAAAGCTTGGGATACATATGAACGCTTAGGCAGTCCAGAGGGGGAGTTAACCATTGCACAAGCGGTTGTGTATATGGCGTGTGCGGCTAAAAGTAATGCAGTCTATACAGCGTATCATGCAGCGATGCATGATGCACAGCAGTTAGGGTCATTGGATGTGCCACTGTATTTACGCAATGCTCCTACGCAACTCATGAAAGAATTAGGTTACCAGAAAGGTTATCGCTATGCACACGATGAGCCCGATGCATTTGCAGCCGGTGTGCATTATTTTCCAGAAAATATAGCGTGGCGTGAATACTACACGCCCGTGAATCGCGGTCTTGAGATTCAAATTGCGGAAAAATTAAAACTGTTGCGTCAAAAAAACAAAAACAGCAAAAAGGAATAGCACTATGTTTGAAAAATTATTGATTATTGCAGGTGGTGGTGCGCTGGGCTCTGTGTTTCGTTTTTTGCTATCAAGTTGGGTTGAGTCTTTGTTTGAGAATCGCTATTTTCCAGCAGGCATTTTTGCTTGTAATGTATTAGGTAGTTTGATCATTGGGCTTATTGCTGGATTTATTTTGAATCGCTCTGATTTCAATGAGCTGTGGCGTTTGTTTTTAGTGGTGGGTATATGCGGTGGTTTTACGACGTTCTCGAGTTTTAGTTTAGATAGCGTTAATTTGCTGCGTGCCGGTGCGGTTGGCGTGGCATTCAGTAATATTGTTTTATCGATCGTTGTGTGTCTGACGGTTACTTATATTGGGATGTTAATCATTCCTAAGAATTAGCGTGCCATATCAACAGGTGTTAAGTTTGAAATAGGTTTGCGGCAATCCGTTGATCTCAAGCGTAATCTGCAGATCTAATGTCTGTAGTGATTCTGCAAAATGATCTTGAAATAAAGACAAGAGCGCTTGTGCGACCTGATTCAGTGTGTCGGTATCGCGCCCCGGCATGATTTTTAACGATACATGGATAAAGGCATTTTGTGGTTGCCCTGTGCCAACGTAGTAGGATGTGCATTCGAGCGTTCTGCTTTTGCAATTATGGATATCCGTCGGTAAGAGCTTGGCCAAAAGTGCATGGCATTGTTGAAATAAGGCGTTAAAATTATTTTTTTCAATTACGTTGGCGCTGTACTCTAATACCAGATGCGGCATGTTGTTCTCCTGGGCTGCGGTTGGAAAATTTTGCATATCATACCAGAAATTTTCTCCTGAGATTGTTGATTTTAAGTCAGGGCTGCTTTGGGATCCTGACATTATCCTATATACTTATTGGTCTTTATTTAGGTAAGCGGAGCGTATTGTGCTTGACTCAAAATTACTCAGATCTAATCTTCAAAGTGTAGTGGCCAATCTTAAAAGGCGTGGTTTTCAGTTTGATGTCGATGAATATCAACGTCTTGAAAACAAGCGTGTCGAATTACAGCAAAAAACTCAAGATTTGCAGGCCGAACGTAATAGTGCGTCGAAAAAAATTGGTCAGCTTAAAGCAGCAGGGGAAGATGTGCAAAGTGTGCTGACAGAGATGACAGATTTAGGCAAGAAGCTTGAGATCTATGAATTTCAGTTAAGGCAAACATTAGGCAATATTGATAATCTCCTATCTCATGTACCCAATTTAATTGATGACAGCGTGCCAGATGGTCGTTCTGAGGAAGACAATCAAGAGCTGCGTAAATGGGGTGATGTACCGACATTTGATTTTACTCCAAAGGATCATATTGAACTCGGGACGCAGTTAGGACAAATGGATTTTGATGCAGCGGCGAAAATATCCGGTGCGCGTTTTGTCGTATTGCATCGTGGTATAGCACGTTTACAGCGTGCGTTAGCACAGTTTATGTTGGATCTGCATGTGACAGAACACGGTTATCGTGAAGTGTATGTGCCGTTTCTGGTGAAATCTGAGGCGCTGTATGGTACTGGGCAATTACCTAAATTTAAAGAAGATCAGTTTCAAGTGGCAGGCGATTGGGATTTATTTTTGATTCCAACGGCTGAGGTGCCTGTAACCAATTTAGTGCGCGATGAGGTATTGGATGCTAAAGTATTGCCGCTAAAATATGTTGCGCATACACCGAGTTTTCGCAGTGAAGCGGGGTCCTACGGCAAAGATACGCGCGGTATGATTCGTCAGCATCAATTTGAAAAAGTGGAAATGGTGCAGATTGTGCCGCCAGAAAATTCGATGCACGTGTTAGACGAAATGCTTGGGCATGCAGAAACGGTATTGCAGCGGTTGAATTTGCCGTATCGTGTTGTGACCTTGTGTGCAGGCGATATCGGTTTTTCAGCAGCAAAAACCTATGATTTGGAAGTATGGTTGCCGGGTCAAAACCGTTACCGCGAAATTTCATCAGTGAGTAATACGCGTGATTTTCAAGCACGGCGGCTGCAGGCGCGTTGGCGTAATCCTGCTAGCCCTAAAAAACCAGAGCTTGTGCACACGCTCAATGGTTCAGGTTTGGCGGTGGGGCGTACACTGGTTGCGGTCCTCGAAAATTATCAGCGTTCAGATGGTAGCATTGAGGTGCCACAAGTGCTCAGGCCATATATGGGAAACATAACGGTTATCAAATAGTAAAATGTCAGCGCAATTGTTCTGTCGTTTTGTTTTGCATTGAGTTGAATGTTGACTCAGTGATCAGTTGCAATGTGGATAATTTTTTTTGAGGAGATCGTATCGCATTTAATAGGATATCTTTAAAATATCCGCCAATTTTTTCAATAAATTTATTATCCAGAGCCGGTGATAAAAAATTAATCTGATAATGAATTTCCTTATTAATATATTGATACTCTAATAAGAGTATGGCTGAGCCAATATTCGGTGTTAGTATGGATTGCATGCAGTTATCTTCCATATGAAAATGGGGTCCCATTGTTCTAAGATCAGTTTGTGCTATGATAACTTTAAACATATTTTCAATTTTTGAATTTTTCATGGTGACACGTAATTCTTCGATCAGACGTTGTGTTGGAATGAAGCGATTTTCTTTATAATAGGAAATTAATTTTTTTTCTTTAATTATTTGGTCGGTGAGGGATGTATTGAGATCTAGAGCAAAAGGCACTACATTCATGTAGGAGCCTTTGAGATTTGAAAAAAGGCTGGTACGAACGCAAACTGGATGGGCTATAATTAATTTATCTTGTAGGCAATAACTACCTATTACTGTACCCCATATTATTTTTAATATATTAAATGTGCTTATACTTTTATCTTTAGAAAAGTTCATTAACTCTTTAGTATCATGAGCTGATAATTTAAATGCTAGTGTATGTGCTTCTTGCTTGTCTAGCGGTATTGTTTTATTAATAAATGGAAAATGAATTTCTGTCGGATAACCTTGAATTTGATTTAACCAGAAGTCACTTTTTGCTTGAGAGATATTTATTTTTTCAGATGCAATATATTTTTCTAAAGCATCTTTGTTTGGGTGTGCTATGTTATTATCTAAATTCAAATGAGTTAGATAATATTTACCTAGTTCATTCATCAGTAAATCGAATTGTGTGCCATCAAGTATAATATGATGAAAAATTGCTATAAATGTACACTGATTATTGTCAGTATGTTTAATAAGATGGAATCTATATAATTCCCCCTCCGATAAGTTGAATGTTTTTGAAAGTAAGTTATGCAAAAGAGCTTCTCGTTCTGAGGTGCTTCTCGTTGAGTAAATAGTTAGCTTTACATTTGTATTTTCGTTAATAATCCATTTAAGCTGGCTATTTTCATAACTAAAATGAGAGCGTAGATTATAGTTTTGATTAATTAGAATTTTTAATGCTTTTCTTAATCGTTCAACATCAATTATATTTTTATAGGTATAGATCCCATAGAGATGTCGATTAGTTTGTTTTGGGTAAATTTTCCAATGATGCCAAAAAGGTAGTAAGTATTCACTGGCTTCTACTGAAATAGAATTGTTTGTAATCATTTATTTTATCTCTAATTAAAATAGAACAGAATGAGATTAGCTATTTCTACTCGTGTTAGTATTTATAATATAGAGCATGAGCGATATCGCGCTAAAAATGAAAAAAGCTAATCCAAGAGAATATAATCTTTCGTTGTACATGCTACTGATGATAGCGCTTCCGAACATACCTGTACCACTCATTAAAGAAGACCATATAGCTACTCTAGAACCCATGGGTTCATCACTTGCTTCAATAGCTAGTCGACTTAATACTGGTAGTGCAAGACCTGTGCCACATGCAAGTAGTACCATTGCAATAATCATATTTGACAAAATAGTTGGCCAAATTAAAGATGATAGAAGTGCATAACTCCCTCCGCAAAATGATAACAAAATACCTGATTTTATGATCGTTTTTGGTTGGCATATGTTCATCAGTATTTTTACTGAGCGTGTTCCAATAATAAAACTACTAAAAATAATAGCTTGAAGAATAGCAAAAGTCAGTGGCTTAAGATGAAATTGATTAATGACTAAAAATGGTCCTGCAGTGATCCAGGCAATTAAGGCTGCAAATAATAATTGTGAGGTCATGGCAGGTAGTATAAAAAATTTGTTTAATAAGATATTTTTATATTGAATTAAAATATTTTTAAGTCGAATCTTTTGTGGGTTATTATTTTTTTTTGTTTCTGGCATATTAAAATACAAAGTACATAATGCAATTCCTGCCCATATTGCTAATGAACCAAAAATCCATCGCCAATTTGTAAAATATAAAATTACAGCACCAAATAGCGGGCCAAATGCAGGAGCTAAGATGACAATACTGTTCATGAGGGCCAGTGTATGAATAGCTTGATTTCTATCAAAAATCTCATGAATTGTCGCATACCCTGCTACGACCATGGAGGCAATTGTAGCACCCTGGAAAATACGTAAAATCAGCAAGAGATATATATTATTGGCCAGAGAACAAGCAATGGTTAATAACACAAAAATAAGTCCGCCAAAAAGTAAGACGGGGCGGCGTCCTATATGATCAGATATTGGGCCTAGGATAAGTTGCATTGAAGCTGAGCCCATAAACCAGGCTGTTAAAGTAAGCTGAATGAGGTAATGTGATGCGTTTAAGTCATGGCTAATGTAGGGTAGGGCTGGTAAGTAAGCATCATTTGATAGATAAATGCCAGCTTCATAAAGAGCTAATAGTAAAGGGAATAAAAGCCCAGATAATTTTTGTGATTCAATTTTTTGAATACCAACAGAATTTTCATCAATAGATTCATCC
>CAZFAA010000056.1:0-13221 GCA_964516605.1 uncultured Coxiella sp. | reverse complement strand
CATCGCGCCGATGTAAGTACGGCGGTGACCGCGAATTTCAGCTTCATCACGCACCCCCCCCAAAGAGATACGTGCAAATTCACGTCCCGTTGCATTAGCAATCGATTGGCCTAACGATGTTTTACCAACACCGGGAGGGCCGACCAAACACAAAATAGGGCCTCTAATTTTTTCAACACGCTGTTGCACCGCCAGGTATTCGAGAATACGTTCTTTAACTTCTTCTAACCCATAATGATCTTCATCCAACAAATCTTGTGCACGGTCTACATCATGATTCACCTGACTGCGCTCAACCCAGGGCACATCCAGCAATGCTTCAAGGTAATTACGACACACCGTTGCTTCAGCAGACATAGCAGGCATCATTTTCAATTTATTTAATTCAGATTCAGCTTTTTCACGTGCCTCACTCGACATACCTGATTTAGCAATACGCTCCTTTAATTGCTCGATTTCATCCACAGAAGCGCCCATTTCATCTAACTCACCGAGCTCTTGACGAATGGCTTTGATTTTTTCACTGAGGTAATATTGACGCTGACTTTTCTCAACTTGTTTTTTAACTCGACCTTGTAAACGTTTTTCAACTTCCACCAGATCCAATTCTTTAGTCAGTAATTCATGTAATAATTCCAGTCGCTTATTAATATCAAATTCCATCAACGCTTTCTGACGCTCTTCTAATTTGATTGTCATATGCGCTGCAATACTATCTGCTAAACGACCAGGATCTTCAATGCGCTCCAACGAACCTACAAGCTCCGCTGGGATCTTTTTATTTACTTTAACCAACTGTTCAAACCGCGAAAACATACTGCGCATCAAGGCTTGTAATTCAGGATTATCGCGATTTCCTACCTCATCCATTTTTTCTATTTCAGCAACATAATATTCTTTCTTTTTACTCATACTGTGCATACGAGCACGACTTGCACCTTCAACTAATACTTTAACCGTACCATCAGGAAGACGCAGCATTTGCAGTATCGTCGCTATGGTACCTACGCCATAAAGATCATCAAATCCTGGAGCATCAACATTAGCATCTTTCTGAGCTGCTAAAAAAACCTGCTTATCCTGATCCATAGCCACTTCAAGGGCCTTAATGGATTCAGCACGCCCAACAAATAAAGGGATCACCATTTGAGGAAACACCACTACATCGCGTAATGGCAGCAAAGGAAAAGTTGCCTTTTTATCTGCATCGATTAAAGCATTCACCATATTCACTCCTTCAGAAACTATCTAAGCAACAGAATCTTTTGTACCTTCACTTTCGAAAATGTACAAAGGCTTTGAACGGCCATAAATAACATTTTCATCAATGACCACTTTCTTTAATCCTACAATAGACGGTATTTCATACATTAAATCTGTCAACGTCAGCTCTACAATAGAGCGCAATCCACGTGCCCCTGACTTACGTTCTATAGACTTTTTCGCAATAGCACGCAACGCCGTAGGTCTAACATCAATTTCAACTCCCTCCAACTCAAACAATTTTGCATATTGCTTAATGAGTGCATTGCGAGGTTCTGTCAAAATATTCATAAGTGCTTCTTCATCCAACTCATCTAATACAGCGACAACAGGCAAACGTCCAATAAACTCAGGGATAAGACCAAATTTAACTAAATCTTCAGGTTCCACTTGCTTCATTAAATCAGCATTTGGTATACCGCTGCCCGTTTTATCACGGACTTCTGCACCAAAGCCAATACCCGAGCTGTCTGTGCGTTGTTGGATAATACGTGGCATATCAGCAAATGCGCCACTGCATATAAATAAAATATTTGATGTATCCACTTGCAGGTATTCCTGCTGTGGGTGCTTACGCCCGCCTTGCGGTGGGATTGAAGCAACGGTCCCTTCGATAAGTTTCAATAGCGCTTGCTGCACACCCTCACCTGAAACATCTCGTGTTAATGACACGCCATCTGTTTTGCGTGCAATCTTATCGATTTCATCAATGTATACAATGCCTGTTTGTGCTTTTTCAACATTGTAATTACATTTTTGCAATAGCTTTTGAATGATGTTTTCAACATCCTCACCCACATAACCTGCTTCGGTTAAGGTAGTCGCATCAGCAATCGCAAAAGGAACATTTAAAATACGCGCCAATGTTTGTGCCAGTAATGTTTTACCAGAACCTGTTGGACCTAAAAGTAAAATATTACTTTTGGATAACTCAACATCTCCTTCCCTTGGCTTATGGTTCAGTCGTTTATAGTGGTTGTAAACTGCAACTGCTAATATTTTCTTAGCTTGTGATTGACCTACAACGTATTGATCTAACAATTCATGGATTTCTTTTGGATTCGGCAAGCGCCCACCATCAAGTGATAGAGAAGAACCTAATTGCTCTTCTTCACTAATGATATCGTTGCACAACTCAACGCATTCATTGCAAACAAATACCGATGGACCTGCAATGAGTTTTTTAACTTCATGCTGACTTTTACCGCAAAATGAACAGTAGAGTGTTTGTTTAGAGTCTTGGCTCACCGGTCGTTCCTCATCATTATATATTAGTTACAATATATGGGCAGAAGCACATGTTTTCAATAGTATCATCATTAAAACATGACATCCAACCAAACTCTTAATAGCGGCATATTTTCAGAGGCTTAAACGCCAATTACTGATTGATGAGCATTTCATCTTACTTAATACATAGACAGGCCGCCACCTTAACTTATGAAAACACACCAAAATGCGGTATAGCATTTTGGTGTGTTGGTGGGTATAGAGATCTTAAGGTTAAGGACGTTTTTCTAAAATCGTATCAATCAAACCATACGCCAAGGCTTCTTCTGGTGGCATGAAAAAATCACGATTTGTATCTTTTTCGACTTGCTCAATTAGCTTGCCTGTGTGCTTAGCTAAAATATTATTGAGTATATCACTGATACGCTGTGTTTCTTTGGCATGTATCTGGATATCTGTACCCTGCCCTTGAAAGCCGCCCAACACTTGATGGATCATAACCGTTGAATGAGGCAGGCAATGACGTTTTCCTTTTGTACCACCGGCTAATAACACAGCACCCATACTTGCTGCCATACCAGTACAAAGCGTACTGACATCTGGTTTAATAAATTGCATAGTATCATAAATAGCAAGTCCTGCAGTTACAGAACCGCCCGGGGAATTGATGTAGATGCTAATATCTTTGTTAGGATTCTCTGACTCTAAGAACAACAACTGAGCAACAATAAGATTAGCCATATAATCTTCAACTTGACCAACCAAAAAAATAATACGTTCTTTCAACAAGCGTGAATAAATATCATAGGCACGCTCTCCTCGCGCACTCTGCTCTACGACCATTGGAACTAACTGAGCATAATGCTCGACTGCCGATCTATCCATGTTTAGTGTCCTTAATTATGTTACACAACCTAGTGATTCTGACCTAATACCCATGATTGTTCAAGTAACCTCACTCAGTCCGCCCATATTCGATGAAGCACAGAGTGAGTGACGTAAGAAAAACTTACTGAAACTTATGTAGTGTAGTCCTACTTAGAAACAATATCTGAATAACTCAGATTTTTCTCGGTGACTATAGCTTCACTCATCAATTTCTCAACAGCCGCGTCTTCTATTACAGCGGCTTCAACTTCTGAAAGTGCTTCTTTGTTATTAAAATACCACTGCTCAACTTCTGCAGGATCCTGATAATAGCTCGCCATTTCTTTAACACGCTCTTTGACAGCTTCAGGATTGGGTGTAATGCTGTATTTCTGAATCACTTCAGCAAGCAATAAGCCAAGGCGTACACGCTTCTCTGCTTGTTGTTTATAAGGCTCATCCGGAAAATTCAATTTCTCCAACTTTTCTAAAGGCATGTGATATTGATTAGCCATACGCTGCAGGCTCATTTTCTTGAGATGTTGCGTTTCAGCTGTAATTAAAGCAACAGGCACTTCAAGGCTATTGATCGCCAATAGCTTATCCAAAACCTGCTCTTTCAGCCGTGCCTTCAACTGCTCCTTTAACTCACGCTCCATACCTTCGCGAACTTTTGACTTCAATGCGTCAACACCACCGTCAATTTGCATCTTACTAGCCAATTTTTCATCAATTTCTGGCAATTTTGGCTCTTCTATCTTATGCAACATAATCTTAAATACAGCTAACTTACCTTTAAGATCCTCAGAGTGGTAATCACTAGGGAAGGTCACCTCAACATCTTTCGTTTCACCAACACTCATTCCCACAATTCCCTCTTCAAATCCAGGAATCATACTCTTTGAACCCAGCTCAAGAACCTGTTGCTTCGCAGCGCCTCCTTGAAAAGCTTCACCATTAATACTGCCATCAAAATCAATCATCACACGATCACCGTTTTGAGCTGCACGCTCCACCACTTCAAATTCAGCATGTTGTTTTTGAATTTTAACTAACATATCAGCAAGATCTTGATCAGTAATCACGGCCTGTTCACGTTCAATAGTCGCGCCACTCAATAATTGGATAGCAATCTCAGGATAAACCTCAAATACGGCTGTAAATTCAAACGGTTCATTTTTCTTAATGCTCACCTTGGTAACAGAAGGCATACCCGCTACCCTTAACTGATTCTCTTGGATCGCTTTTTCAAAGTGTGTCTGTATTAAATTACCTGCAATTTCTTCAAGAATACCTTTGCCAAAACGCTGATCAATAATATGGGTAGGCACTTTACCAGGGCGAAAGCCATTAATTTTGGCAGTCTTAGCCACTTCATTCAAACGCTTATCGTATACCACTTGCACCTCAACCGCAGGCACTGTGACAGTGAGTTCACGCTTTAAAGCTTCTAAATTTTGAACCGAGCTTTGCATCTAACTACCTCTTATATATAGATAAAATGGTGCGAGCGGAGAGACTCGAACTCTCACGGGGGTTGCCCGCTGGAACCTAAATCCAGTGCGTCTACCAATTCCGCCACGCTCGCCGATTGGCACAAGGCGCCTATTGAACACCAATTTAAGTTTATTTTCAACAGAAAAACTATTTCTCTCAGGTACTTGCCAAGAGTGGGCGAAAAAAGGGAAATAACGTAATCATAAAAAAAACAGGCTATGTCAGGAAGTAACCACTATCTTTTACTAATTTAGTATCGCCATACAACCACTGCAAAAACGCTTTCTCGGAATGCTTCACATGATAACTTTTTAAATAATTTAAGTAATTCGCCATCACCTGATACCCAACCGTTCTTGGTGAGAGCACATTATGCCTCCATGAAATCTCGTCATCCATTTTATCAATTGATTGACTACCTGAAATAGCAATCGCTATTGCTGCTGCCAAGCCCGTTCTATCCACACCTGAGCGGCAGTGGATTAATATAGGCTGCGGAACATTTTTTAATACTGTTACAATATCTTGCAACGTGGTCATATTAGGCAGTTTATACGCCTTAAGCTTTATATCAACATGCTTAACATGGTGTTCTCGCGAAAATTCAATTTCATTATCGTACCAATCGCTACCTTCGTTATTACCCCGCAGATTAACAATCGTTTTTATATGGTACTTCTTAACATAATAGTTAAATTCAGGCACAGTCAACTGAGCAGAACGGTATATTCTACCTGAAATAATGGATGCAAAGTTATGGGTAAGATAAATTTTCAATTCAAAAAGCAAAATTAGAAAAATAAGCAACACAAACACGCCACCAATCCAATGGCGCCTTGTTATAGAATGATTTTTAATAGGATGTATACGCATAACTTATGTTTTTAGCCACTCCCTGCCGCCCCCCCCTTTTTTCTTATGTACTGCTTCATTACTTAACTACTGGATAATTTAACCACAAATAAGATAGCTCATTCAATTCGTGCACGCCAAAATACTAGATCTGTTTACAATTGAGCGATTTTAAACAGACCCTAATTAACTCGCTGAATCACCCAACGCGCTATTTGCTGTGTCACAATTTGTGCTGCTTGGTTGGCTGCAACCACACCACTATAAGGATCATTACGAGGAGCTGGAATATCACTGCTAAACTGCCGGCTAGCAATCACTTTATTGGTTGTATTGTTTACCAATGTTTCCTGTAACACTAATTGCTCACGGCTTATGGGTTGTAAAAAATTTTGTTGCAGCGCCACTAAACGTGACTCCAACAAATAATTTGTAACACCACTGAACGGCGTTGTGACGACGCTATTAAAATAGCCTTGATTCGTTATCGCTTGTGCGATCACTGGCATCAGCATTTGTGCTGGAGGTGCCGCCCACTGATTGTTAGCGTAAGAACGCAAATCAAAAGGCAGTGGTTCATAAATCATCGCATACGATGCATAGCCCGGATTCGGTATCGGCAATGACACCAACAATGTTTTTGGTGAACGATGATATAATGCCAATGCCGTAGGAGTTACGCTATTAAGCGTATACGTATGCAATAAAGGTACCTTTGCCGGTGACAAAAAACCACAGCCTGTTAATAAAACAGATAAGCTCATTAAAACAATACACTTCACGTATTTCATTACCTTTCTCCTGGACCAGGTACAGCAGGTTGTTTGCCACGAACAAGCATTGAAGGATCGCGCTTTAATCCTGTGCTTAAGTCTTGTAAATTTACCTCAATATTATTCAACTGTTGCAACACTTGCTGTGCCGAAGGCAGCAATTGTTGCGTCAAATTATTAATGGCTGCTTGACCTGTTACAAGAGTTTGTGACGTTGTTTTAGCCGTATCACCAAATAATTGTGCCGTATTATGCAATTCTTTCATGGCGGATGTGGTAGTCTGCACTAATTCAGGCAATCCTTTAGATGCTATTTGCGCATGTTGCAGTAATTGATCCAGTGAATTCATACTGCGCGATATTTCATCGGAATTGTTTTTGAGTGTCGCCGTGAAAACTTGAATATTTTGCAAAGTTGCAGCAATAGAATCGGTATTTTTTTTGTCAAATAAACGGCTAATGTTATCGCTTAATTGGGTTATTTTTTGTGTTATTTGCGGCATCACGGCACTCAACTGCACTAACAAAGAAGGTCTGGATGGAATAACAGGATATTCTTCCCCAGGGTGCCTCACTAAGCGCGGCGCATTAACGCGTTGTGCCTGCAATCCAATGTAGTCTACTCCGGTCAAACCTTGTGACATCAACGTCGCAACAGTGGAAGTATTAATGGGCGCATCCGATTCAATGTCTAACAGTACCTGTACTAATTGTGGATTACTGGGAACTAAATTAATGGATTTAACATAACCCACAGGCACACCATTATAACGCACCGAGCTTTGCACACTTAAACCACTCACTTCTTCATGCAAATACACCACATAAGTACTATACGATTGATCATGTTTACGCAACGTCAACCAAAAAAATACGGAAATAGCAGCCACCACCAAGGCTACGATAAATAGGCCAACAGCCAAATAACTCACACGTCCTTCCATATATACCTCTTCGGGTTTCAAAATTATTTTTGCCACATCAAAAATAATCTTCAAAATTTAATACGCATTAATAAGAGCTAAAATGCCTACGCTCCTCCAAGTTTCCCATATTCTCTATGCCGCGATCCGCTAAAATATTCTTTAATCAAAGGATGCTGATTTTGCACTAACTGTGCCATTGGCGCACACGCTAATACTTTGCCAGATCCTAAAAATAACACACGATCGGGAACACGCCACAACGTATCCAAATCATGTGTAATGATCATAAAGGTTAATCCCAAATTATCTCTCAATTCCAGAACCAAATCATCTAATGCCCCAGCTGATTTCGGATCCAATCCTGCTGTTGGTTCATCTAAAAAAAGTAGCTCTGGATCTAAAGCAATCGCACGCGCCAAAGCAGCACGTTTTTGCATACCGCCGCTGAGCTCTGCTGGATATTTAAACGCGGCACTTACATCCAAACCTGCTAACTGGATTTTTAACATAGCTAATTCTTTTTGAAAATCATGCGTTAAATGACTCAGCTCTTTCATCGGAAACATGACATTTTCTAATAACGTCAGAGAACTAAATAAAGCACTACTTTGAAACATCACACCCCAACGCTTACGAATTAACATCTTCTGACTCGTATTCGCAGTAGCTGTATTAATTCCAAATACCTCAATGGCCCCAGAGAGTTGCCTGTGTAACATGAGTATGGTGCGCAGTAAAGTTGTTTTGCCACAGCCGCTAGCTCCAATCACACCTATAATTTCGCCACGCATGACATCAAAATTTAAACCATCATGCACCAACTTACCGCCAAAGCTATTCTTAAGTTCTTTCACAGTAATAATTGGTTCTGTTTGGCTCATTATAAATTCAACATGCTGTAAAAAATTGAAAACAATGCATCCACAATAATAATTAAAAATATGGACTGCACAGCGGCTTTAGTTGTTTGCTGACCCACACTTTGTGCACTGGAACCCACAGCAAAGCCTTGAAAACAACCCACACTCACAATCACTAATGCGAATACCGGGGTTTTAATCAAACCCAAAATATAATGCTTCAGTGCCACGGCCAGATCAAAACGCTCTAAAAATGAAACAAAACCAATACCCAAAATGGCTTTAGCCATCACCATACTACCCAATACGCCAAAAATATCCGCCCACACAACCAACAATGGCATAA
The DNA here is from genome assembly GCA_964516605.1 of uncultured Coxiella sp. Lineage (GTDB taxonomy): Bacteria > Pseudomonadota > Gammaproteobacteria > Coxiellales > Coxiellaceae. The sequence goes on along the minus strand of CAZFAA010000056.1, from coordinate 4,607 downwards.
CAATCAATAATGCTAACACACGCGGTATCACCAAGCGCTGCATAGGCTGAATACCCATTGTGCTTAAGGTATCAATTTCTTCATTCACTTTCATCGTACCAATTAATGCCGCAAAAGCAGTGCTCGTGCGACCCGCCATAATGACGGCTGTAATGAGTGGCGCAAACTCTCGCAGCATGGCAATACCGGTTGTATCCACAATAAAGATGTTCGCACCATACGTACGCAGCTGTATTGCCAATTGATAGGCCAACACAATCCCAATTAAAAATGACATCAGCCCAATGATGCCCAATGCCTTACACCCCGCCTCATCGATGACTGCCACAAAATCACGCCAGGGTAAGCGAGAAGGAATTAATAGACTTTGCACGAGTAAAACAGCCAACTCACCTGTAAATGCAATAAAATCCAGGAACTGGATAAATTTTTCAACTGCCCATATACCAATAGTGTAAAAGAAATTATTGCGCGGTGGTGGCTCAACGGTCGCTTGTTGAGTCAAACGTTTTGAAACTGCTTTAAACAGTGCTAAATAGCGAGTTTTTAAGCCTTCTATCTCTACGATTTCAGAATTGCTCTTAATAATTTGCAGCATCTGATTAATCAACAAAACACCCGCACTATCCAGCGCATCAATACCGCTGCCATCGATACGGGTAATTTTTTGACTATTATCATGCAATATTTTGAGATCACGGTTTAAACTGGGCACGCTTGAAATAGTCCACGTGCCATAGCAGCGCAATACAGCACCCTCTTCATCGAGCACAAACCTGGCTGATGTCTGATCTAAACTCACAGTGAAATCCTTTGTAAACGATTTCTATATTTTGCCACTAAATCAGTGAGTTTACCATTTTTTGAACTACACCACCCCCTATGAGGGAATAGGCTTATTCATCACGTCTGACGTACACTTAACGGTTAAAATAGGCTCTGATTCGCTCTTGCGATTCTGCCAATTTAAAAGATACACTTGCGCTAGCTTCTTATCTTGTAAAATAAGTACATTTTCTGCATTGTTTTTTTGTGCCGCCTTCGTGTAATTAAACGAACCAGTTTCAACGGTTTGATCATCGACAATGATCACTTTGCTGTGGGCGATCGCAGGTTTATAATCTTCAAAAACAGGGATACCATGCTCGATTAAATAATTTCTCTGTGAAAAATACTGACATTGAAACTGACTTTTATCCATGATCACCTGCACATCCACTCCTCTTTTATGCATGTTAGCCAGTGCATGAGCAATTTTATAGGATGTAAACGTATAACTTTGAACCCGAATCGATTTTTTCGCAGAATAAATCAAATCTAGAATCTGCCCTTCACAATATTGTTGTGGTGTAAAGCAAGCTGTTGCATAGGAAACTGACGTTATCAAAAAAAATACAAAACCAACAAAGTAGCGCATCATAATCTCCAAGATAAAAGACCATACTGGCATGCCTGAAAATTGGGATTCAATACCGTTATAGATAGGTTGCTATCTTGCCTTGGCCTGATTAGAATGCATGCCTCTTAGCACAAAACTATGGGTTGTTAGCTCAGTTGGTAGAGCAGCGGACTCTTAATCCGCGGGTCGTAGGTTCGATCCCTACACAACCCACCAATTTATCAAGATCTTAAAATAAATAATAAAATAAAACATACAAATATGGTACACTCTTGGCACATTTCTGCTTAATAAGCGCCAAAAAATTATTACCATCATTTTCAAAAGAAATCACACCTCCCTCAAGTCTATTAAAACTAACCCCCTATTATTTAATTTATTTTATAAATAAAATAACCCTATATTTAGATCTATTTTTGATCAATTAATTTTAAAATGATCCATAAGTGTGCCATTTGACATATAAATAATAATAAATATAATTATTTCATACTATTAAAATTATATTACATCAGATACATAATCCGTTGTTGTAATTTATTTTGATTCTCTGTATTATGTTGCCACTCATTACAGGGAGTCATTTATGGCAGCAATACAGGAGCGCAAATCTACTAATGGAGAGGTTTCATACCGAGTACTTGTGCGGCTCAAAGGCTACCCTCAGCAAACAGCAACCTTCAAGCGCAAAACTGACGCAAAAAAATGGGCGCAACAAACTGAAGCCGCTATTCGTGAAGGCCGTCATTTCATAATTGCTGAAGGGAAAAAACATACTTTTAACGAATTGGTCAATCGATATCTTAAAGAAATACTGCCTCTTAAAATTCAAAAGAAAAAGAAACAACCGATTTATCAATTCCATTGGTGGAAAGAGCAGCTTGGTAGTTACACCTTAGCTGATATTACACCCTCACTCATTTATGAATATAAAAATAAATTAAGCTCAGAAATAACCCGAACCAATGCTCTCCGTACTCCCGCTACTATAAAAAGATATTTAGCCGCCCTTTCCCATATGTTCACAATCGCTGTAAAAGAATGGCAATGGCTAGACTCAAATCCTGTACTAAAAGTTACTAAGCCAATTGAACCACGTGGCCGTGTCCGCTTCCTAAGTGATAACGAAAGAATGCGATTACTCGAAGCATGTAAACAAAGCACTTACGAGCCCCTTTATTTGATTGTCGTGCTCTGCTTATCTACTGGCGCGCGTAAAATGGAGATCATAGGACTTAACTGGGACGACGTAGACCTCAATCGTGAAGTAATCACTCTACATGAAACTAAAAATGGTGATCGTCGCTTACTTCCTATAACTGGTCACGCTCTAGAACTATTACGCAACTATGCGAAATTAAGACGTTTAGACACGAATCTTGTCTTCCCAAGCAAGGCAAAACCAAAACAATCTATCGATATTCGCTGCCACTGGGAAGCAGCCATTAAAAAGGCTGATATCGAAGATTTTCGTTTCCACGACCTCCGTCATTCTGCCGCGAGTTATTTAGCTATGAATGGCGCCACAATTGCTGAGATTGCCGAGGTGCTTGGACATAAAACATTGCAGATGGTTAAGCGCTATTCGCATTTGTCAGAAGCACACACTAAGTCTGTTGTCAGCAAGATGAATGAAAGGATTTTTGGGTGAGTCGTAAGAAATGTAAAATTTATCCTGTAGCGCCAGGCATGAAACCATTAGAAATACTTACTTCTGAAAGAGAAATTTACTTATCATGTAAATTCTGGAAAAAGACACGGAAAGAAGCCTATTTATCACTTATCTACTACATACCGTTATTAGATGACGCAGGTGGACGATCTCTTATTTTTATTTCACAAAAATGCACAAAAAACAATGTCGAAAAATTATGTAGTCAATCATATGAATTATTACGCTCTCTATCGCCTAAAAGCACACATAAAGCATGCAAAAAATTACTAAATGCCAAAAAAAAATTAAACGATACTAGACTTAACTACCCTGAGCTTCGTAAGAATAACAAGCTAAATACAATACAAGATCTAAATAATTGGGCTAAAGATTTTGTGGTATGTAGCACGGAAATAATTTCTCATAATCATCAACAAATTCAAAAATCCAAACTCCCCATATGGGTTTATGAAGTTCCGCAAGATCTCAAAGTGAAAGTAATAATTGATTATCTTAAACAATGCTTAATAGGCTCCCATACAGTAGCCACAGATAATCTTAAAAATATCAGTTATTATTTACTACTTGAGGATATCGAAAACCTACTACTTTTAAATAAAAAGACAATTGATCTACTCAAAACTCAGTTAACAAATTTAAGTAGTATTTATTACATCCAAGGAAGCGATAAAAAAGAAGTTTACCTGGATATTGTTACAACTATAATGTGGCTTATAAAGCAAGATTTATTACCCACTATATTTGAAGAATATTTCGAAGAATATAAAATTGCAGTGATTAAATCTTTAGAAGATCCAAATTTTGATGACTGGATCAGTTTGCCCGAGCTAGAAGAACAAGGAATCAGTGGGCAAAAATTAACTGCGCAGTCAATAAGTGGTGGTATTGGTATATACCTCAAACATGATCGTGAAATATTAAGTTGGAGATCTGACCTCAAGCAAAAAGAATATAGCATATACTCGAAAAAAAATTGGAATGGTATAAGTAGATTAAAACTTAAAAAAAACGATTATTTAGGGCTAGATTCTGCAGGATCTTTTACAGTAGACATGCTTTTTTTTAATGAAAATCCTAGAAATACCTTTCTTGAAGGTGTAAAAGATATACGCAAAATTTGGCACATTGAAATTATGCCCACAGAAGAAGCATGTAAATGTAATCTTCAACCATATTTAAAGATTATTAGTGATAAAAAAGCTAAAGAAATATTAAATCCGAAAAATATACTATTTTTAAAGTCAGAAATTAATAAGTACTTAGAATCAAATACAGTTAAAAACCTTAATGAAAACCAATTCGTAGAAAATCTCTCCAAAACAGATCATTCAGAACAACCCAATAGCCATTACAAAATAACCACTGAAAAAACAAATATAAAAATTCAATTTCAAGAGTAAAAAGTTGAACTAGAAGCAAATTTAAAAGGTGTGAAATATATCCTCTATTTAATAAAGCACAAAAAAATCTCACCTATTCACTTAACTCAACTAATCGATCAAAACTCAGGAACTCCCTTAGATCACACCCCCT
>CAZFAA010000055.1:0-13266 GCA_964516605.1 uncultured Coxiella sp. | reverse complement strand
GCTTTTTAATAGGATATAGCACAGGGCCAGCGTACTAAAGAAATTGCGATGACGTGAGAGGTGAGCGTTACGACGGCAGGCATGGCTGATGCGATCATTCGTGTATTATCTTGTTAATTTTTATGCATTAGATCACTTAAGCTAATAAATTCTGATTTGTATACTTCTTTTTTGCGAGGATAAAAAAAACTGATCATGCAACTCAGGTAGCTTTTTTTTCCTGCTGTGCATGAATTCGGTATGGTGGATTTTTTTGTTGTGCGCTGAATGGCACTTTGCTCTGCTAAGCGTGCCGTGTTTTCCCGCTGTTCCTCTTGTTTAATAGCTTTCACAATAGCTGAATCTGCATCAGGTTCTGATTTTTTAGATTTATAATAATAGTGTGGAGATGGGATGCTTGCTGTTGTTCTCATGATGCTCATTTGCATTGGAATGTTTAGCGTACCAGTTAAATGATGAATCAACTGGTAAGCATCTGCACCGACTCGAGGATCTGGATCAGGGTTTGTTGAGACAAACTGAATGCTGGGGATTTTTATATTAGGATTTGCCGTCAGCGCTGTAGTTGTAATTTTTATAAGCCCTTGGGCACACACTGTAAAACTTTGCAGGCCACAGGTAAATGCTTCGTCAGTGAGTCCTGTACTGGCATCATAAATATACGCTTGTCGTCTTCCAGCAACCCGATCTTCAATTAAGACGACATTGGCCCAGTCTTGAGTAAAGCTATTTTTGTTTGGTTTACGGGCATGCAGATTGCGTGTAACGAATGATTTTTCATCATGTCCGCGATAAATCATTATGTGATCAGGATGTTCTGTATTAGCTTTTGTTTCAATACGACAATAATTACGCAGTTCTTCAGCTTTTTTGTTAAGATCTGCATGCGAGCTTATAGGTTGTATCACATGCTTTTTGTATTGCTCAACAATCGAACCTGTGCGCTGACGTGTATCACCTTCATTGTAAGTATTATTGTCTGAGTTGTGCGGAGTTTTAGATGTGGCTTGTAGCTTGATCGTTATGCTTGGAAAATATTCTACGGTTGCTAGGGCGGTTGCTATAGGATGAGGCTCGCATTCTGCTCTGACCAATACGGGAATATTTTTTGGATACTGAATAGGTAGCGCAAAATGTGTTTCTTTATTATGTAAATAGCGCTGAGCAAATGATTCGGTTAATTGATCGCTGATTGTACTAGCAAATATTTTCTGTATTTTACTTTTAATTTGCTGCGCTATACTATCACGTTGTTTTCGTTTTATTTCTTCACTTTGTGCAGCAGTGCTCTTTGGATCTATTGGATCCTCTATATCAATTGTGTATTCCATGGCATTCACCTCTGATTCGATAACAGATGGCATTTTAGCCTTGAAGCCCTTGCGGGTTCTTAATGTGCATCAAGTGTTTCTATTTTTTGTGTGGTTGTTAGGGTCTGTTGGCGCAAAACCCGGTATTGCACCCCTTGTTCCATTATTTATAAACTGAGCGCGTTGTTTACAAACTCTCAGGAGAAAACAATGAAAAGGACGTTGAAAACGTTGAGTATTTTACTGTGTGCGTTATCGCTGAGTGGTTTTGCTCACGCAGCTGAACGCTCTGTGCGGCATCATGTGGAATCGAAGAGTGTGGCTACAGTTGTTAATATTAATACGGCCTCGGCATCTGATTTAATGCAACTGAACGGCATTGGTTCTAAGAAAGCCCAGGCAATCATCGATTATCGTGGACAGCACGGTGATTTTAAAACAGTGGATGAGTTAGCACAGGTAAAGGGAATTGGTAATAAGATGTTGGAGCGTATTGAGCGTGAAAATCCTGGAAAAATGAAAGTGGATTCTTAAGTTTTTTCCCTGATAGCTAAGAATAGTGTTAAGCACAAATCAGCTGCCTGGTTTGTGCTTTTTATCATATAACGTATAACAGCCAATGAGAATGGCTAACAATATTTCTGAAGCGATCAAATCAACGAGATAATGTTCACCTAAAAACATAGTTGAGGCAATAATACCTAAATTAAATAATACCAAGGGCAATAAGTACCAACGTAATTTTTTACAAGCCAGACACGCATAGATTGCTACGCTGGCAATAAAGCAATGAATAGAAGGCATGGATACGAATCCAGAGTAGAAATTGCTGGTATCAAAAGGCAGTCCCTGTTGTATTGTGTGGTATTGAGTGAGTTCAATGGGCGCATACTGCGGGAAGAGTGGGCTGTGGAGTACGGTTGCAGGCCCCAGTGCGGGGAAAAAATAAAAGGTGATGGCAGCAACAAATAATGCAATCAGGCTCATGGTTAAGAGGTTACGCGTCATTTTTTTTTCATTAAGAATGGTAAACAGTAATATGAGTAGCATGAAACTGCCATCCAGACGCGTATAGCAATACACCATAATGGTTTGGAAAAATGTATGCAGGTGGGTGAAGGTAAGTAAGGCAATGGTGTTGATGTGTAGTAGCTGGTCTGTATACAGTAAGCTGTGATCAATCAGGGGGTGGGGTGTGGTGAGTAACACCGGTGTAATATGGTAGGCGAGCGAAAAGCCAATCGTAAATTTTGTCATGACTTCGATGGTATCTAAGTTTAATTTAATGTGCTGATTAATCAATTTGACGATCAGGATGAGCGGGCTTGCGAGCAGGTAGCAACACCATGAAAAATAGTAATCGTGAAAACCGCGCACGCAGGCGGCATGCAGGCACACAATACCCATGGCGGCTGATAATGTCAGGAGCACGCTCCAAAATAAGCTATCCTCTTTGATGCAGTGGCGCAGAGCCTGTTGAATTTGGCTCAGGCTTAAGCTTGGAGTTTGAGTGAGGTTGCGTATCATGAGGGCTATTCTATCGTCTAAAGCTTAAGTTAAGATTAAGGGGGTGGGAAATGTATATAGTTTAGCGCATAACACTTTGATAGTTCGTCCAGAATCATGTCTATCATTTTTGGCTTGTACTATAGAGTTATTTGAAGCATTATTGCCGCCTTTATAATCTTTCATTATTTAAGGAATCCAAATGAGTGAAACAATCGACGAGTTAACCGTCAATTTTGAGGAAGAGGGTGTGCTCAAGGTCAAGGAATTGGATAAAGTTATTTTAACTAAGGGTGCGTGGTCCACGATTATGTTTCAATTTCAAAATTGGAATGCAGCGAAAAACGAATACAGTCCACCGGCTTATGCTATTCGCCGTTATCAAAAGCGCAATGGTGCTTATGTTTTAAAGTCAAAATTCAATATTTCATCGAATGATCAAGCACAAAAGATTATTGAAGGATTGAGCCGCTGGATTGGGGAGTAGGTGTCAATCCCGGCGATTCTCGAAATGATCCGCCATTTTCAATAAGTTAAATTCTAAAAATCGCCGTGTTGTTCACGGCGTTTTTCTGTTCTTCCCACCTATTTCGCCTAAGTTTCAGCCTGAATTAAAAGCGGCTCAATGTGAGGGTTTTTAAATACAGCGTGTTTACGTAAGCCTAAAGCAATGACAGCTGGTGCTAGTTCTCTCATCATTTTCATCGCTTCTTGCTTTTGTTGCGATATAGACATCTAACGTTGCTAACGAACGGATACAGATAGCCAGTTATTGAATAGGTTTAGCTATGGGAAAGTTGGGTTCTGGGTTGTGTCCGTATAATGCTGGAAATGCCGTAGTGACTAATTGATGCGTGGTTGTTATTTTTTGAACACGAAATGCTATAACAATGCTTTGACAGACAGCAAGGAAAAGCTTGATAAATAAAAAATTAATTGGTAGCGTTAGCAATGCTATTCATGTTAAACGGAGTTAACTGTGCCAAACTTATTATTATCCCGTCGCGCAAAATTACTGTGTTGCTCTACTTTGTTAGCAGCCAGTCAGTGGTCCCTCGCTGGAGGCCCTGACGTAGCCTCTGCACCAGTTAATCCACTTACTGGTTTTGAAATCGGTATACAAGGTTTGGTAGGTGTAGGCATAACCAATACCCGAGAACAATTTAATGCATCCAATACAGTTGCTGGTATACCACCTGCTATAACAACTTACTCCATGGGCAATGCCATTCTGACAGCCAATGCCATAACTGCAGGTGGTGGTTCAATCGGATACAATATTCCATGGGGTAATACTTTTGCCGTTGAACCTCTTTTTGGCTTTAATGCTTTCTATGGAAAAATTAAATCGCAGGGAGTAATTTATGGCGCTCGAGGAGGTGACCCTCTAGGTACACAAAATACAGTTACTTTAAAAAACCAATATAATTTACTCGTTAATCTTAAAAAATTGATTAGCTCCAACGTAGCGCTTACTCTTGGCTTAGGCGCTAGCTATATGCAATTTGATAACAACTTAGCCGTGATACCGTTCGTATCTGGATTGAATGCCGTGCCAAATAATCGTAATAATAATGGGGTTCATGGAATAGGGCCGATTATTGGTGTCGGTGCTCAATGGCTGCTTGGACACCATTCATCTGTTGCAGTGAACTTCGATAATTATATGTATATCGAAAAAAACCTAGGCACTATGCAAAACATAGATCCAGAAAACTGGAATAACTATTCCACACTAAAAAATCGCAAAATTACTTTATTCCTGCCAGTGTTATCGATGCAATACAACATCAATTTTTGTATTTAGGAGGAGGTGTCAATCCCGGCGATTCTCGAAATGATCCGCCATTTTCAATAAGTTAAATTCTAAAAATCGCCGTGTTGTTCACGGCGTTTTTCTGTTCTTCCCACCTATTTCGCCTAAGTTTCAGCCTGAATTAAAAGCGGCGTAATGAGGGGGTTTGCAATCCTGCATTTGATAATAATGCATTAACGCATTTATAACGTTCTTTTAATTTTTTCTTTTTTTAAGCGATCACGCTCTGTGCTTGCTTTACAAATTTCCGTTGCAACGGTTTTCAGCACAGTTGCCAATGCTGCATAATCTGTTGGCTTACCATCTACCTGTGGGTGAAAAATCATCGACAGCTGCTACCACGCCAAATGTGCGTAACATGAGTTATTAAGTCAAAACCTTATGGCTGGCTCTGATCAACACATAGAGCGCACCCGTGCCGCCGTCTTTGGGGCGCGCCGAGTGGTAGGCTAATACATGGCTATTGTGACGCAAGTGTGCGATGAGTATGTTTTTGATGATGGGTTTTCCATTACGGCTCATACTGCCTTTGCCATGGATAATAAGCGCGCAACGAATGGACTCACAGGTACAATGCGACAAAAAGTCATCCACGTAAGCCATTGCTTCACCGGCTGTCAGACGGTGTAAATCCAGGCGTGCTTCGATAGGGTACGTACCACGGCGCAGCTCATTCATGATTTTCTGCTGCAGGCCAGATTGTTTGAATAATACAGGATCTTCGCCTGACACCCAGGATTCTTGGTCGATGAGATTAAAATCGTATTCATAGGGCGCAGGCAAAGGCGTGTCGTGCTCAGATGGACGTTTTTTCCGCAGCTTTATGCCAGGCGTAAACGGCTTGTGCTTGTCTTGATTCAGAGGTCGAATATTTGACAAGGCATCTTGAAAATCAATGTTATCGTCATCTTTATCCATGGAAGTCAGTGTAGCATAGCTATAGTCATGTGCTACAATCCCGCCATGATATTAAAAGACGTTTTAAATCGTATTTTTGAGCAGTTAAGTGCAGCACCTGTATTTCATGGGCATGGTATTGATAATGCCTGGGATGAAGCGGTAGTGCTGGTGTGTTACGTCTTACATTTGCCGGTTGATAGTGATGACAGCGTGTTAGATCATCCGGTGAGCGCAATGGAATGGCAAGCCATGCAAACGTTATTACAGCGGCGCATTACTGAGCGTGTGCCGATGGCGTATTTAACGCAGGAAGCCTGGTTTATGGGGTTACCATTTTACGTTGATGAGCGGGTGTTAATTCCACGCTCTCCGTTTGCAGAATGGATTGAGCGGCGTTTTACACCGTGGCTGGATAGGCATGAAGTGAATGCTATCCTTGAAATTGGTACAGGTTCCGGTTGTATGGCGATCGCTGCCAGTTATGTGTTTCCAAAAGCTGCGATTGATGCGGTCGACATTTCAGTGGATGCCTTAGAGGTGGCACAGCAAAACGTACAAAAACACGCTGTTGCAGAGAGAGTCCATTTGATTCAATCCAATTGTTTTGCGCAACTGACACCAGCTCACCAGTACGACTTAATTATTAGTAATCCGCCTTATGTATCGCAAGACGAAATTGAGCAGTTACCAGAAGAGTATTTGCATGAACCGTATAAAACAGCTCTTTATGCACCAGAACAAGGGATGGCGATTGTCGATACGATTTTAAGGGAGGCTGCAGACTACATGACGGAGCATGCTGTGCTCGTGGTTGAAGTGGGGTATAGTGATGTGCAGTTGATGGAGCGTTATCCTGATGTTCCTTTTTTATGGCTTGACTGTGAATTTGGGGGGCAGGGCTTGTTTTTATTAACCCGTAAACAACTTGAGGGCATCCATGTCGGGAAATAGTTTTGGGCAAAATTTTGTGGTGACAACAGCCGGTGAAAGTCACGGACCTGCGTTGGTTGCCATTGTGGATGGTTGTCCGCCAGGTATACCGTTAACAGAAGCGGATATTCAACCTGACTTAGACAGACGTCGCCCTGGACAATCCAAGCATACTACGCAGCGTAATGAGTCTGATTGCGTGCGTATTTTATCGGGTGTTTTTGAGGGCAGTACCACGGGCACACCGATTGCATTGATGATTGAAAATGAAGATGCGCGTTCACGCGATTACAGTGCGATCAAAGACAGTTACCGTCCAGGACATGCTGATTATACCTACGATAAAAAATATGGGTTGCGTGATTACCGTGGTGGTGGGCGTGCATCAGCACGTGAAACGGCGGTGCGTGTGGCAGCAGGTGCGATTGCTAAAAAATGTTTGCATCAATTATACGGCGTGATAATTCAAGCTTATGTCGCATCGATTGGGCCGATTGCAGCAGAATCTATTGATCTTACTGTGGTGGAGCACAATGCTTTTTTCTTTCCGGATACCAGTAAACTTGAATTACTTGAAGCGTATATTCATCAATTACGCCGTGACGGCGATTCGATTGGCGCGGTTGTCAGTGTGCAAGCATGTGGTGTGCCAGTGGGTTTAGGCGAGCCAGTATTTGATCGCTTGGATGCCGATATTGCCAAAGCATTAATGAGTATTAATGCAGCTAAAGCCGTGGGTATTGGTGATGGTTTTAAGGTTGCGGTGCAACGTGGTAGTGAGCATCGGGATCAAATGAATCAACAAGGATTTTTATCCAATCATGCCGGCGGCATTTTAGGTGGTATTTCAACGGGACAAACGATTTGTGCGCAGATTGCGTTTAAACCCACCTCCAGTATTATGACCACGGGTAAAACGATCAATACGCAGGGTGAGGAAGTGGATATCGCCACAAAAGGGCGCCACGATCCGTGCGTGGGGATTCGCGCTGTGCCGATTGTGGAAGCGATGTTAGCTTTGGTATTAATGGATCATGCTATTCGCCATCATGGGCAATGTGGTTTAACAAAGTGAGGGATATGCTGTGATAACAAAATACGATGTTGCGGTCGTCGGTGCAACAGGTCTTGTGGGTGAGGTTTTTTTAGAAATTTTAAAAGAACGTGATTTTCCGGTGAGGACGTTGTATGTGTTAGCCAGTGAGCGTTCGGTTGGTCGCGAAATTCAATTTGGCGATCAAACTTTAATTGTCGAATTGCTCGATGATTTTGATTTCGAAAAAGTGCAATATGCCTTTTTTTCAGCGGGTGCTAAAGTGTCAGCGCTGCATGTACCACGTGCAGCCGATGCGGGTTGTGTTGTGATTGATAACTCATCGCAGTTTCGTTATGACCCTGAGATTCCACTGGTTGTACCTGAAGTTAATCCAGAAGCACTGCACGATTACCGTCAACGTAATATCATCGCCAATCCGAATTGCTCCACAATTCAAATGCTCGTAGCACTTAAGCCGATTTATGATGCTGTTGGGATTACGCGTATAAATGTGGCAACCTATCAAGCGGTGTCTGGTGCGGGGCGTTCTGCGGTGGAAGAGTTAGCTCACCAAACACGTGATGTGTTGAGTGGTATTGAATCTGAAGTCAAGGTCTTGCCCTGTCAAATTGCGTTTAATGTGATTCCACAAATTGATAGCTTTGCTGAAAACGGTTACACGCGTGAAGAAATGAAAATGTATTGGGAAACGCAAAAAATTTTAAATGACCCGAATATCCAAGTGAATGCTACCACGGTGCGTGTACCGGTTTTTTATGGGCATTCTGAGGTGGTGCACCTTGAAACAACGCGCCCGATTGATGTGGAGCAAGCGTGTGATCTATTGCGTCATGCGCCCGGCGTGGAGTTATATGATATGCAGTTGTATCCCACGCCTGTCATTAATGCCGCCAATCAAGATAAAGTTTTTGTCGGTCGTGTGCGTCAAGACATTACGCATCCAAATGGCTTGAACCTGTGGATCGTGGCAGACAATGTACGCAAGGGTGCAGCGCTCAATGCGGTGCAGATTGCGGAATTGCTGATTCAAGATAGTTTTTATTTGCAATAATGATGGAGTTATACAATGCGGCGTGATGACGAAAGACCAGCATCTTGCCCGCCTGGTTTATTATCAGGTGATACCTCAACGCTTTTTGCACCACCATCTACTGATTCATGTTCACCTGTTATCGTAGTGGATATTAGACTCTGTTATTATCATGCAGCTTTCAACCTTGATGAAGGTGAGTTGCGACCTACAGAATTACTAGATCAATTAAATGAATGTGGTTTTGAACGTATTGTTGTATTCGTGCCACCTGCTTACGCTACTTTTTTTCCAAATGAAGAACCTTTTAAGGCGATTCAGAAGGATAATCCACAAATAGTTATTTTGGATGCCAGAGCAGGCTTTTCATCTGATGCTTTACAGCAGCTTTTACCATATAAAATAGAGCAAGTATATTATTTATGCTCCGATGAAGAGACTGCAAACTTTGTTAATCAACGGAGAGATTGTATTGTGCTTCCTGAGCAGCCGCTTGCTGAGCTGTCTAGAATAGATCTAGAATCTTTTTATCAGCATATTAAGCCAGGAACTCCCTTCATGCTATGTTTAGATATTGATGATACAGTCTTGCATTTAGGAATGAGTATTGCATTTGGTGGGGTAAGGCTGAATCACAATTTATTTAAATTTATAGATGAGTTATTGGAAAAAGGTTATATATTTTCAGTTAAATTTGTTACGGCACGTTGCAATTATGAAGAGCTTGCTAAGCATGAAGAATATTCTAATATGCCTTCTAACTTGAAAGAGGTTATTGAAAGGATTACGAAATCAGATTTTTCAGTCTCGACACTCTCTGAATTATTTCAACAACGATTTCCTGATATTGATTTTTTAGGAGTGAGTTATAGCACTTTTTATTCCAAAAAAAATGGTTCATATGACAAAGAATCTTATGAAAAAGTCAAAGTATTAGAGGGGTTAAAGAAGAAACATGGATTTCCTGTTGTATTGATAGATAATAACGTAGATGAATTAAATCCTGTATATTCTTTAAAAAGCCAGAGTATTTTAGGCATACAATGTTTTGATATCCCTTGCATTACCAATGAACAGCTATTGAAATTAAAAAATGGTAGAACATTCCATGAAGAAAATTCTTATAGGTATCACAGGCGGAATTGCAGCATATAAAATGCCGGAATGTATCCGTCAATTGTCTGCTAACGGTTTTGATGTGCGTGTGGTGCTATCGCGTGCCGCACATGAATTTGTAACTCAGATGACCTTGGAGGCCGTGTCCCATCATCCTGTGTACACGAGCCTTTGGGATGCACAAAGCATGCTGCATATTGAATTAGCGCGTTGGGCAGATTTAATTTTAATCGCACCCGCTACAGCGCATAAGATTGCAAAATTGAGCGGTGGTTTGGCGGATGATTTATTGAGTAACATCTGTTTAGCGGCGACGGTGCCGCTGTATATTGCGCCTGCTATGAATTGTGAAATGTGGGCTAATCAAGCTACGCAAGCCAATATTCAAACCTTGCTGGCGCGACAGGTGACCGTCTTAGGTCCTGCGCGTGGTGAGCAAGCCTGTGGTGAAGTTGGTATGGGGCGCATGCTGGAACCCGAAGAGATTGTTGCCTTTATCTGTGCAAAATATCAAGATCAACACCTGCTGGCAGGGCGACGTATTTTGATTACAGCTGGCCCCACCCGCGAGGCGATTGACAGCATTCGTTATTTTTCAAATCGCAGTAGTGGTAAAATGGGTTATGCGCTTGCACAAGCAGCTCGCCAGATGGGTGCTGAAGTTACCTTGGTCAGTGGTCCTTGTGACGTATTACCGCCACCGGTTACGTTTATGGCTGTTGAAAGCGCCCAGCAGATGTATGAGGCGGTGATGCAGGCATTACCGGGTCAGGATGTATTTATTGCAGCAGCCGCTGTGGCTGATTACACACCTAAAGCACCCGCAATGCATAAAATTAAAAAGCAGGATGCGGCGCTCATTATCGAGTATGAACGCACGCAAGATATTTTGAAAACGGTGGCCGCATTAGAGCCCCGTCCTGTGTGTATTGGTTTTGCAGCGGAAGATGTGGATTTACTGCAAGCGGCGCAACACAAATTGGAAAGCAAAAAATTAGATATGATCGTCGCCAATTATATCGAGCAGAGTTTTGGTCGCGATGACAATAGTGTGGTGATCCTTGATCGAACAGGCGGTATGCTTGAGCTAAAACAGCAATCTAAGTTATCCATTGCGCAGCATATTTTGCAGCAGCTCAGTCGCTTGCTTGGGAATATATCAGATATCCCAACTGTTTTGTCATAGAGGTGGTCTGACTCGTTACGCTTGATTCAGTTTCCAGTGCAGTATGATCTTGCAAATTAATATGCATTATTAAGGATTTTCGCTTTTATGCTTTTAAACCATGCAGACAAGCGATGGTTGGATTTATGCCGTTTCAGTGCTGTATCGCTCACCAAAAAATTAAACATAATTTGTCGGCGCTGCCCAATGTAGGGCTTATAGCCATGCCAGCAATTATCCGTGACTTTAAAAATTAGGCAAGTGCCTGCTTTTGCACTGACTTCATCAGCATAGTCATCAATATTATCACTGCGCAGAATGCGCAAATTGCCGGTGTCCTGTTGCCAATCGGGATTAAGATAAATAAGCAATGTAATGATTTTATCAGAGCTATCGGTATGGATACGCCCATCTTTACTGCGTGATAAACCGCGCAGGGTCGCCATAATGGGTTTATCTTTAAGATTGACCTCAAATTTTTTAGCGAGTAAGTCGCGCATTTGTGGCGCATGCAGTTCACGAATAAATTCAGCCAGCGCGTCGTGTGTATTGCTATCATTACAGTTGAAGACGCCACCATCACTTAATTGAGGAAAGGCATCACATACAGCAGCTAACTGATCAGGCTGAATCATGTTGTGAATAACAGTATACGGGTAGGGTGATGAATGAATTTGCGCTTTTTCTAGTGCTTCGATATTTACATAATTCAATTTAGGCATGCTGGTTTCCTTTGGCTTTAAGAGCCGCAATGAGTAATACAGAGATGACAAGGCTCGTGATCAGACTCAAAAAAGGATAGGTAATAAATCCCCAATACTTAAATGAGATATCACTACAGCGTGGACCTAAACCACATAAGCCAATCGATTCCAACTGCGGGTGCCACTGCAGGATATAATGATAGAGCGCGAAAACAGATGAGATGAGGGATAGTGGTAAGGCATAAACAGCACTGCGTTTATCGTCAACAAAAGCGCCTATACCTAAAATAATCACAAGTGGATAAATGCCGATGCGCTCATACCAACACAGGGTGCATACGGGCATGAGATCAACAACGCTGTTATACAGTGTTACGATCACGGCTACAACAGCTATGATCCATGCCAAAAAGAGTGCGGATTGTCGGCTCATACGATTTCCCTTTGTATTACAGGTTTTGTTTGGCTATTTCTTGAAAACGTTTCCAGGTCAATGGATCTACTCTCACCCCATTAATATATACTGCTGGTGTGCCAACGGGTGGCTGCATAATACTTTGTAGAATTTGCAGATTATTGGCAATCGTGCTGGTGTAGGGGCTGCTGACGAGGCATTGAGCCAGTGTATCAGCATTGATTCCCTTAACGTGAGTAGCCAAGAGCATTAGATTGGGGATTGTCGCCCAATTTGTCTCTTCGGGTGGTTGGTGTGCATACAGATATTCGACGTATTGAAAGTAGGCATCATTATTTTGTGCGTGGATACACAACGCTGCATTGGCAGCAGGCATTGAGCCTGGAATAAAGGCTAAAGTGATGAGGGTATAACGTGCTTTGCCTGTTTTAATATAGTGTTGATTGATTTTTGGAAATACAGTAGTGCTGTAACGCATGCAGTTAGCACATTTTAAATCTTCGAAAGCAACAATATGTAGTGGTGCTTTGATATCACCTAGGGTTGGTTGATTACTGGTATCGATTTGCACCGTTTGAGGTAAGGGAGCGCTTTTGTAGCGTGGTAAAAAGAAAATACCCAGCACAATAATGATGGCTAGGATGACGACGCCAATGATACTGTTGCGAATTTTATTTTGTGTCATATTCATTCTCCAAAAGGCCGCTTCTCAGATTAGCAGGAACGGCAATATCTATTTTTTTAGGATACGCCAACTTTAAATGATCCATAATATCAGCATAGGCTGCAGCTGTATCGACTTGCAGTCTTGGGTTAAAGCGTTTTTCTTCGCCGATGGTGCTAACATTGACTACTTTATAATCGTGCCCAGGATAGATGCGTGTGTGATCAGGGTAGGCGAATAATTTTTGTGTGATGCTATTATAGGCCTGTTGTGAGGATCCGGATTGAAAGTCGGTGCGACCGGTGCCACGGATAAGTAACGTATCACCGGTAAATAACGCATCCTCGCACGCATAGCAATATGAATCATCGGTATGCCCAGGCGTGTAGAGTGCTGTAAACTCAAGTTTGCCTACGTTAAATTTTTCTAAGTCATGCATGTGCATGTCCACAGGTTGAGCTTTAGAATGCTCCCCGACCACAATCTGGCAACCGTGTATGCTCGCCAGTGTTCCTGAGGCGGTGACGTGGTCAGCGTGCGTATGTGTTTCAATGCAATGTGTGAGGGTTAAACCGAGTTCTTGGATGAACTGGTTATACAATTTAATGTGCTCTAATACAGGATCGATGATCACGGCAGGGGTGTTGTAATTT
>CAZFAA010000054.1:0-13317 GCA_964516605.1 uncultured Coxiella sp. | reverse complement strand
GATTTGGAATCAGGCTTTCATGACGGCCAGTGAGATGGTTGAGATTGCAAAAGTGCATGGATGGAAAGGCATTCAAATTATCGATGGTCATCGCGTGATGAAGCGTGGCGCTTGGATTAAAGCACTGGATATTGGCCTACCAGTAATTGGCTTTAACCCGACAAGTGACGATATAAGGGTGCGCGAGCGTGTTGCGATGAGCAGTAGTGAAGTTGAAGCTTTGCGGCATAAAATTAAGCCGCGTCGTAACTAGGTGTCTGTTTACAATCGCGCAAAATAGCCCCTCTATGACAAAATTATGAGGAGGACTGATTTGTTGCAACGGCTTTCACCACTAGGCAACGGGGTCTACGCCTATAGGTGCCGTGGACACTTACGCTTGGCTTCTTAGTTGTTTGCGGATTTTGGATTTGAAGGCGCTTGCTGCATTTGCTGCATTTGCTGCATTTGCTGCATGAGTTCTGCAATTCCTGGCTGTGGTGAGTTTCTCTGGGTAAATGCAGGACGTTGTTGTTGCGATCCGGCAACTGTAGCGGCCGCAGGAGTTGGTGCTGTAGAGGATAAAGACGCCTTAATTTGTTCTGGCGCGTCTGTTCTTACAGTTGCTGTAATCTTATCTTTTTTCTCAAGATATTTGACGTTCGCTTCTTTTAACGCTTTAAGCCATGCGTCGCCTTGTTCTTTATTATCCCATGTTACAGTAACACTACCATCTTTGTTATAGCGAATATGATCGGGCGCGTCATCACCAAATACTTTATGTGCAAGACTGATCACTGAAAGACCCTCATCGCCATAAATAGGTAATTGAATAGCGTTCCCATTTGTATCTTTGAGTGGTGTTGGATGCGATTGTTCAGGCCACCAAGTGCCAGTAGCTGTTGTGGTTGTGCTGGGTTTGCCATAGGAATCGATGATTGCAGGGTTGGATAGCAGCTCAAAGCGTGCTCCTGCAATTGTGTTGTGGGTTCGGTTATGATGCGCTGTAGCACCAATTTGAAAGGGTAATTTAAAAAGGCCATAGGCAGGACGTAGTGTTAACAATGCCAGTGAGGGCCAAAATAATGGGTGGTGTAGGTGGCGATGTGATTGTGCTCCAGTTTTTTGTAGCAGCTCTTTATTAAACGCGACTAATTGATCGAGTACTTCTTGTTTTATGGAGCTGAATAGACTCAGTCCGGCCACGCCATCACGTTTATTAGAATATTTAATTAAGATTCTATTTAATTCTTGCGCAGCTTTTTGCAATTGTTGTTGAGTTTGTAATAGCTCTTGTTTTTTTTGCGCAAGTTGCGCTGGGTAGAGGAGTGCAGGCGTCTTAAGTTGTCCGGCGAGCTCGCTTTGTTTAATGCAGAGTTTTTGTGCGGTTACTAAAGTATGATTGAGCTCATTGTAAGCCTGTACAAATTCAGCAGGAATAGTGCGATGCTTTGTCGCAAAAAGCGTGTCTTCTTCTGGGTTAAAGGCAACGACCTGCGAAGCCAGTTGTTTGTATTTCATCTCTGTAAGAGCTAATTCTTTTGATTCAGGCGGTGCTGTATTTTCTAAGCTTGCAAGCAGGCCATCGATGTAATTGAGCTGATCCGCAGCATTATCTTTTGTCATCTGTGGTAGCGCTTGAATACTGTCTAGAGCTTGTTTTTGTGCACGCAAATGTTCGGCATGCCGGGGGGTTTGCAGTAAAATGATATTAACGCATTCATCAGCTACCGCTTTAATTGTGACGCCAGCATTCAGCTTGTTCAGCGCCTTGGTCGATTCTATTTGAATCTTTGTGTCGTTGTCAGGCGTGTTTTCAGGTTTTTTTAATGCTTCCGTAATCTGTTTTTGAACTTTTGTAAGATGAGTGCCGATACTTTCTAAGTATTGGCGCTGTTCTGGTATGCATTGAGCTAATTTTTGCGCGATACGCTCTTGTTGTTCTGTGAGTACGCGTTGTATTTCTTCTAAAATACGGCGATTAAATTTGCTTTGCGCATCTTTTGTGGCATCGGATGTGGTGTCAGGCAATCCAATAATTTCTTCAGCAAGCCGACGCCTTAACTTCATGCTGATTGGTGTTTGAGGGAGTCCATTGGCATCAGGGCGTAAAGGGGCTATGGCTTCGAATGTTTTTACATGCGGATCATCATTCAGCTCCCCTTTCGTAGCTTCTATCGCGTTTTGAAGAGCCTCTACCCATGGTTGCGCTGACTGTGTAGGATCCATAAAATTTGGTGTTTGCTTGCGCAGCTGCGCGAGCCTTTCCCGAAATGTCTTAACTGCCTTCTGTCCTAGCATAGTAGCCCCGAGTGAACTATTTAAAATTATGTATGATTAATGGGCTCAAGCATAACACCGCAGTCTTAAGAAAAGATTAAAAAAATAGGCCTTATTTCATGAGGAGCAGCAGGTGTTAGTGACAGCATAATCAATAGGTTACAGAGTTAAGCGTGATGGTGATCTATAGCTTGAATGATTGATGGGGTAATTTTAGGCTGGGGAAGCTGGGTTGCTGGGTTTAGGAAACCGCCTAAACTCACATTTAGGCGGTAATAATCGATTAATCTACCATTTCTTTTAATTTTTTCAATGGTCTGATCTTCACGACGTTACGAGCAGGCTTGGCTTTGAACATGATTTCTTCGCCAGTGAAAGGATTAACGCCTTTACGAGCTTTCGTTGCAGGTTTACGTTTCACAACACATTTCATAAGACCTGGCACAGTAAATTCACCCGCACCACCTTTACGTAGGTGACGGAGCATCAACGTACCTAATTCTTCAAACACAGCAGAAATTTCTTTTTTGCTGAGTTCAGTTGTGTCAGCAATAGTCATTAAGATTTGTGACTTGTTCAGCGCTGATTTAAGAGGTGTTGTTGGAGATGCTTTTTTCACTTTCTTAGGAGCTGCTTTTTGCTTAGTTGTTACACGCTTTGCTGTCTTAGAAGCTTTAGCTACTTTTTTAGGAGCAGCTGTTTTTTTACGAGTAGCTGCTACTTTAGTTGCTACTTTCTTTGTGGTTTTTTTAGCCTTAGCTCGAGCCATGAGTATTCCCTCAGTGTTGTTTCCATAAAATCAGGGTGAAGTAGAGTTCCATAAACCGTACAGACCCATCCAAGAAACTAAAAAATAACACATTTTTTTGTAAATGCGAATAAAAATAATCATTTTAGTCTAAAAAAACAGTGTTTTATTTGATTTTCTTCTTTTTCTTGCTCAAAATATGTTATTTTTCGAAAGAGTTAGGGTGTTTACCCGCATTCAGTAGCACAGATACCCTGAAATACATGCAGACGATTTGCATCCTCAACGACGAGCCGCGCAGGAAAGAGTGTGAAAGTGCTTGTCTAATCTTTGAGGGTCAGGTAATATTCTTCGCCTTTCATGTTCTGAAAATGTGTGGCGTTGTGCCGCGTATTTAATAGGATCGATTCTAAAAAAGCTATTTATGCTGAGCTGAGCTGAGCTGAAATGGTAAATAACTGTAATGTACAGGTGTTGCTAATGAAGACCTATATGGCAAATAAAGAAAATACGATACCAAGCTGGTATCTTGTGGACGCAGCAGGACTGACTTTAGGTCGTCTCGCTAGCAAATTGGCTTTCAGACTGCGTGGTAAGCATAAACCAGTGTTTACGCCACATGCAGATACAGGTGATTTTTTTGTGATTGTTAACGCAGATAAGATCAAAGTTACTGGTAAAAAAGCGCAGGATAAACTATATTATCGCCACACTGGCTACCCTGGTGGTATCAAAGAAGAGACTTTTGACGAAGTGATGGCGCGTATCCCAACGCGTGCTTTAGAACTCGCTGTAAAAGGCATGTTACCTAAGGGTCCGCTGGGTCGTAAGATGTTTACCAAACTGAAGGTTTATGCAGGTGCTGATCATCCGCATGCATCTCAGCTACCAGAATTAATTGAACTTTAAGAGGTTTTTTAATGACAGCACTACAGCAAAATTTAGGGACAGGGCGCCGTAAGACAGCAAAAGCTCGCGTTTTTTTACGTCCTGGTAAAGGTAATATCGTTGTTAATAAGAAAACCTTGGATGTATTTTTTGGCCGCGAAACAGCTCGTATGGTTGTGCTTCAGCCATTACAAGTAGTCAATGCAGTGAATATGTTTGATGTGTATGTCACGGTAAAAGGTGGTGGCATCAGTGGTCAAGCAGGTGCAATTCGTCATGGTATTACACGTGCGTTGATTGATTATGAACGTCAACACATGATGCACGGCAAAAACAAAAGCAGCGAAGACGATGATGGTGGTAATGGAGAATGGCATCAGACGTTGCGTAAAGAAGGATACGTAACACGTGATCCTCGTGCTGTGGAACGTAAAAAAGTCGGACGTCATAAAGCTCGTAAGAGTCTTCAGTATTCTAAACGTTAATTTTTTCAGCAATTCCTTATGGGAGTCACTGATATTTTTGTAACAAGTTAGGCGCTTTTGCTCATTATAAATCTGTGATTTATTGTAAGCGCTGACAGTTACATTGGGGGATCGTCTAGTGGTAGGACTACGGACTCTGACTCCGTCAACCTTGGTTCGAATCCAAGTTCCCCAGCCATTAGACTGAAAAGGAGTCAATTCGACTATGCTAAAACGTTCTGTAATGACCTTATATTCTGGTGCTCTTGATATTTATAGCCATCAAGTGCGTATTGTATTGGCCGAAAAGGGTGTTAGTGTTGATATTCTTAATGTCGATATTAACCATCCTTGTGAAGATTTATGCGAATTGAATCCTTATAACACGCTCCCAACTTTGGTTGATCGTGAATTGGTGCTCTATACCGCGCCAGTGATTAAGGAGTATCTTGATGAACGTTTTCCACACCCGCCATTGTTACCTGTTTATCCTGTGTCTCGTGCAAGAAGTCGTTTAATGAATTATCGTATCGAGCATGATTGGTATAGTCTGCTACCTAAAATAGAGCAAGGTGATGCCGCGGCGCGTGAAGAATTAAAGAATGGTATTTTAAGTATTGCTGCTGTTTTTGGTGAAATGCCTTATTTTTTAAGTGAAGAGTTTACGTTAGTTGATTGCTGTCTTGCGCCATTATTGTGGCGTTTACCTCTATATGATATTGAATTACCACGTAGTGCTAAGCCGATTTTTGAATATCAAGCCCGTGTTTTCAATCGTGAATCCTTTCAAGTGTCATTAACTGAGTCAGAGCGCGAAGTGAGAGAGAGCAATGACGTCTAGTAGGCCTTATTTAATTCGAGCCATTTACGATTGGTTGCTCGATAATAATTTAACGCCCTACATTATGGTTGATGTTACGTTGCCTGATGTGTCAGTGCCACAGCAATTTGTAAAAGATGGTAAAATCATCCTTAATATTGCTCCAGCAGCTATCAGTAATTTATCTATGGGTAATCGTGTTATTGAATTTAATGCGCGTTTTTCAGGTATCCCGCATCAAATTTATGTTCCGGTAATGGCTGTGCAAGCTATTTATTCGTATGAAAATGGTCGGGGCATGGTTTTTAATGATGATGATGAAGACAGTGGTCCTGGGGATGATGAGCCTCCAGAGGATAGTCCTACCAAAAAAGGTCGTTCACACCTACGCGTAATCAAATAGTGCACGCTGAGTATGTCCTTCTAAAAGTTTTTGTAATAAGTTAGGCCACCTGTGTTTGCAAGCCACGTTTGTTATCGATGTGGATGTGGATGGGGTTGGCCGAAGAATTTCCCTTGCTTGTCAGATACTCTACTCCTCTATGGCGCGTTGGGTTTGTAAGTGGAGGTGCTTTGCTTTATTACCTTTTGATAAGATTTCATGGATATTTTTTTTGCGCTGTATATGCTGAGCATCGCCACAATCAAACCTGCAAAAACGTCAAATAAATAGTGCCAGCCGAGCGCTACAGTCGATACCATTAAAATGATATTCCATGCTAACACAGGATAAAATAGCCATTTCTTAGCGCGGGTCAGATAAATGATCAGTGTTGCCCAAATAATATGGAAAGAAGGAACTACAATGATGCCGCCATCGGCTGTAGTTATTTTTAGATGATGGTGTATTTGATAAAACTTAATATACGTATCATCCTGCATTCCAATAAAGTACGCATTATGAATTGCCGAAGCAGGCGCTGTTGCTGGGAAAAAATAATAAATTAGTAATCCGATTGGGTAGCTGATGAGCATGCTTAAGAGAAATATTTTGACGCTGCGTTCACATAAAAAATAGGCCATAACAAATGGGAAAATCACGAGTTGCCAGGTGATGCTGTCGTAAGCTTTAATGAGTAAATTACAAAAATAACTGTGACGGTAGGTAAACGTAATCAGCTGTTCTTGATTAAAACCTAAAGATTGATCGAGGCTCAGAAGCCAATGATCAATTGGCTGGAAAGGTGTTAATTGAATGCCTTGAGTGAGGATCAAGCCTGCGGCCAGACTTAAGCAATAAAACACAAGCACATACATAATCAGATATAAACGGTGAGAAATGATCTCTTGAAAATAAAGAAGAAATACGGATAGACACAGCAAGGGTAATGCAGCATGCTGCCAGGGCGCACTAAACCAGAGGTTACCAGAATAATTGACGGTAAACTGGTTAATCAGTAGCAGGATTACGCCAATGAATGCATTGAGAGCAATTAGCAGATACAGCACCTGGCTGTCGCTTCTAACCATTTGTTTTAAAAAGGTATTAGCTATTTGCTTGCAACGGCCCACAATACAGTCTCAGCTCCATTAAAGCTACAAATTGTACAGCTTTAACATTAAGGCAGCATTAAACTAAGCAATCCCTACATAATAAGTCAGACAATGGTCTCAACTTAACCAGGTCCTTCAGCCTTCTCATTTGAGAAACGGGATTTGCTTATACAGTTGCTTTGACTTACGCATTACTTATAAACATGGTGATACGTTAAGAATGTTGGCTGAATACTTCGACGACTTTATTTACACCATCAACACGGCGTGCTGCATCAGCAGCATTACTGGCTTCCATGCGTGATACATCCCCCATAAGGTATACAACACCATTAATGGTCACTACTTTGACATCTTCTGATCTTAAGCCAGCACGACGTATCATCATGGTTTTTACTTTACTGGTAATCCAGGCATCATTCATATTGACCAACGTTGCTTCATTGCCTGCAACGGTCAGTTCGTTATACACTTTTTTAACGCCTTGGATATTAGCGGCCAACTCTCCAGCACGTTGCTTTAAATCATCAGATTGCACTTGCCCTGCTAGCAGCATATTTCCATCATACGTTGCAACGTTAATGTGCGAACGATTATGCAGTTGTTGATCATATTTAAGCACATCGTGGGCATTGTTCGACATGCCACGGTCGGCGAGTTCTTGTTTCACGCCACGCGTATCGGTTGCCACATCCGCGCCCACTGCGCCAGCGCCGATTCCAGCAGCTAACACAGCACCTGCAATACACCCACTCAGAGCAAGAGGTAGCAAGGGAACTGAGCAAGCGAGGATTAATTTTCGAATCAACATGGGGTACTACTCCGTCACAAAAAGTTGCCTGTCAATAATATCACAAAGTGTGTGAATTACGACTAAATGACTTTCCTGAATACGGGCAGTTCGTTTTGATGGGATGCATATTTCAATGTCTTCAGGCAATATCATTTTAGTGATTTCTCCACCATCACAACCTGTTAATGCGATCACACGCATATCACGTTGATGTGCTGTATGGATTGCTTGCAGAATATTGCGGGAATTACCGCTTGTGGATATTGCGAATAAAAGATCGCCAGGATGGCCGAGTGCTTTAAGTTGTTTAGAATAAATTTCGTCATAGCCGTAATCATTGGCAATCGCGGTGATGGTGTTGACATCACACGTTAATGCAATAGCGGGTAAACTTGGGCGTTCTGCTTCAAAACGATTCAGCATTTCTGAGGCAAAGTGCATGGCATCACCTGCAGAGCCGCCATTACCGCAGCATAAAATCTTATTATTATTTAGCAGACATTGAACGATTGATTCGCTGGCCAATGTGATGGGGTCAATCAGCGTTTCCATGGAGTTAATCATTGTCTGAATACTATCATTAAAATGGGATTTTATGCGTTCACTGAGTTCCATGAGAGCCCTTTTTTGTTAATTTCTTGATGGAAGTGTTGAGTTGAAAAGTATACCTGACAACGTATTTTAAAAGCGATAAGAAAAGGCATTAAAATGACGCATCATAATTTTGCTCAAATACATTTTGCAGCCACGTAATTTTTTGTTCTTGATTAATGCTAATAATATCAAAACGGCAGTACACTTTGTCATATAAATTTTGTGTTAGCAAATAATGTGTAGCCGCTTTTATTAATTTAGAGCGCTTGGAATGTTGCACACTCTCTGCGCCTGAGCCATATTGCTGATGTTTACGCTTTCGCACTTCAACAAAAACAAGGATGCCGTTATCAGACATAACTAAATCCAGTTCGCCTTGCTTACACGAATAATTTTCATCACGTAACGTTAAGCCTTGTTTGAGTAAAAAAGCGAGAGCTTGTGATTGTGCGATAAAACCAATTTCAATTGTCTTACTCATGCCATCAGTATGAGTAATTTATTTTAGCGCAACAATACAGGGACGCCATTTTGGAAGCGCGCCCATTGCAAACGACGGTAAATATGTTGCGCTTGATCTAGGTAAAGCTCACCTGTAGCACCATTAATTGAAAACTGTGGCATAGTTTGTATCTGTTGTAATTTGAGAGCTATTTTAAAGGCATCCACACCCAGTGCATACAATTTAACATTCCGTGAGTAGGAAAGTGGCCAAATGGTTTCAATTTGGCGGCGTAATTGCTGTAATTCAACTGACTCCTTGCCTGGGCTCAATACCCATGGCATATCACAAAAATAAACGCCATTCAGATCGTGATCAGGCTTACTGCTATCGCCGCCATAAATTTGTGAGATCGAATACACGGGAATATCCCCTGCATAATAATATTTTAATAGAGGTACTATTTGGCGTGCGTCTACAGGCTGGGTAGCGAGATAAACAACATCAATATCATTGCGTCGACGTGGTACATAGCGAATATTCGTGCGCAATATTCGATGCAGTTGATCATAGTTTTGGTCCGATAAATTGACTTGCAGTAGCTCACTGATTTGTTGCGCCAGGTTACTAGAAGATGAAACGCTCAGCTGCGCTACAATATTGCCCCCCAGGCTCGTCCAGGTTTGCGCAAACACTTTAGCGATGCTTTGTCCCCACTCTGAATTGGATGCGATAATTACAGCATTACGGCTGCCATGTTGCCAAGCACGATTAGCGGCTTGTTGTGCTTCATCAAGCGGAGAGAGGCCAAATTGGAATAAGTTTTTATTCGCTCGCGATGAATCGGGCAGTGTGTTCAGGGCTAACGTTGGAACAGAGATGTTACCCGATGCAAGCAATTGCTTTAAATCATCCTTCAATAGCGGTCCTATCACCAGTGACGCACCTTCTTGTACAGCTTTTTGGTATACGACATTAATATTTTGTGTTGTTGTGTCATAAATTTTTAAGTGCGGCATATTGATATTGCGCTTTTCAGCAGCGTAATAAGCGGCAAGAAAACCGTTACGGATGGCTTCACCCGTTGCGGCTAACGACCCGTGTAATGGCACGAGTAATGCCATATTCTTAACATTTGAGGGCTGCGCGACTTCTTGTTCAATATTAGCAGGCAATAAGCTTAATGCCGGGTGATCTGGATATTGTGTTTTCCACTGACGTAAATTTTCAACCAATTCATTGGGTGCCTTAGACTGTTTGGTGATGAGTGCCAGCGACAACCATCCTTTGATCGTGTTAGAAGGATTGTTATTCATTTGAGTATTAAGCTGTGCCATCGAAAGCGTTTGCATACTGCGCCAGATAGCAATCAGATTGACACGTTGTGCTTGCGGATCAGTCAGTGCTGGTTGCAACAATATCCGTTGATTGATGCTTTGCCATGTATTACCGAGAATCTCATACGTATTTGCTAACAACTGATGCAACATAACTTGTTGAGCATCGGATAGGGCAAGATTGTTACCTTGAATTTGATTTAAGGTGTTCAGAGCAGCTTGAGCTTGCCCATTGAGCAGCGCTATTTTGGCTTCCAGTAGTTGCTTTTGGACCATTTGTTGTGGCGAGACAGTATTGGAAAGGTCACTGAGTACTTGTTGCGCTTGTTGTGTATTTTTTTGGTTAATGTATTGGTTGGCGGCGGCCAGTTTATACATTGATTGGTCTTCAGGCGCCGCTTGATGTGCCAGATTCAAATATTGGTTCGCGGACAATTGCGTAGGTGGTGTATTAGGCTTTTCCTTCGTGCAGCCATAAAAACCCGTTGCAAGCAGCAAAGTGAGACCCAGGGTGCTCAGTACATTAATGTGTTTTTTGATATTTTTCATAGGCGGACATTATAAAGGCTGAATACCTAATCATCAACTTTTAATCAATTATAGCGCGAGAGAGCCTAGAGTTAAGAGGCCGAGCACAGCAAAAATGACGACCATGATGCGATTGTAGCGCATCAATCCTGTTGGACTCATGCGGCCACAGGGGCACAGATAGCTGAGAATGGTAACAAACAGAATCCAAAAGAGCAGATTTCCCAGGAAAGTAGCCACACCAATTGCAGCCATTTGTGCAGCGCTAAATGGTTCGTATTTAAAGATTCCATAGTGACTCCACAAGCCAAGATATGTGGTAATGCGCACTAAAAAAGGAATGGAAATGCCAAGACCTATAGCCGGCAGAATAATCCATTGCGCTGCTGTCATGGTAAGTTTGTTTAAATGCGGGTATTTGTGTGTGTGCCATGCCATGATAAAGAGTGCAATAGCGGTGACGCTAATAAAATAGCGATTGATTATGGGGATATCTTGGGGCTTAAAAAAGTGCAAGAACAGAAAAGCCAAAGCCACCCAAACCAGTTGTGTGATACTGTTGCCAAGGCCAATTAAAAAAGCGGATAAACGTCCATCGCGAAATAAATTGCGTAATGCAAACAACATGGCGCCGAATACGAGAAAGGCCGCAAAAAAGCCAATGGTGAAGAGGGTGATGTACATATGTTTCAAGCTCCCTGCCGTGTGAGGTAAATCAGTCTAACACGTTTTTTTTACCTGTACAGCCTGTTCCAGTTTGCTGCTATGATGCGCTTGTGTCTGTAATAAATTGCGTGAGGCATGATGATGTTTTTGTTGGTTGCAATCTTTTTATTTTGGTTGAACACAGTATTGCATTATCATCCCGCTCTTCAAGTGAGATCTTAAAATATGTTGCAACCCAAATCTACTTTGTATGTTGTTTCAACGCCAATAGGCAATTTAGCGGATATTACGTATCGTGCTGTGGATGTACTTAACTCGGTTGATGTGATTGCAGCTGAAGATACGCGCCACAGCCGGATTTTGTTGGAACATTATCACATCACCACACCGACGACCTCGTTGCACGGTGATAATGAAAAAGCCAAGACAGCAGCCTTATTGCGTGAATTGCAGCAAGGCAAGTCGGTTGCACTGATTAGTGATGCCGGAACACCCTTGATCAGTGATCCTGGGGATTATTTAATTCAAACAGTACGTGCGCAAGGAATAACGGTGGTGCCGATCCCGGGTGCGTGTGCCTTAATTACGGCATTAAGTGTGTCCGGGTTGCCAACAAAGCATTTTCGTTTTCAAGGATTTTTGCCGCATAAAGACAAGGCACGCCGTGATATATTGGAATCGCTACAAGATGATAGGGCGACCTTAATTTTTTATGAATCACGGCACCATATTTTGGATTTTCTGCAATTAGCACGTGATGTATTCGGTGCGCAGCGTCATGCTGTGGTAGCACGTGAGCTCACGAAGCAATTTGAAACCATTCGAGCCGATTCTTTAGCTGCATTACACAGCTGGGTGAGTGAGGATGCTAATCAGCAAAAAGGTGAGTATGTGGTATTGATCGCCGGGGCAGCACAAAAGCCAGCAGAGGCTTTTTTTTCTGAGAAAAAAATACTGACTGTATTGTGCCAGCATTTACCGACTAAACAAGCTGCAAAACTCACTGCCGATATTACAGGCGGTAGTCAGCGTGATTATTATCAGCAGGCGCTTGATATTAAGGGGTAGTATCCATATGAGTACTGGCATCATCATCGTCTGACTCAGAAGCCAAAGGTCCTAATAGTGCATTTGCTGCAAACATAAGCATATGCTGCGGTGTTCCATAAGCTAATGTGGACGTGGGAGATGCTTCTGTGAAATATTTCGCCTCTAAAAAAGATTCGATCAATTGACGTAAGGCTGGATATTGATTTATGACCGCGCTCACTTTTAAAAAAATATAGCCTAATTTTAGCTTTTGAGTATCTTCGAATGGAAAAGACGCGATCCGACCACTATTTTGATGTAAAAGATTAAGAGCCGCTGCTAAGCGATGTGGATCAAATGTAATGATATTCCCTGTATTAACAGGGAAAGCAGGCAGCATCCATACCGTACAAATGCTAGGTTTCTGAGGAGTATCTGTTTTTAGGCCGAATATTTTCTTCAACTCTATTAAAGACTCTCTAATAGTATTTTTTTTTATGGAATCTTGGCTATAGGCAGTGGAAAGCTGCTGGTATTGAACGAGGAATAATAGAGTAATCAGGCGAGATAAAAAATGATATGCGTCTTCTTTTGTCATACTGTCCCTTGTGTTTCAGTTATTTATTTCGGACGATAACATAATTTAAGAATAGGACAAGTTATTTTACGCGATTGTAGTAAAACCTAATTGTTGACCATAGGTTGTGCTAAGGGGGCGTATTTGTTACTATCCTCGGCGCTAGCTAAACAGTCGCTGTAGATTTTAATCTATAGAGGAAAGTCCGGGCTCCATAGGGCAGAGTGCCAGGTAACGCCTGGGGGATGAAAATCTACGGAAAGTGCCACAGAAAATATACCGCCAATTTATTGGTAAGGGTGAAATGGTGCGGTAAGAGCGCACCGCGCTTGCGGTAACGCAAGTGGCAGGGTAAACCCCACTCGGAGCAAGGCCAAATAGGCATCTAGGAGTTAAATCCACACACGGCCCGTGTGAGATGCGGGTAGGCTGCTTGAGGTTAACGGTGACGTTAATCCCAGATAGATGACTGTTCACGACAGAACCCGGCTTATCGGCTAGCAACTTATTAAAATCGGTAAAAGGTAATTGAATTGTGCCAGGGTGTGGTGTGTTTTTCGGATGCGATACGTAAAAAAGCCTGCTTAAGCAGGCTTTTTTTATTCATGTGAAAAATTTTATTAGGCGGCATGTGCTGCGCCGTGCTCAGATGTTGCGATTTAAGCTTCTTTTTTCGTT
>CAZFAA010000053.1:0-13386 GCA_964516605.1 uncultured Coxiella sp. | reverse complement strand
AGGGTATTGTTTTTTCTTTTGCGTGTCGTACAGAGCATGGTAAGGTCAAAATTGTGCCAGGGATCGAGCACAATGCGTTTAGTAAAGAAAAAATTCAGTTGAGTTTAGATGAGTTACGTTATGAACGTGATGTGGTGCGTGATATGGGGCTAATTGGGGTTTAGTCTCAATCAATTCCCAGCGGGAATTAAGAATTGAGAGGATGGCATGCTGGTTTTAGGTATTGAGACATCCTGTGATGAAACTGGTGTCGCGCTTTTCGATGAGAAGCAGGGTCTTATGGCCGAACGCTTGTACAGTCAAATTGCGTTACACCAACAGTATGGTGGTGTTGTACCTGAATTGTCGTCACGCGATCACATTCGAAAATTAATTCCCTTAATCGATGAGACTTTACAGGCAGCGGGTGTTACGCTTGCGCAAGTAGATGGTATTGCCTATACCAAGGGCCCTGGACTGATCGGCTCATTGATGGTGGGGGCGTCGATTGCAAAAAGTCTAGCGTTTGCTTTAGCTATACCTGCTATTGGTGTACACCATATGGAAGGGCATTTGATGGCTGTAATGCTCGATGAACCAAAACCTAATTATCCTTTTATCGCATTATTAGTGTCAGGTGGGCATACACAATTGTATGTGGTGCGGGGCTTGAGTAATTACACACTGCTTGGTGAAAGTGTGGATGATGCGGCAGGCGAGGCCTTTGATAAAATTGCTAAATTATTAGGATTGCCATATCCAGGTGGCCCACAGATTGCCAAACTTGCCCTGCAAGGCAATCCACAGCGTTTTCATTTTCCGCGGCCGATGTTGAATAGGCCTGGGTTGGATTTTAGCTTTAGTGGTCTTAAAACCCATGCAGTAACACAGTATAAAAAATACAGTGATGAGCCTACGATTAAAGCTGATATTGCACGTGCTTTTGAAGATGCTGTGATCGATACCTTACATAAAAAATGTTTGCGCGCACTAGCCCAAGAGGGTTTAGAGCGTTTGGTTATGGTCGGTGGTGTCAGTGCCAATCAAAAATTACGTCATGCTTTATCCAGTGATACTTCGATTAAAGATGTGTTTTATCCAGCACCACAGTATTGCACGGATAATGGCGCCATGATTGCATATGTCGGTTGGTTACGTTTAAAAAATAAGGAAAAAGATGGTGGATTAGCCATTCAAGTGAGGTCGCGTTGTGATATGGAGTAGGAGTTAAAAATAAAATCAGGGCTATCGAGCCCTGATTGCAGTGACAGTCTTTTTAGTATGCTATGTATTTTTAATTTGTTTTATGAATGCTTAGAAAGTTTGGCCAATTTCCTGTGCTTCCTAAGGTGCAGCTATAGCCAGTGTTGCTGTTAACAGCTTGCATTGCTAATGCATAGCCGGAGGGGTTACGGCTTGTGGGAACAATAACTGGATTGATTACAAAAGAACATGCTGTCGTTTTAAGTTTATCATTCAGTGTAATCAGGTAAGTACCTTGCTTTAAGTTAAGATAATAGGTTACCACGCTATTATTCATATAACCTGTTACATCATTACCCCCTGTAGTAATCTTATAAGCAACCCCGGCTGGTAGGTTATTAAACCTGAAGTAACTCATCATAGAAACAGACCCAGTGAGTTGCGTGCCTAAATTTGCTATCTTTTGTGTTTCTACGGCAAACACGCTTGTGCAAACCAGTGCTCCCAGTGCTAGCGTATTACATAATAATTTTTTCATGTGAAACCTCTTGATTAATATTGTCGTCACCACACTATAGTAAGGGATATTATATTATTCAACTGAGACGGCTATTTTCTGGTGATAATACCTGTATTTAACAGTGTGATTATTGAATGTATCTCAGGGTAAAAAATATGATAATTCATTAAGTTATTCTGGTATTTGAAATACCCCTCTTAAATTTTAGTATACTGGATGTTCACCGTGTTGTCGGTGTTTTTAATTTAATACACAAGAGGGACGACTCATGAAAAAAAATACGTTAACCTTACTGGTCATTGCAAGTAGTACCGATGCAAAAATCTATGATATTACGGAGTCTGACTATATATTAATTCATGAACTCCAGCACCCACAAAGTCGTTTAAAAACGAGCGAATTAACCAGCGATGGACAGGGGTATTATCAAACAGATCACGGCACTGCTGGAAAATATTCACCACCTTCTGATCCGCATAAAGAAGAGCATGCGCATTTTGCAAAAATAGTAGCGGATTTGCTCGAGAAAATGCTCCATAAGCAGCATGATCAGCGTATTATTTTGTGTGCCGAACCCAATTTTTATGGCTTATTGAATCAGGCTGTTACAAAGTCAGTAGAGAGGGCGATTGTAAAGGTCATTCAAAAAGATTACATTCCTTTGCCAACAGCTAAACTTAATGAAGTTATACAGAATATTATCGATGAGTCTTTTTAATACCTATTTTTTAGGCCGGTTGGTTTGGGGATGACGAAGTACAGTGGATCCTATTGAAGCGATGGCGCATCGGTTGTGTTTTATGATGGTGAATCTTCGTCCCTTAATCATACACTTAAACGTTGACGCCCTCTTGCAATTCTAGCCCTCTGTAAGAAAACTGTGGGATGTTGATGCTTTGCCTAAAAATTAATTTTATGCTCAGTATGATTACGCAGACGGTCAATGTTATCCATGTGCTTCCAGAAAATCAGCGCTGCGATCATTAAAATCGGTACGAAGTAATAAAATTCACCAAAGATTAAACTGCACAGAACAGCAACGGTAACTGCTACCAATGACGCTAATGATGCATAACGTGAGAGCAATGCAGTAATGGTAAAAGCAGCCATGCTGACAACACCAATCCAGATGTTCAGTGCAAGCAATACACCGATGGTGGTGGCAACACCTTTACCACCTTTGAATTGAAAATACAGAGGGAAGATGTGTCCGACTACAGCGGCGAGTGCAACAAGTCCGAGCATAAAGCTGTGTACATGAAAAAGCCGCGCGATCATCACAGCAATAACGCCCTTAATGATGTCACCAGCCAGCACCCAAATCGCTTGTTTTTTACCACTGGTGCGCAATACATTAGTTGCACCTGCATTGCCGGAACCTTGCGTACGCGGATCAGGATTACCAAGCACTTTAGCAATGATAATCGATGTGTTTAATGAGCCAATCAGGTAGGCAATAATGATGGAAATAATAGCGGCCATATAAATTCCTTGATAGTAATCTGCAGGGGATTATAGCAGGGTTTTGAAAAAATAGGGAAGGATGTGCGGGGCGTCGATAAAAGAAAGCAATCTGCGTTTAAAATAAGAACAGTTTTCGGGCTCGGGTATTCAATATAACACGAAAAAAATGCTGTTTTTTAACGAACGGGAATTGCTGTGCATGCACTATTTGAGCCATTTTTCTCTGTAATACTTAAGCTCATTAATAGAGTCATAGATATCCGCTAGAGCAAGATGACTGGATTCTTTACTAAATTGTGGTAGGTCTGTTTTCCAGCGTTCGGCAAGAATTTTAATAGTGCTGACGTCTAGGTTTCGGTAATGGCAGTAACGCTCCAGGGTGGGCATGTATTTAGCCAAGAAACGCCGATCTTGATAAATGGAATTGCCACACAGAGGAGATTTGTTTTCAATAACCCACTCTTTTACAAAAGTGAGGGTTCGTTGCTCGGCTTCTTCAACGCTAATCTTGCTATCGCGGACACGCTGAGTAAGGCCTGATTTGCCATGTTGGTTAGTACACCAATCATCCATGTTATTAAGCATTTCGTCTGATTGATGGATGACAAGTGCAGGACCTTCTGCCAGTACATTCAGGTTGGTATCCGTAATGACCGTGGCAATTTCAATGATACAGTCACGCTCAGAATTGAGCCCTGTCATCTCCAGATCAAGCCAAATTAAATTTGTGTCATGTTGTGTCATAATGAATCCATTTTCGATGTTCGAGTTTAGAGTAAAGTAATTGTTAAAGCAAATAGCCTTTCAATCTACATCAAGAGATAAGCCAGGGAGTAGGGAAGGGACATGTGCTGTGGTAACATGCTGTTGTGCTGATTGGCAATGACGGATCTGATCATCAAAAAAAATATCAGCATGAAAAGCCTGTAAAAAATCGCTTTTATTCAACCCACCTAGAAATAATGCCTCATCAATACGGATTTGCCATTCCCGTAACGTGCGTATAACACGTTCGTGCGCCGGTGCTTGGCGTGCTGTGACTAGCGCTGTTCGAATAGGGCAATTGTCTTCTGGAAAATGTTGTTGCAGACGGTGCAATGCTTGTAAAAACCCTTTAAAAGGACCCTGTGGTAAAGGGAATTGCGCTTTTTGAAATTCATTGTGATTAAATGCGTCGATACCCTGTTCTTGAAAAATACGTTCAGATTCATCTGTAAATAATACTGCATCGCCATCAAAAGCAATCCGCAGGCGATCGGGGTATTTATCATCTTTAGTGCTTGGCCAAATCATGGCTGCCGCACAGCCCGATTGCAAAGCACGTGTTACATCCTCTTGATGGGTTGAGAGGAATAGGTGCGAGCCAAATGCACTGACATATTGATAAGGGCTCTTGCCACTGGTAAAAGCAGCACGTGTGATACCGAGGTTATAATGTTGAATGCTATTAAAAATACGCAAGCCTGTATCAGCGCTATTACGCGAGAGTAAGATGACTTCAACAAGCGGTTCATTTTTATTTAAATTCAGGAATTTCTTCACTAAGGTAAAGGCGGTGCCAGGTGCTAAAATTTCATTTTCATGATTGATTTGATAGCGTGAATAGGCATCAACGCCTTCGTTCTCAAATACCGTATCGCTTTCTGTTAAATCAAACAGCGCACGTGACGAAATGGCAACAACCAGTTTATGAGAGATATCTTCCATGGGCGCATTATAGAAGTTTCGTTTCTGTTTGGGAAGCGGTGATGGTTAAGGCTTCAATCCATAGGCCGCATACTGGAAAGTACAGTCCTAATCTAATAGGACGTACTTCTATCCCCTGTAAGGCCAAAGCATAGGTTTCTAATTGTTCGCGGTGTAGTTCCAGTTGTTGCTTTAAAAATACGTCATGGTGTTCATCTGTTGGTACGGTGGTTTTGTAGTCAATAATCCAACGAATACCATCCTCCACAAAAGTACGATCAATAATAAGGTGACGTATTTTTCCTTTAATTATCGCTGTGATCGGGTATTCATTATGTGCATCCTGATGTGTGGAGTCGAATATCCATTTTGCATGGGCGTTGCTTTGCAAATTGAGTAGCATCAGTTGTATTTTGTCTAACGCTTGAGGCAATTGCATTGCATTGAATCCGTGCTGACGTAGAAGGCGTTTTGCGCAGTCTATGGAGCGCTGTGTTTCATCAGCCAGTAATAGATGCATCACGGTACCCAGGACTCGGTGCGTATCGTGATCGATTGGTGGAAGTGGGTTTTCTAAGTTATGTTCTTCAGATGTAATGCTGTATGAGCTAGTCCATCCTGATGGAATGCGCATCAGTTGAGGAATCGCTGTGATCTGTTCATCCCTTAAGTGTGGTGCATGAGGGTGGATATTTTTGATAAATTCGGCTTGCAGCATGTGTGCAAAGGAATCGGGTTGAAATAAAATTTCCCCGTGTTCATTGGTGTTTAAGCAGGCCATTAAGTGCAGGGATTTTTTACTGCGGGTGGTGGCCACATACAACAAGCGTGCTGTTTCAAAGACAAGTTTTCGTTTTTCATGGCGTTGTAAATAATGGTATATGGAATCAGTATTGGTATTGGCTTGTTTAATAGGGGCTAAAACAAAATCAATATTGCCGAGATAATTGGGTCGTTCTAACCACAGCATTAATTGGTGCTGGTCTGTGGCAGTTTTCGCATGCAGCCCTGGCAAGATCACATGATCAAACTCAAGACCTTTTGATTTATGGATGGTCATAATGGATAAGCGTGATGTTGTTTTTTGAGGTTCAATATAAGTTTTACTTAAGTACTGCATCAATTGCTCTATATTGATAATTGGCTTTCCTGAATCCACTTGATGTGCAATGAGTTTAAAAAAATTGAGTGCATTATACTGTTGCTGTGATGATAGAATTTCAGTAAACCCCAATGCTTGCCAAAGTCCTTTCAAGGCCAATTCAAAGGGTTTACGATAGTGTTCATTAAAATAAGCAGTTAATACAGTACGAATACGCTGTAGGCGTTGTTGGCCATCAGCCGATAAAATGGGATTACTTTGTATCGTTTGCCATAGGCTCTGTTGCGTGCTCAGCTGTGATAAATGATGTAAATCGTGTAAGGTGAGCCCACAGATAGGGCTGCGCAATAAAGCATACCAAGCAATCCGATCTTCACGGTGTAATACGACACGGGTTAAAGTCAGTAGATCTTGAATTTCAGGTAGGTCAATTAATTTTTCAAGATCCAGCGCTTCAAAAGGCACACGTTGTGCGTGCAAGAGTGTTATGATATCACGCAATTGATTGCGCGAACGCACTAAAATGGCGATCGAATCGTCGGGGTGTTTGGTTTGTAGGGTGTGAATGAGTTGGGTAACGGTTAATGCTTCTTGAGCCGCTGGTGCATCTAAAAAACTGTAACAGTGCACACCCATTGATTCGTAATTTTGAGTGGGAATGGACTCCACGTAAGGTACAGCACCTTCTGCTATATCAGCGTGGGTTGGAAAAATAGACTTAAATTGTTTGTTAATCCACGTGATAATTTTTTTATCAGAGCGGTGGTTGTTTTGCAGTGTCAGTGGCGTCAGTGGTAACGCGTGAATTCCTTGAGTTTGCGCTCGAATAAACAACCCCACTTCAGCATCCCGAAATCGGTAGATGGATTGCATAGGATCCCCAACTAAAAATAAACTGCGTCCATCATGTAATTCCCAACCACGCGTGAGCCGCTCCAGTAGCGTATATTGAGTAATGGAGGTATCTTGGAATTCATCGATCAGTAAATGCTGTATTTGATAGTCAAGGTATAACGCTAGATCTGTTGGTTCTTCTTCTTCACCTAATGCTCTTAATGCGGCTAAATTCAGTTCTACAAAATCGATTTCATTGTATTTTTGAAAGGTTAAGCGCAGTTGTGCGTAGAGAAGAGGGAGTAATTGTGTCAGAGCGGTAATCATCTTTTTTTGTGCGGTAGGATAATGCAGATCTGGACAGTACTTTAATTGAATAACATGATCATGTAATAAAGTATCTTCTGAAAACAATCCTAATAATTGCAGCATGCGTGTTTTTTCAGCGCTCTTAGCCAGAAAGCCCTGACGTTTATCGATACTTTTTCTAAAGTGATCGTCCTGTGTGAGCAGGAGGGTAGCTAACGCTTTCCAGGCATCAAGTTGTGCCACATCGCTTGGCAGTGGATTGTGGTTGAGAAAATGCAAAGCCGGATCTGCGGTAACACCTTCAGCTGCTAAATTTTGCGCGCCGTGTGCGAGCAGTTGTATGAGTTCATCAAGATGAGGCTGTAATGCCGTATGGGTATGGCAAATGATTTCATAGGCAATATTGACAAGCCCCTGCTCTAACTGTGCATGCAAGAGATCGGTATTGCTATGGTAGGTTAAAATATACGGAAGCCATTGTTCGCGTTTGGCTAGAATAGAACACAGTAACTCAATAACGCGTTCGGCTTTATTATCCAGATGTAGTAGCAAGGTTTCGATATGCGTTGACCAGGAATTTTGCTGTGTGATTGAGTGAAGTAAATGACTGGCGGCTTCTTTATAGAGTGCCTTGGCATCCTCAGTAATAGTTGGTTTGCTGCCAAATCCAGCAAGAATTGGTATTTGCGCGCTTAAAAATCCAGCTAATGCGTCAATCGTTAAAATACGCAAGCGATTGGGGTTATCCAGAATATGCCATTGATGACGTCGATCGGATTGCAGCGCATCATGGGCTAATGTGAAGGTGAGTTGTTTATGCGGTTCGTCTGGACTATGACCATCACAGGCTCGTGTTAACGCTGATAGTATGCGGTGACGCATTTGGCTGGCGGCTTTACGTGTAAACGTAATGGCTATGATTTCTTCAGGTGAGGAAACTTGAGTCAGTAATTTTAGAAAACGCTGTGTTAATAATTCGGTTTTACCTGAGCCTGCAGGTGCTTGTACGATAAAAGACTGCTTTGTATTGAGAGCATTCAGGCGTGCTTGTTGATCTGTTAGCATGAGGCCATCTCCACACGGCATAAGGGCTTTAAATCACAATAGGCACAGCTGGTGCTGGCATTGGTTGGTGTGACACTGGCTACGCCTGATTCAAATTCAACAGCTAATTGATAGAGGTTAGCACGCCAGCGTTCGATTTGTTCAGACCACTTGAGTTGGTATTTTTCAATCGAAGTCGTTCCAGGTAGTTGTTGTTTAACTGCGTCTGAGCACATAAGTCCTTTAAAGCTGCATTCATTTACCCTAAGTTGTGCATAAGTCAGTCCAGCGTAGGTGCTATCACTAAATAGATATAAAGGTAATTGTAGGCTGGTGGGGCGCTCGCCAAACCACGAGCTGATACTATTGGTTCCTGTTTTATAATCAATAATGATCCGCTCTCCTGTTGCTAAGGTGTCAATGCGATCAATCCGTAAAAATAAGCGCAGTGTGCTCAAGGTGATGTGAGCAGGCGCTTCCAATGCACTGATGTAAAAAGCAGGGCGTTCTTTTTCATAAGCAAACCATTGCTGCATCAGTGGCTGCATACGCTTTTCTTCAATAGCCAATAAGTGTTTTCTAAAAGTTGAATCAGTGGGTTTACGTAAATCGGTTATAGCGTATGTTATAGATTGTTTTATTAAAGCATCCAGTGCCTGAGTACTCAGCTGCTTAAGTTGTTCTTGTGATTGAAGTTGTCGCCAAATACGTTCTAATACAGTATGTACTAGTGTCCCACGCTCTTCTGCACGGATACCCAATTGAGGTTGCTGTAGTGCTGTGGCCTTTAAGCGTAGTGAGGCAAAAGCTTTAAAAGGGCAGTCAGATTGTTGTTGCAAGATGAAGGCACCACCCTTAATGACTTCCGTGTCTGTGAGGGCTGGGGCAAATGTATCCTGAATGAATTCCAGTGGCTGCGGCGGTATTTGCTCGTGTTCATTACTGTGGCTATCAGGTGATGAAAAAGAGAGGTAAGTAATGTCTTGTAATAATCGACTGGTATTTTTTTGTTTATCTCCTTCAAATTGTGGGCTACTAAAGATAATGTGTTCAGCGCTGTGACACAAACGGTGCATCATCTGCTCTGTATAGAGTAATTCACGTTCAGCACTGGCGTGGGGCATATGCCATTCTTTTTGCATGGCATAGGGAATAAAAGGATTGGGTTTTGGTGCGGCAGGCCATGTATCATCATCCAGACCCATAACCCACATGTAATCAAAATCATTGCCAGAAGCTTCTAAGACTCCGAGAATTTGCACACGTGCTTGACTGCCTTCTGATTGAAAAATAGTGTTACGCGTCTGTTTGTGCAGGAGATACAGTGCTTCAGATAACGTGATCTGATCAGCACACACGAGCGTGTAGTGTGTGTATTCCACTAATAATTGACGCCAACGCATCACGATTTGATATTCTTCACTATTTAAAGTGCGGTAGCCAGGCCAGCCAATCGTATCCAGTAGATCGCTCATCAAACGTGACCAATGTGATAAGGTGGCAACACTGGGAATTGCTTTCAATTTTGTATTGATCTCGCGTAGCCGATTGATTAAACGTGTTTCCAACGGTATGTTATGAGCTGCTTCAAAAATAGCATGAAAGGGTAGTTCCGCTTCCTTGAATTCACGCAGCATGCAATCAATACGCGCTGCGTCATCTTGTTCATTCGGATCGTGATGCAGATAAGGTGATTGCAGTAGTGTGCCGATAGCACGAAGGTCTATTGTACTGTATAGCCACTCTATCACATGGAGTGCGCAGTAAATAATAGGGTAATCGCTCATGCGTTGGCCTGCTGAAATATTGAATTTTCGTTCGGCAGGTAGGGCGCCTGGGAGTAATTGCTCGGGACTAAAGGTTTCGCTAAATGTGTTGAATAAGTCACGCCGTAAGGTTTCAAGTTGTGGAATAATGCAGCCAATTTTTGCATGCGGCATAAGGTCAGTATGGTGTTTAGCCCATGCCGCCATGGTTTGCATTTCAGTTTGTTGGTCGTGTAAAGTGGTTTGTACAATACTGCTAGCTTTTTTTTCAATGCGTAGCAATGAAACCTGCACATGTGTGTCGAATGCTGTAATCAATTTCTCGACAGCAGGGGGTAGCTCATCAAAACCAATGAGCAGAATAGATTGAATGGGGTTGTTATTTAAAATCCGTGCAACGTGTTGTACTAATGCACTTGGAATTTGTGCTGTGCTGAGCCAGTGATTGGATTTGAGTAATGCTTCAAATTGCAGGCACCATTGATAAAATAAAGCAACCTCTTGGTTGCTCTGATCAGCAAGATGCTTGAGTGGTGCATTCCACAAATGCAGTGTTTGCCAAGCATTTGCCGCTGTTGCTGCTGTATCGCTAGGATTGATCAGCTCTACATCATCACAGCATTGTCGAATAATAGACTCCCATAGGTACAATTCTTGAGGAGCCGATAATATTATTTGTTGTAACTGTTTTGCAGCACTTTGTTGCAACCAGGTTGTTAAGGGTAGGATAAGCGGCGTTAGCCAGCTGGTCTTATGCAGCTGAATTTGTTTTTTGTCATAAGCTTGTTGTGTGCGCAAGCTCAAGCGTTGGTTGGCAGTGAGAACCAAGGTGTTGATGTTGATTTCAATTTGCTCTAAGCTGGACTGGGTCTGATAATGCATGGGCGGTAGAATAACATTTAAACCGCTTTATCGGTAGTTCATACAGGAGTTAATGCATGAATGATGCTCGAGTGATGGAATGTGAGGTGTCGACTAAACAAAAATGGCTGGTGTTTTTTGCGATGTGCCTGGCCATATGTATCGTTGCTTTTTCAACGACTGCCACCACCAATGCTATGATTCCAATTCGTATTCAAATGAATTTAAATCCATCCCAACTCCAGTGGACCAGTAATGCTTACGTTTTAGCAGCGCTGATGTTTATGATTTTGGGCGGGTTGCTCAGCGATCGTTTTGGACGTCGTAATATGAATGGTGTGGGTACGATTATCTTTATAGTGGGCGCTGTGGTGTGCAGTATGTCCGAACATACACTGCCTTTTATTCTAGGACGTTTTATCCAAGGGGTTGGTGTTGCGATTATTATGCCGGGTACGCTTGCTTTAATGAAAGTCACTTTCCCCAGCGATCAGCAGGGTATTGTTTCAACGGGTTGGGCATTTGCTGTTGGATTGGGTATGGGTTTTGGTCCTTTTTTGAGTGGTATTTTTTGTCAAACGATTGGATGGCAATACGTATTCAAATTTGTGGCTCTGATGATGTTTTTGTCGCTTGTGCTTTTGCTGATTGGATCCCATAAGCATAGTCCTGGTAACAAAAAAGTAACGATAGATTTTATTGGGTTTTTAATTTTTATTTTTGGCTTTGGTTTTTTTATTTACGATGTAATTGAAGCGGCTGCATTAGGTTGGAGAAATCCTGTAACCATTAGTTTATTAATCATTGGTATGTTATTTATGGCCTCTCAACCGTGGGTTGAGCGTCACGTGCATAAAATACCTTTTATTAATTTTGCTTATTTTAGACGTCCACGTTTTATGTTGGGCTGTATTGGGATGTTTATTTGTGGCTACATGATCATCAGTATACTGTTCTTCGGAAATTTATACCTGCAAAATCCGTTATTGCTGAATTATTCCGCCTATCAGGCTGGATTTGCAGTCATCCCTCTCGGTATTGGTTTGACGCTATCCGTATTAATTGTCGAAAAACTTTACGATAAAATTGGTATTGGAGCGTGCATTCAACTGTTGCTATTTATATTGCTTATAGGTGCTATTTGGTTTGTGTGTTTGAATGCACACATGCGTTATGCGTTGGTGTGGGAACCATTTTTTATTATTGGGGTTGGCTGTGGTATGGCTATGAAAGCATTTCCAGCTATGGCTATCGAGGCTTTGAGTCCTGAGGAAGCGGCACGTTCCTCGAGTGTGGTGAGTTCTTGTGTTTACGTTGGAGTGATTATTGCCACATCAATCGGAACAATACTATCTACACGGTTAGGCAGGTTGGAATTTCTAGAGCTGACGAATAATCTGAATCTATCTGTATTAAGTAAGCTTCATCTAGCTGATTTGGTGGTGGCTCATCCGAATTCAGTTCACGGTGTGTTATTATTATACCCAGAACCGATGCGTTATTTTCTATTTAGTACCGCGCAACTTACAGCCTTAAAGTCAGTTCAGTATGCGATGTTGTCTTGCTTGGTGTTTTTGGGTTTGGCGATGATTGCGACAAATATTTTACTGAAGATGAAGGAGTATGTACCGTCTGAGGATGAGTAATGTAGGTCGTAATAAGTCAGTCCCCACAAGATTTGCTCATCTGTAATTCATTTTAAATGAAACATCTCTGTGCTGCTCAAATCATTGCGTATAGACTCGGTTGCTCGCTTAAACTTTCCTTCAACCTGCTCTCACAGCTGAGCTAACTGGGCGTGCAAGAGGGGCGTCCTGACTTATTGCTTTCGTTCTGTGTTGTTGTGCAACGTAGTGACACAATTACGCTTTATCAAAAATTACCCGAAACTGAATACCTTTGCCATTAGCTGGTGTCACCAATTCAA
Organism: uncultured Coxiella sp.; assembly: GCA_964516605.1. Classification (GTDB taxonomy): domain Bacteria; phylum Pseudomonadota; class Gammaproteobacteria; order Coxiellales; family Coxiellaceae. The sequence continues at coordinate 691 of CAZFAA010000053.1, read as the reverse complement.
TATTGGCTTTATGCAGTTGAATAATTTGAGCGACAATCCCAAGACCTAGACCACTGCCAGTTGTTTTATTGCCAATGATGCGGTAAAAGCGCTCAAAAACGCGTTCACGCAGATCTTGTGGAATTCCAGGGCCATCATCTGTCACACTTAATATCACTTTAGTATCGACTTCTTCAATATTAATTTTCACAAAACCATTTTCATTATTATAACGGATTGCATTGTCAACGAGGTTGCGAATCAAGATGGTGATATACGTCGGATTACCTAGAATAACAGCTTTTGATTCGGGACTTTCAAGTTCCAGTTCAATATTTTTAGCAATCGCTTCGGGGGCTAGTAGTGCCGCTACTTCCGTTGCCAGATGGCTTAAGTGTATTTTTTCGGGCTTAATACATGAGGCCTCAGGATCCATGCGACTGAGGGGTAGTAATTGTTGCACCATATGGGTACTGCGGTTGACGCTGGCCAGTACTTTAAGCAGTGCTTGTTTACGGTCTTCTGCAGTTTGCGCGCGCAACGCCACTTGAGTTTGTGTGCTCAACGCAGCCAGAGGTGTTTTAAGCTCATGTGCTGCATCAGCCGTAAAACGTTTATTGCGTTCAAAAGCACTATCAAGACGGTAAAATAAATTGTTTAACTCAACGACTAGAGGTTCAATTTCGGTCGGCACGGATTCAAGATCAACTGT
>CAZFAA010000052.1:0-13728 GCA_964516605.1 uncultured Coxiella sp. | reverse complement strand
CCCCAGTTCAATTCTGGGTCTGGCCACCATTTATTTATCGTAGGAGACAGCATGGCGGAGTTACACATTGGTCTTGAAGGCATAGCCGTTGCACAAACTGCCATTTCAGACGTTAGAGGCGAAGTGGGTCAATTGGTTTATCGAGGTCATTGGGTACAAAATCTCGTTGGAACACATTCTTATGAAGCAGTTGTTTATTTACTTTGGCACGGAAAATTACCTACAGAAAAAGAAAATGCAGACTTCACTCAATACTTAGCAATACGCCGCGCACTTGCAGACTACCAGAAAAAAATTATTCAATTATTACCGTCAAATTTAACCCCGATGGAAGTGCTGCGCACAGTCATTTCAAGCATTCATCCGGCTGGCGAACCCTACCCTCCTACAACAGATCAAGCTGCTGAAATTTTAGCAAAAGCACCTACAATTATTGCGTATTATCACAACTTTCATGCTGGTAAAGAATGTATTGAACCGGATACATCACTTGGTCATGCTGCAAATTATCTGTATATGTTGCACCATAAAAAACCAAATGAAGGCATTACGAAAGCATTGGAAGCGTATTTAATCTTATCAGCTGATCACGGCACAAATGCATCTACTTTTACTGCACGCGTTGTTGTATCAACACAAGCGGACATGACTTCTGCGATTACAGCTGCAATAGGCGCTCTGATTGGTCCACTACATGGTGGCGCACCATCACATGTTGATGACATGCTCGATGAAATTGGCACAGAAGAAAATATCGAGCCCTGGATTCGCAAACAATTAGAAAATGATGTGCGTCTCATGGGTTTTGGGCATCGTGTTTATAAAGCCTATGATCCGCGCGCGGCAGCACTGCGTTCTATCGTTAAAAAATTTGCTGCAGAAAATCATTTGTTTAAACTGAGCCTTGAAGTTGAAAAGAAAGCTGTTAAGTTATTAGCAGAATACAAACCTGGACGCAATCTCTACCCTAATCTGGAATTCTGGGCCGCTGGTGTATTACGCACAGTTGAATTACCACGCACTCTATATACACCGACGTTCTGTATTGCACGCATTGCGGGATGGAGTGCCAACATTATAGAACAAGCTGCCCACAACCGCTTAATTCGACCTTCGTCCATTTACACAGGACCTGAGCCAACGGGGCAATCACCTGGGTTACCCAATCTTGATGATTAGATAGGCTTGTTCGGAAACAAACCCGCTCTACTCTATTAAATCTCTAAATATATGCTATATCATATAAATGAACCCGATAATCAGTGAGCTACAACGTACTCGTAAAGCTAAAAAGTTGTCACAAGCAGAAGTCAAAAGCCAGACTACCCAGCTCACTCGTCACTCAGATCACAGAAGAAACCACAGAGCAAACACTGAACGCTTGGCAAGCACTGAAATTTGACCTGCCTTTGCCTAAAAAAAATGCGTGAAGCGATAGAAAAAAATTACTTGCAACAGCACAACAATTTAAAAATTACCGTAAGCATCTTTTACCACCCTATTATTAATACTGTTATATTTGCGGTAACAGATGCAGCATGGTCAGCAGCTGCAATACAATAATCAGTAATCCAATACAAAACACCAATTTGATAAACACGCGATTACCTGGAGCTCGGTATTTAATGGGAATATGACGCATGTCTTCGCGTTGGCGCCATGCCAAAACCATTCCTGCTGGCAATAATACCGCGAGAACCGCCAAAGCAATTGCCGCAAAACCCAGCGCAAAAATGAAACCTTGCGGATAAACTAGCGCGAAAAAAAGTGGTGGTACAAACGTTAAGAGCGCTGACCACTCCCGTTTAAAGCGCTTAACTTTTTTTAAGTTATCGTAAAAATAATCGAATAATCCAAGACCTACCCCAAGAAAAGAAGTGGTTACTGCAATATTTGAAAAAAGGTTAATCGCGAGCACGAGCGAGTCATTATGAAAACGCCGACTTAATTCAATGGTAAATTCTCCCACCGAACCATGCTCTTGCACAATCGATGAAAAGCTATGTGTTCCTGTTAAAGGCAATACACCCAAAGTGACTAAAATCCAAAAAAGATAAATCAGAAGCGGTATGCTGCTACCAATAATAAAAACAGTACGTAGGCGTTTAGCATCATGCCCTAAGTATTTTAAAATACTAGGAATACTGCCGTGAAAACCAAATGAGGTAAACATAATTGGAATGGCGGCTAAAATATAAATAGGATGATGCTGCATAGAAACAAGTAAATTAACCTGCACATGAGTCAGCATAGCGGCAATAGCAAGTATTAAAATGCCCATTTTTGTCATAAATAGTACGCGATTTACATAATCAACGGCCTGTGTTTTCCAATATACTAGTGCACCAAATAACAAAGTAAAAATAAATGCAGTTCCGCCTTGAGGAATAAAAAGGTGTAAATACGCTTTGCACACGCCACTAAAAAGCGAGGCACCACCGGAAATGTAGGCCGCTGTAAGTGCATAAAACAATAAAATCATTGCTGAAAAAGCAAGCCATTTACCAAACACACCGAGGGTCTTGTGCGCCATGGTTCCAAAACTGGTACCCAATGGGAAATGGATATTAACTTCCAACGTTAATAAAGCTGTATAGCTCATTAATATACATAGTAAAATTAAAGCAAGCGCCGATATAACAAAGCCACTACCTGCAGCAACCATCGGCAATGCCAACATTCCTGCACCGAGCGCAGTACCGGCAACCATAAAAGTGCAGCCTACCATCTTGCTTGTTGACATAGATCTTCGCTTTTACTCCAGAAGATAGGCACTGTAACAGGTGCTGTGGTGTCATTCAAATAATTTAACAAATCGCATTGCAATTCAGTACGGTATTTTAAATACAATAAAATAATAAATCTAACTATTTGATATAAAATGATATTATTTTTTTCTATTGATCGAGGTGAAATAATTTGATTAATTTCTATACATATCGACTTAATTTAGGTATTATTCTAGCCTTTATAAATTGAGTGGAAATACGATTATGATTAAACAAGAAAAAAAAGCAGCCCTTAAAAAACTCTATGTGCAACGGCCTGTAACTGTAACCATTGGTTGTATTGTAATGTTGTTCGGAAGCTTAGCAACAATCGCCTTTATAAGCACCATACTAAATCATCTGACGGTCGCATTATCGCTGTCTGCTTTTAAAATTATGCTCCCACTAACGATATACTTCTTGATCTATGCGCTACTTATTGGCTGTTTATATTATGGACGTTCGATTGGATTATTTTTTGTGTATTTCTTACCTCTATGGTTCGTAGTATTATCCATAGTGTTTAATTTATTTCTATTATTGATCCATCCAACCCTCATACATCAGCTTTCTTCTGATGGCACGGTATTAAGGAACTTGAGAGTTTTGCCATTCACTATGGTAGGCCTTTTATTTATGAAATTGATGTTTTTCTATAAATCGTCTAAGCAATGGTTTAAAGATTGCTATAATATCAGAAAGAACTGGAAAAAATTAGAACCCGCAACGGCGTAAATTTTTCAAGGTAACAACAGACAAAAAAAACGCACTGAAATTCAGTGCGTTTTTTTTATTTTTAATGAGTCAGGTAGATTAGCTACCGCTACTGCGCAATACATCAAAGAGCACACCATACTGATTGCGCGCACTCCAGATATAATAACCTTGTGCACCAGCATCCTTAGCTGCCTGAATTTGCGCACGTGCATAGCTCATGCGTTTTTCACGGCTCATCGGATAACGGTAGTTAAAAATCTCAAGATAGGCATAAATATTCACATTAGGATAATCCTTTAGCTGTTTTTTCAATGCACTAACAGATGCAAGCACTGTATTATAAGGCCGCGTTGCATGGTGTAAAAAAGGTTCATAATGTGATGGATAAACCATTGGACAAATTGCATCCAGATAAGGTGCGAATAATGCTACATTCTGGCCAATTGTAATCGAAGGTTTATGTGCTGCAATACCAAAAATATCGATTTGCAGTTTTACATTCTTGGGTAAATTATCGCGGAAGTATTTAATCACTGCCTTCACATTATGCGCTTTTTCATGCGATGCCAAACCTTTTGCAGCATAACGAATATAATCAAGCTGAATTTCACTAGCACCTAAAGAAATAGCGTAATTAGCCAAAGACATTTTTTTATTCCAAATAGCTTTATCCGTTATTTGGGCATGCGATCCACCGCCTGGAAACATCGTAATGCGTGATACGAAACGAATTCCATTGTTAGTTACTTTCTTAACGTTATTGGCATAACTCGTATTACGGGTTTCTGTATCGATAACAAATGTATTAACACCTGCACGCTTAGACTGAGCAATGAGATCATCCATTGCCTTGGCATTTTGCGCCGTACCTTGTGAGATATAAATTCCCACAACATACGCTCCAGCCACATCCATTTGTAACCATCCTAGTAAAATAGCACCTAGGGCAATCGTTGCCTTCCACTTCCGAAGCATGATAATGCTACCTTTTTTGTTGTTCTTAGTGTAATGAGTATAGAAGACACAAACTCAATTTCTAGCAAATTTCGATAACATTTTAAAACTTATAAAATTAAGCTTATTATTCAATAGGTAATTCAATTAATTTCTTAATCAACCGAGGTCCTTCGTAAACAAGACCAGTGTAGATTTGAATGAGATCCGCGCCTGCAGCAAACTTTTCTGTCGCACTCACATCACTATCAATCCCACCAACGCCAATGATAGGCAGGCGATTTCCTGTAATACACTTAATCGCTTTAATCGTATCCGTCGCACGCTGGGCGATAGGCCGTCCGCTTAAACCACCCACTTCATTGGCATGAGGCAAACCCGTAATGAGATGACGATCAAGAGAGGTATTGGTTGCAATAATTCCGTCAATACGATGTTTTAATAATGTATTTAAAAAAACTTCGAGTTGTTCATGCGGATAATCAGGAGACAACTTAAGTAGAATGGGAACGTGCTTATTAAATTGCCGCTCTAACGCTAAACGCGCTAAATCTACTTGATTGAGCAGCAATTCTAAGCTATCCGTATCATGCAATGCCCTGAGACCTGGAGTATTTGGTGATGAAATATTAAGAGCAATATAATCAGCATATTGATAAACTTTCCTCAAGCAAAATATATAATCCTCATGCGCGCGCTCATTGGGTGTCTCTTTGTTTTTTCCAATGTTAACGCCGACTATTCCAGGTACTTTACGTTCCTTTAAGCGCTCCACTAAATAATCCACACCCTTATTATTAAATCCCATCCGATTAATGATCGCATTTGCCTGCACAAGACGAAACAGGCGCGGCCTGGGATTACCTGCCTGTGGGCGTGGTGTGATCGTACCAACCTCAACAAAACCAAATCCTAAACCAAATAAAACATCGATGCATTCACCATCTTTATCCCACCCGGCTGCAAGACCAACACGATTAGGAAATGTCATACCCAATAGCGTCACAGGATTGCTGCATGGCGCTGAACTTTTTTTGCCAAAAAAGCGCAACAAACGCTGCGTTAAACGATGCGCTGCTTCAGGAGCAATACAAAAAACTAACGGACGAATCAGATGGTACATAATTATTCAACAACACACTCAAGAGCCCAAATACGTAGCATCGCATTATTACCTTTCACATTTTTAAAAGCAACATGACGCACCTCAATACCGTAATGGCGCTGTTGCAACTCAAGCATCAAGGGACCAAGCCATGTTGATGGCTCACCCCGCTCTGTTAATACAGGAAAAATACGTACTTCTTCTGCGATACGGCACAATTCAAAAACAACCTCTTGTGGCGTGCAGTCATTTTGCTTGTGATGATTAAATACATAATCACAACACAAAGCCAACTGAAACTCATGATTTTTATAAGGAAGATGTGGCATAAACACCGCTTGATAACGTGCCTGCTTCTTACCGGTAACATAATCTGTCAAAAACCGTTCACTATTGTCTTGCACTATTTTGAAAATAGATTCGATATCAGCGACACCATGACGCAGCACCGCCTGCGCATGCTGTTTAAGGTAAGCATAATTCGACTGTAACAACTGCTCGACATAGGCTTGCATGGCTGGAAAATCCATAGAATAAATAGTATCGCCACTCACAATACGGTGCGCTTGCTGATAGACATCAGCATTAAAGCTCGAGATACTTCCCGGGAAATCAAAAAGAATTTTACGATAATCATCAGCCTGCAAATCAAACATCTGTTCATATTCTTCAAGACCGTGGATCCAACATGGAATAGCTTCATGCTTTGTCATGACACCCCCCTCTTTGATATAGTGTCTGCTATTCTCGCTCTATTGCGCGATCATGGCTTTGCACACAGAAGAACACTAGCTTAGGAGATATCAGTATATGATTCAAGGAATACCCTCTCAGTTAACGCAAACAGCTCACCTATTACGCGATGCTGTCTATCAATTTGCTCAGTCCGAAATCGCACCGATTGCACATGAGATTGATCAGAGCAACGAATTCCCACGCAGTTTATGGCCTAAACTTGGCGCCCTGGGCTTACTTGGTATCACTGTGGCAGAAGAATACGGTGGTTCGAACATGGGGTATCTTGAACATGCCATCGCTATGGAAGAAATCAGCCGAGCCTCCGGCTCAATTGGCTTAAGTTATGGCGCGCATTCGAATTTATGTGTCAACCAGTTACACCGCTTTGGTTCGCCAGAGCAAAAACAATCTTATTTGCCAGATCTTGTAAGCGGGCAATTTGTCGGCGCGCTAGCTATGAGCGAAGCTAATTCAGGTTCTGATGTCATCAGTATGAAATTAACCGCCACAGAAGATGGTGATTATTTCATACTCAATGGCAGCAAAATGTGGATCACCAATGGGCCTGAAGCAGATGTGATTATCGTTTATGCCAAAACAAATCCAACTGCAGGATCACACGGTATTACTGCTTTTTTAATTGAAAAAGGTATGCCTGGATTCACTACAGCACAAAAACTCGATAAATTAGGCATGCGCGGCTCAGATACATGTGAGTTGGTTTTCAAAGATTGCCGTGTTGCTAAAACACAGATTCTTGGCATTTTGAATGAAGGAATCCGTGTATTGATGAGCGGTCTCAATTATGAACGTGTTATTTTAGCAGCAGGCCCTGTCGGCATTATGCAAGCGTGCCTTGACTTAGTGCTACCCTATATCCATGATCGCAAACAATTTGGCTCGCCTATTGGTGATTTTCAATTAATTCAAGCTAAAGTCGCGGACATGTATACTCAATTAAATGCTGCACGTGCTTATTTATATCAAGTAGCGCAAGCATGTGATGAAGGAACCGTCACCAACCGCGATGCTGCAGCAGTGATCTTATTTGCAGCCGAAAATGCAACACAAATGACACTACAAACCATTCAAATATTAGGGGGTAATGGTTACATTAACGACTTTCCTGCAGGCAGATTATTGCGTGATGCTAAACTGTATGAAATCGGTGCAGGAACATCTGAAATCAGGCGCTTGATCATCGGACGAGAATTGATGAAAGAAAGTTAGTGCTACATCAATTTTAATGCACGCAAAAAATCTGACCTGTTTGTTGGCCCATGATGCTTTTGCGATAAGCAAGTGCCACAGTGGCCGCCGGCACTGGATGAAACCCTTCAAAAAAGCCGCGGTATTGCTCAACAGACTCAACCAATAATGCAGGGGATACGAGATTAATTCGTTGTTTCGCGGGCATATCGATCGCAGCGGCACGCACAAATCCTTCCAAAGAACCATTAACCATCGCTGCAGCGCTACCCTGTGCAATCGGATCAACATTCAATATACCACTGGTTAACGTAAATGAGGCTGTTGCCTTTAACAATTGCACACCCAGCAAGACCAAATCAATCTGACCTAATTGCTTACTGTGCATGCTGCTCACGTAATCTTCTTTTGTCATATCCGATAAAGGCTTAAAAATAACACCGCGTGCTGCTGCACATACGACCGCATCAGCATCTTGGTGCTTTCTATACAGCGAACGAATCGAATCCGTGGAGGCAATATCCACCACCTCATCGCCTGATGAATTACCCACTTTGATGACCAAACAATCACGCTCTAACTCTGTCACAATCGCCCTTCCCAATGTTCCCGTCGCGCCAATAACTAATACTTTTTTTGTCATTCTGTTTTTCCTCATGATGAAGATTATGATCAACCTATGAAGCGCTTAAAACTAATGATAAAGTTATGCCTTGTCAAGATTAAAGCACAAGGCAACCATCATGTCTTCACCTGAAATTGTAATTATTAATGCTTACCGCACCCCAATTGGCAACTTTAATGGCTACTTTAAAGATATACCCACACCAGAACTCGGCGCGTTCCCCATTCGTGCCTGCTATAAAAAAGCAGGTTTAACCACTGCTCAAATTGATGCGGTTAACATGGGTTGCGTGCTTTCAGCAGGCTTAGGGCAAGCGCCAGCACGTCAAGCGGCTCTTAAAGCAGGTTTACCCATAACAACTGCATGCACCACCATCAATAAAATGTGTGCTTCAGGATTAGAGGCGCTGACCAGTGCTCACGACAAAATTAAAGCCGGCACACATCAATTAATGATTGCCGGTGGTATGGAAAACATGACACGCGCGCCCTATTTAATTCCTAAAGCGCGCTTTGGTTACCGTTATGGTCACGCGCAAATGCTCGATCATATGCAAAAAGATGGCCTCGAAGATGCTTATGATCAACAGTCGATGGGATTACATGCAGAAAAATGCGCTGGTCAATATGCTTTTACGCGCGCCATGCAAGATGCATTTGCATTAGACTCTTTAAAAAAAGCACAGCACGCTACGCAATGTGCTGCATTTCAAAATGAAATTATTCCCATTCAAGTAGGCACTGAAACGATTACACAAGATGAAGGCCCTTTAACGATAAAAGCCGAAAAAATTCCATTACTGCGCGCTGCATTTGCCTCAAACGGCACCATTACAGCAGCGAATGCAAGCTCTATATCAGATGGCGCTGCAGCCATTACACTCACAACCCTCACCCACAGCCAACAACTGAACCTCAAACCCATGGCTAAAGTAGTAGGCCATTTTACGTATGCAGGTGAACCACACTGGTTCACCACAGCACCAATTTACGCAATCACCGGCCTTCTTAAAAAAATCAATTGGTCATTAAATGACGTAGATCTTTTTGAGATTAACGAAGCGTTTGCATGTGTCACCATGGCAACACTACAAGAACTCAAAATTCCCCAGCATAAAAGTAATATTAATGGTGGAGCTTGCGTATTGGGTCATCCCATTGGCGCCAGTGGTGCACGTATTGTGGTCACGCTCATTCACGCTTTACAGTCACGTGGCTTAAAAAAAGGAATAGCCAGCTTATGCATTGGTGGCGGCGAAGCCCAAGCTATCGCTATTGAACTTATATAGAGGATAAAGCATGTCAGAAATCGTAACCAAAATTGACCCGCGTAGTGATGAATTCAAACATAATGTTCAAGCATTTTTGCCACATATAGATAAACTGCATCAAATGCTCGAACAAATTAAACAGGCCGTACCTGAGGCAGTACGCCAACGTCAAAAGGATCAAGGTAAATTATTAACACATGAACGTATTGAAACATTACTCGATCCTGACACATTTTTTTTAGAATTATCGCAACTAGCAGGACATGAGCTCTATGATGACGCTGTGCCAGCCGGTGGTGTTATTGCCGGAGTTGGTTATATTCATCATCAACTGTGCATGATTATTGCTAATGATCCGGGCGTGAAAGGCGGCACCTACTATCCCATCAGCGTAAAAAAACATTTACGAGCTCAAGAAATTGCAGAAAAAAATCATTTGCCGTGTATTTATTTAGTGGATTCAGGCGGTGCTTTTTTACCGATGCAAGATGAAGTTTTTCCGGATAAAGAGCATTTCGGCCGTATTTTTTACAATCAAGCTCGCATGTCAGCACTGAACATTCCACAAATTGCAGTGGTTATGGGGTCATGCACAGCTGGTGGGGCGTATGTACCGTCTATGGCAGATCAGACTATCATGGTAAAAAAACAAGCCACAATTTTTTTAGCAGGACCACCTCTTGTTAAAGCAGCTACTGGAGAAGTGGTGAGTGCAGAGGAATTAGGTGGTGCCGATCTGCATTGCCGAGAGTCCGGAGTTGCAGATTATTATGCTGAACATGATCAGCATGCATTAGAGATAGCACGTAAGATTGTTGCGAACCTAAACCGTAAAAAAAGAAGACCTGTTGTGTTAAAAGCACCGCAAGCCCCCAAATACCCAACAGAAGAATTACTCGGCATTATTAGCGCGGATACACGTATGCCTTTTGATATCCGTGAAATCATTGCGCGTATTGTAGATGCTTCGGTATTTGATGAATTTAAAGCATTGTATGGTAAAACATTGGTGTGTGGTTTTGCGCATATAGATGGCATTCCTGTAGGTATCGTTGCAAACAATGGAATTTTATTCTCAGAATCAGCAAATAAAGGCACGCAATTTATTCAACTGTGTTGTATGCGCAAAATTCCCCTACTCTTTTTACAAAATATTACCGGTTTTATGGTAGGCAAAAAAAGTGAGGCAGGCGGTATTGCTAAGCACGGTGCTAAAATGGTCGCCGCCGTTGCATGCGCGAATGTTCCTAAAATTACTGTGATTGTAGGTGGTAGTTTTGGTGCGGGTAACTATGCCATGTGTGGGCGTGCCTATGATCCAAATTTTATTTTCATGTGGCCGAATGCCAAAATTGCCGTGATGGGTGGTGAGCAAGCAGCCGGCGTGCTCGCTGAGGTGCAGCGTGCAAAGAAAAAACGCCAAGGAGAGGAATGGCCACAAGAGCGCGAACAGAGTTTTCGCAGTCGTATTAAATCGATCTACGATGATAAATCGAGCGCTTATTACGCCAGTGCGCGCATGTGGGATGATGGCATTATTAATCCTTTGCAAACACGCACTGTCATCAGCCATTGCTTAAAGGCATGCTTGCAAAAGCCTATTCAAGATACGCATTTTGCTATTATGCGCATGTGATTGACAATTTTTAGCGCTCTGAGTCATGTTGTTATTTAGCCATTAACTTCATACTGTCTTGCAACCAATCAATCCAACATTGCGTATGCCGCAAGCCATAATCTAAGGTCATGCTCCATAACTGCGTATGCTGATCATTTTTGTCTGAATTTTTAATATCATCTTGAATACGTTTATAGATAGCCATCTGCTCTTTACGTTTAAACAGCTCACGTTCTAAATGCTCATGAATTACAGCAGGCTTCATTTTTTTCGAGAAAAATAATTTCAGCAAAAATGAATTACGCACCCGCCCCTCTTCCACTGGCGTTGCTAACCATTCTTTTAATTTTTCTTTGCCAAATTCAGTGATGCTGTATTGTTTGCGTTTACGTGCATTGCGCCTCGAAGCCCCACCCTCCTTAATCAATCCCGATTTCACCATACGCTGTAAAGTAGGATACAGATGCCCTTCACTTTCATGCCAGAAATAACCAACCGTTTCTTGTGCGCGCTTGCGTATATCATAACCAGACATGTCACAGTCGTGCAGGAAACCTAAAATGGCATAAATACTCTGGTTGGCATAAGTTTTTTTCATTAAAAACACCTTAATTTATATCCTACCCATACTATACATCGTAAAGATGCATTGTCAAATAATATGTAATTATTAAAATGGAAAGAACACCGTGAGGCGCCCTTATCGGCACATACACATCGTTACTGAGGCGTAATAAAGCTAGGAAATGAGCTTGGCATTATTTAAAAAAACGCGCCAATCAAGACAATCAACACGCCAATAGGTGCCACAATACGCGTGAGAAACAACCATATTTTGTAAAGCCACTCGAACTTAAAGCTCAGTTGCTGGTGTGTCAACTTGCGCGCCATCACCCACCCTGCAAATAAAGCATAAAAAATGCCGCCAATTGGCAGGAAAATATTGGTCGATAAATCCGTAATCGCGGTAAACAAATCAAATCGACCAAATAAGTGAACATGTTGCCAAATATTAAAACTGAAAATCGACACCAAACTCAGCATCGCAGTCAATATACCGACTATAAAACTGGCTTGCCTGCGCGTCAAACGTGTCTTCTCACTTAACATTGCGACCATCGGTTCTGCCATATTAATAGACGATGCCCACGCTGCAAAAAGCAGTAAAATAAAAAATAATGTCGCCAACCACTGGCCGCCAAACATATGTGTAAAGGCCATCGGTAAAGCCAAAAACATAAGCCCAGGCCCTTGCTGAGGCGCGATATGATACATAAATAACATGGGAAAAATAGCCAGCCCACTTAAAAAAGCAGTCAACACATCTAAAATAACTGTAATCAATACAGACTGACCAATTGAGGTATCCTCGCCAATATAAGAGCCGTAAATTTCCATAGCACCTACACCGACAGCCAAGGTGAAAAACGCATGACCCAGTGCATTAATCACGACTGCACCGGTAATTTTTTCGCTTTTAAAATCAAATAAAAAATGCACTGCCTGCATGAAGTCAGAGCCTGCTATAATGTGGGCGTAAAAAACCAGAAAAAATAGAATCAAAAACAGCAATGGCATCATATACGTATTAGCAATTTCAATACCGTGTCGCACACCCCGCCCCACGACATACAAGGTTAAAAAAATAAACACCACAGTAAACAGCAGCATTTCCCCAGGCGAATTTAAAAAACCATGCCAAATGGTTACCAAACCTTGCGCTGTTTTGTCATTCAATGCACCCGATAATGCCTGAATTAAATAAAATACCGACCAGCCAGCAATCACAGAATAAAACGATAAAGTAATTAACAAACCCAACATACCCCACCAGCCAAGCAAGGACCAATGACGACTCTGCTGATGTTGCACAGCCAATGACTGCAGCGCATCGATCGGATTTTGCTTTGAAGCACGTCCTATGACAATTTCAGCAATCATCACTGGCACGCCAATCAACACCACAGCAACAATATAAATCAACACAAAAGCGCTACCGCCATTATCACCCGCCATATACGGGAATTTCCAAATATTTCCCAACCCCACCGCAGCACCAGTTAACGCTAAGATAAACGTTAACTGTGAGCTCCAACTGGCGCGCTTTTTAGATGAGCCTGCTTGCTTATTCATAAAGATGCCTACTATAATCTCGTTTTCTTAAAAAAGGATCGACAGACCGACGATTCTACTACAGAGACTTTAAAATGCGAAATTATGAACACTTAAAATTCCACGTTGCCGACGATATAGCGCATATTACACTCAACCGACCCTCTAAATACAACGCACTCACCCCAGATGTGATGACGGAATTAACAGAATTGTGTCAAACGCTCAGTCAACTGACTAATGTAAGGGTGGTCATTTTAAAAGGCGAAGGGAAACATTTCTGTGCTGGCGCGGATCTCGAGTGGATGGGCAGCCAAATTAACCATCCTTTTGAGAAAAATAAAGAGGACGCGATTGCGCTGGGTGTGTTTTTTCATACGCTAAGCACCTTACCCCAACCTTTAATCGGTGTTGTGCATGGCAAGGTATACGGTGGAGGCCTTGGTTTAATTGCATGTTGTGATACGGTAATTTCAAGCCATGATGCGCAGTTTTGTTTTTCTGAAGTAAAATTAGGCTTAATTCCCGCCACCATTACTCCCTATATTATTCGCAAAATCGGTTACTGTTACTCACGTACATTTTTTGTCAGCGCTGAATAATTAGATGCAG
>CAZFAA010000051.1:0-13881 GCA_964516605.1 uncultured Coxiella sp. | reverse complement strand
TTAATCGCTGCTCCGAAACTGGGGTTCGCTATTTACCGTACAAGCAAGCTCAGTGAATGGCCACTGGGTGATGAGAATAAACCTCTGGAAATGATGTCGGCCTATTTGCGTATCTGTCCGGCTTATTTAATCAATGCCGATAAAAAACAAGCGCCTGTAATCGAGCACCTCTCTTGTGCCTACATTTATTTTAATTCCAAACAGTTTCCAGCGCCGCAAAATTTCGTCAATGCCAGCTCTAGCACGGCTGACATCCGCCGCTTAATGGGAACCACACGCTATTGCACCATCACGAATTTTGACAAAGGCTGTCAAAGCGTTTCGAACACACCTATTGTGTGTCCATTGGAACAACGGTTTTTAAAAGTGCATTAAGATTGAGGCGGACACCTCAACATATCCCATCGCATTGTGAAAGTGTGATGGGTCACATAATATTGCGCAGTCATTCAAATCCCTTACCGTTTACTGAATTTCCAGCTGACCTTGAATACAATAAAAATCTTGCCAATACTCAAAAATGGCCTAGAATAACCCATCGATAATAAATAATGGCGCCGTTATCATGGCAAACAATTCATTCACTGTAGGCCTCGTTCAAGAGCGCTGGCACAACCATCCTGATGAACATAAAAAGCATTTAACCGCAGGCATCGCCGACGCTGCCAAGCAAGGTGCCAAGCTTGTGTGTTTACAAGAACTCACCTTATCAACCTATTTTTGCACGCGTGCTGATGCAGACCCGGCGCCCTATATGGAAGACATTCACACAGGTCCTACCTCACAATTCGTTGGGCAATGTGCGCGCGACAATGGTGTTTTCATCACGGCTTCGTTATTTGAAAAGGCGGGTTATAATACAGCTGTTGCCTATGATCCAACTGGCAAACTGATTGCCTTCACACGCAAACAACACATCCCAAGCGGTGAGAAGTACCATGAAGATTATTATTTTAAACCGGGTGACTCAGACTACCCTGTGCATACTGTTGCAGGACGACGTGTTGCTCTGCCCACCTGTTATGACCAGTGGTTTCCTGAATTATCGCGCATCTATGGTTTAAAAGGCTCTGAAATTTTAATTTACCCCACAGCCATTGGTGCTGAACCTACAGCCCCTGACTTTGATAGCCAACCGATGTGGCAAAAAGTGATGATTGCACAAGGCATCATGAGCAATAACTTTGTGATTGCTGTCAATCGCATTGGCTGTGAAGATGGCCTGACATTTTATGGCAGCAGCTTTATCAGCACACCGCTGGGTGAAGTGTTAACTCAAGCGCCACGTGATGAACCCGCTGTATTAGTGGCTCAACTGGATTTGAGTCTACGTGATTTATGGGGTCGTTTGTTCCCTTTTGCTCAGCAAAGGCAACCTGATACGTACCATGAATTAACCCGCAACCACACTTAATGTGGGAACCATTTTATGCTAAATGAGACTAAAATAGACGACAATCTCTACAATATTGACTGCTGGGGTGAGGGGTATTTTAAAATCAACACTCAAGGCAATATTGAAGTGCACAAAAACGCACAAGAGCCAGGTGTCGAATTACAAGCCATCGTTAAGACTGCCTGCCGCGCTGGTTTACAGCTGCCACTGCTGGTGCGCTTTACTGATATTTTACATGATCGGGTGACGCAGCTTTATGACGCCTTTGCCCAAGCGATCGTTGAAACCAATTACAGCGGTCAGTATAAATTGCTGTATCCAATTAAAGTAAATCAAGAATATTGTGTCGTACGCGAACTACTCAATGCGCCGCAACATAAAATTGGCTTAGAAGCTGGCAGCAAACCTGAACTCATGGCAGTGATTGGCTTACTTGAAAAACACCCCTCAACGATTGTATGCAATGGCTATAAAGACAGTCGTTATATTCGTGCCGCATTGATCGCTCAACAAATGGGTCACAAAGTATTTATCATCATTGAAAAACGTTCTGAACTTGAAATCATTTTGCGCGAAGCCAAACGTTTGGACATCAAACCATGCATTGGTGTTCGCATACGTCTTGTCACAAAATGTGCGGGTAAATGGGAAAATACTGGTGGCTCTAAATCAAAGTTTGGATTGAATGCCGAGCAATTGCTGGATTTAGTACAGGAACTTGCAGAACGTGATGCACTCGATTGCTTACAACTGATGCATTGCCACCTCGGATCGCAAATTGCCAATATTTATGATATTCGCAAATCCATGGATGAGGTGACGCGCTACTACATTGAATTGCGCAAGCTCAACGCACCCATTCAAACAATTGATGTCGGTGGCGGCTTAGGTATTGACTACGCGGGTACACGCTCGAATACCGACTGCTCAATGAACTATGGCCTAAAAGAATACGCTACTCATATCCTGTTGTCCGTGCGTGATCTGTGCGAGGAAATGCACATGCCCATGCCAGATATCATTTCAGAATCGGGTCGTGCTCTGACAGCACATCATGCTGTGCTGATCAGTAACATCACCGATGCTGAAATTGTTCAACAAACAAAAACTGTGCCGGTTGCACTACCCAACGAATCGCGCGTCATTCACGACATCGTCAACACGTATGAAATGCTGAATCAAAGCTCACCCAATGAAAGTTATCATTATGCTGAACACGCTTTAAATGAAGCGCATTCGATGTTTAAGTACGGCGTGATCAGCTTAAGTGAAAAAGCTAAAGTGGAGCAATTGTATCGGACTATTTGCCTCGAACTGCAGCAACGTCTTGATGCAGACAACCCTGGTGATCTGCAATTACTGACCGCTATCAATGAACGCATGGCATCAAAAATATTTTGCAACCTGTCTTTTTTTCAATCGATACCGGATGCGTGGGCCATCGGACAAATATTTCCAATTGCACCGATTTCACAATTAACCGAACCATTAACCATGCACAGTATCCTGCAAGATCTAACCTGCGATTCTGATGGTACATTAAAGCACTACACCGGCACAGCGAGTATCAACACAACGTTACTCTTACCCCCTTACGATCCAAACAAACCGTATGACATCGCCTTCTTTTTAGTAGGTGCCTATCAAGAAATTCTAGGAAATTTGCATAATTTATTTGGTGATACCAATTCGCTCGATGTCAAATTAACTGGTGATGGTAAATTTGAAATTAAGCATTTAGTCAGTGGTGACACCGTCACGGATGTATTGAAACTTGCACATTTTGATGCTAAAAAACTATTGCAATCGTACAGCAAACAACTGCTCAATACAGAATTACCCTATGAAAAAGTGCAAGAATACTTAACCGAATTAGGTCATGTCTTCGGGCAACAAACGTATCTGGATACGACCAAAGGAGCGGCGACATGACACATACTGTCGACACACCCAAACAAGCAGGATTTTATATGCCTGCAGAGTGGCACCGGCATACACGCTGCTGGATGGCGTGGCCTTGTCATGTGCAAACGTGGCAGACCGTTGGCTTACAGCGTGCACGTCTTGCCTACGCACGCGTGGCACAAGCAATTGCGCAATATGAACCAGTAGTGATGTTAGTCAATCCAGATGATCACGCTGATGCAGCACGTCTGTGTGGCCCACACATTACCTTATTACCCCTAGCCATCAACGATTCATGGACACGTGATACAGGACCTACTTTTTTACTCAATGCACACGGGCAATTAGCTGGGGTAGACTGGATACACAATGCCTGGGGCCAAAACTATAACGATTATCAACTCGATAATCAGATTGCTCAAGTGATCATCACACAAGCCAAAGCAATGTATTTCCATGCGCCACTGGTAATGGAAGGTGGCTCGTTTCATGTTGATGGCGAAGGCACAGTATTAACTACACGTGAATGCTTACTCAACATCAATCGCAATCCACAATTAACTCAAGCAACGATTGAGGATTACCTCAAAAATTATTTAAATTGTGAAAAAATTATTTGGCTCAATCAAGGATTAGTGGGTGATGAAACTGATGGACATATTGATGAAATAGCTTGTTTTATAGCACCAGGAAAAGTGCTAGCACTCATCACTCACGATAAAGAAGATGTCAATTATGATAGATTACATGAAAATCTTGAGCTCTTAAAATCAGCAACCGACGCTAAAGGCCGACACTTAGAAGTCGTGACCGTAGAACAACCGCCTGCAACGTATCTTAATGGTGAACGCTTAACATTGTCTTATATTAATTTTTATTTAGCCAATGGCGGTATTGTGATGCCCGCTTTTGGCCACAGCAAGCAGGACAGTGCAGCCTATGAGTTATTTTCACGTTTATTTCCGCAGTACACGATCACGCAAATTGATGCCTTAGATGTTTTTGCAGGTGGTGGTGGTATACATTGTATTACACAACAAGAGCCTTGCATAAATGAAATCTAATCACGCACGACTGCTTCCCATCATCATTATAACTGGCCTTCTAAGCGCCTGCGCAGGCTTGCGACCCACTATCTTTATTCCAAAGCACAAACCCCTACCAGCTCCTATCACACAATCACCTCGTGTCGCCGTGGTGTTAGGTGGTGGTGGCGCGAAGGGGTTTGCACATATTGGTGTGCTCGAAGTATTACAAAATGCGGGAGTTCCAATTGATATGGTGGCCGGCTCCAGTGCCGGTGCGATCGTAGGTGCATTATACGCTGATAACGCAAATGCGCATGAAGCAAAACGTGCTTTGCTGCATGCCCACCTATGGGATCTAGCTGATTTAGGTAATACGCCAAGTATTAAAGGCCCTATCCAAGGCTATCATGTCGAATCGTTCCTCCTTAAATACATGCGCGCAAAAAATTTCAATCAAACGAAAATCCCGTTTATGGTAGCGACTACAGACCTAACAACAGGCGAGCTTTATCCAATCCAAAGTGGTCCAATCGCTCCAGCCGTGCTCGCTTCTGCCGCCATACCAGGTGGCGTGAGGCCGGTAAAATTATACGGGCGCATTTTAGTAGATGGCTGCATGACTGACCCGGTACCCGTTAATTTAGTAAAGCGCTATCATCCGCAACTGATCATTGCGATTAATGTTGATAAACACTTGCCCAAGCAGATGCCCTGGTCGTTCTACGGCATTTATAAGCGTGCCTTTCAAATATCCTGGTTGAGGCTGACCTATTATTCCGAACGTCAAGCAGATGTTATTATTCGCCCACAAACGGGAACCGTTGGCACGTTTGAATGGAGCGCCAAACAACGTATGTATCAAGCCGGTGTAACAGCTGCTCAAGAAGCATTACCGCAAATACTCAAATTGCTTAAAGAAAAAGGCATTCCGCTGAAGCTAACCCGCGTAGCCCCTTAATCTGTCAAGATGCCGGTGTGAACAAAAGGAAGGAACCAGCTAACCTTGACAAGCGGTAAGCATGCCCCTAGCATTGGCCGATGCAAAATATCCCGCAAAAAATAATATCATTAAAAGACGTACTGGCAGCCATTCGCCAACCCGTTGCAGACGATCTTGCCAATTTAGACTCGCTGATTTTGCGTGAGTTGCATTCGGACATTTCACTTATTCAAGCCATCACACAGCATATTATGAGTGCTGGTGGTAAACGCTTGCGTCCACTGGTTGTCATATTGTGCGCGCGCGCAGCAGGTTATATGGGGGAAAGCGAACACCTCGAACTGGCTACCATTATTGAATTTGTCCACACCGCAACACTATTGCACGATGATGTGATTGATGGATCGATGATGCGCCGCGGTCATGATACAGCCAATGCACTGTATGGCAATCAAGCCAGCGTGCTCGTGGGCGATTTTCTCTATTCACGTTCTTTTCAAATTTTAATGCGCCGCAGTCATCTGCCAATTATGCAAACACTAGCCAATACAACTAATGCCATTGCCGAAGGCGAAATCATGCAACTGATGAATTGCAACGACCCCAACACATCCGAAACAGCTTACTATAACGTCATCGAACGCAAGACAGCAAAATTATTTGAATCGGCTTGTGAAATTGGTGCTTTGCTCGCAACCAACAACAACGCATTGCACACAGCGGCAGCCACCTATGGTTTAAATCTTGGTTTTGCATTTCAAATTATTGATGATGTACTCGATTACAGCGCTTCCTCAGCGACCATGGGCAAAAACACAGGCGATGATTTAGCTGAAGGCAAACCCACGCTGCCATTAATCTACACCATGCAACATAGCGACGCGCAGATACGAAATAAAATTACCTTATCCATCGAAGAGGGCACCCAAAAATACATCGATGATATTGTCAACGCTATGCAACAATGTCATGCCTTTGAGTATTGTTTTGAAAAAGCCAAGCAACATTTACTGACGGCACGCACTGCTTTGAATCATTTCACAGACAGCACTTACCGCGATGCACTGTATCAATTACTCGATTTTGTGATGCTGCGGGATTATTAACAACAAAGTCAACGCCATTGGCGAACTCATTGCTGAGTTTTAGGCTGTAATGATGATGAACCCTTCGCTTCAGCTTGCTGAATTTTTCCAAAAAGACAATGTCCCCACCTGTTCATCTGGTCAGCTGTTAAAGGTATGCCAACAACAACACCTGCATCAGAACCGTTTGAATCATGCTTCTTAACTCGATTATTAGTAGGTTTTCCCATCGTTATATCCTTATAATCAATTGATCAAAACCAGGTAATTATATCACCATATTATAGTATTTTTAATATAAAAATTACTAAACTTAAAGTCGATCTGCCGATTTTCGCCCAATCTTTCACGTGGCTACTTTATTTCTTAAAAAAATGATCTAAAAACAAAAAAGCTTTTTCATTAATCGCGTCTAAATTATGCTGCAAGAGCAGAGACTGCGCTTGCACAAAAGGACTGTTATCAAAATCCGCTTTGCAGTGTCTCACCAGACGCTGGATCACTGCTTTAGTCATTTCAAGGTGGCATTGAAAACCATACACGTGGTCGGCAAAGCGAATAATCTGACGTGGACACCCAGCACTGTAGGCCAATACCTCGGCACCCTCAGGAATGCCCGACATATCACTGTGCCAATGCATCACGTCGAACGATGCAGGGAATTGCGCTAACAGCGGATCACACCGTCCCTGCTCATTCAGCTCAATTGGCCAAATACCAATTTCTTTATGCGGACTCTTTTGTCCGGGCGCCCCCAAACTCTGTCCAATGAGCTGAGCACCTAAGCAAAATCCTAAAACCCGTTTGTGGGCACAGATACTACGGTAAATAAGCTCCATCTCATCTTGTAAATAAGGGTACTCATCAACACGCAACACACTTTGTGGTCCGCCCATAATAATCAAGGCATCAAATTCATCCAGCTCCAACAGCCGTTCACCCCGATAAGGATAAACATCCATTAAAGTATGGCCATGACAAACTGCCCAATCTTGGATAACACCTGTTGGCTCAAAAGAAGCGTGTAATATGGCCTGCACTCTCATCAAGAATTTCCTTTTTTAGAAATACTATCACATAGCCTTAAGATTGCTATACTGAAAACACGATGACATCGATTTTTAAAATTACCATCCCTGAAACAGAACTGTCTTTTCGTTTTAGTCGCTCCAGCGGTCCTGGCGGGCAAAATTACGTCGCAAAACCAAGCCTTCAAAAGCGGCTAAAGAAAAGCGCCTATCGGATAAAAAATATAAAGCTCAGCGCAAAAAATTACGCAGTGAGTAATTAAAAATTAATTGATTGCCGATAACTGTTAAAATGCGTAAGGCATCTTAAAATTTGCATGCTCTTGTAAAAATTCACGAAGCCCGGCATTACGCAGCTGACACGCCGGACAAATTTGACACCCCTGCTGCGGCACACCTTCATAACACGTGATCGTGTTCATTAATAAATAATCTAATAGACCAATCTCATGAGCACATTCCATCGTCTGCTTCTTAGTCATAAAAACCAATGGCGTGCGAATTTTAAAATACGGATTATCCAAATCAATACTCAAGATCGCTTGCATTAAATCCATATACTTACGGCTGCAATCACGGTACCCCGAATTAGCTGACTCCAGCTCCATGACACCCATATCCACATAATCAGCTCCCAGTGAATGTGCATGAATCGCAGCAATGCGTGCCATCAGACCATTACGCCCAACCACTAAAGTGTTCGGTGCTTGGCCCGGCACGTGTACAATAGACTGATCTTTGCGCGTCAAGGCATTATCAGTAATCTGCCCCAAACACGTAATGGATAATTCAACATGATCCACTTGCCAATCTACGCAGATTTTCCGCGCCTGTGTGAGCTCACATTGATGGCGGTGATCATAGTAAAACGATAAACTTAAAACCTGATCACAACCAAATTCTTGAATAGCCAACGCCAAACACAGCGATGAATCCATACCACCTGAATGAACCACGACCACTTTTTTGCTCAATGTTGTCATGTGGAGTCTGCCTTAATTTCAGGCTGGTAGAATGGAATACCCGGTAAAAATATTTCTGTAATCAGCAAAGGATAGTGTTCCTCGAGATAAAAAACTGAACGGCGTGCACCTAATTTTTCAGCGCGATCAACAGCGCATTTTAAAAAATAAGGATGATTAACCTCCACCACAGCATATTCAAACTGACTGCGGCGCACCCTATTACTTTGAGGGTATAACAAAGTCTTACCCAGCAGACGGTCTTCTAATCCATCAAACTGCTCTTTATAGTGCTGATACGTATGCACTGGGATAACCGTTCGCGCAAAACAAAAAGGCACCGCATCGCCTTCTAAAAAAACTTCACGAACAAAATGTTCGACTGTTTGAATGCCCAATCGCTGCAGTTCATCATCGTAACACAGCGCCATACCCTGATAACAAATCTTTACCTGCAACTCGCGGCAAACACGACGCATGGCTGTAGCGAGCTCATAGGGCTCAGTCATCCACGCACACTCTTTTGTGCTTAAGGATAAAAAAAGACTGGTTATGGTTTCACTCCACATAAATTAGCTCACGCTCATCATCATGTCACAATGCATTTTGGTCACGAATTATCGCAGTTTTATATAATGATTACAAAAAAGAGTTTATAGTGGTAGCCATCCTCAAAAGCAATGTCTAATATATACCCATTACACTGCAAAATGCTATGTCGCCTCTTCAGTGGCGAGCAGTATATAAGGATATTTATGAAAAAATTTATTGGGCTGTCTATTCTAATGAGTATCTTATATTTATTCTCAGTCGTGTTTTTAATTGCATTACAACCCGGCATACAAATATTAATTGGATCACAAGAAAAGGGGACCTCATGAACGCTTACCAGAAATTAGAAGAACTATTTAATGAATTAACGCATCTGGAACAATTACAAGCTCTAGCAAGCTGGGATGAGGCCACCATGATGCCAACTGGTGGCGGAGCTGCGCGTGCCGCTGCTCTAAGCACTCTGTGCACAATACACCATCAAAAACTTGTGCATGAAAAAGTAGGGGAGTTAATTGAGCAGGCACAACTTGAACAAAAACTCGATGCGTGGCAACAACGCAATTTACAGCTCATGCAGCGTCAATACCAACATGCAACCTGCCTACCCGAAAAACTCGTCACGGCCCTTGCTGAAAAACGTACTTTATGTGAACAAGCTTGGCGTGTCGCACGCCATGAAAATAATTGGAATGCATTTGCGCCAAAATTGACTGAACTGTTTAATTTAGTTAAAGAATCGGCTCTCATTCGCAGTGATGTATTTGGTAAAGAACCCTATGATGTGCTGCTGGATGATTTCTCACCTGATGTAACGCAAGCCATGATCAATCCAATTTTTGATCGCTTAAAATCAGAGCTGCCAACACTCATTAATAGTATTATGCAACAGCAACAACACCATCCCATCACCCCATTAGCAGGGGTATTTCCTATTGATAAACAACGTGAGCTTGGCCTGATGGTGATGCAACATATCGGCTTTGATTTTAATCATGGCCGTCTTGATACCAGCCACCACCCTTTTTGTGGTGGATTCAGTGAGGATGTGCGCATTACCACACGTTATGATGAACATGATTTTTTAAGTTCCTTATTTGGTATCTGTCATGAAACAGGACATGCCTGTTATGAACAAGGCTTGCCAAAAAAATGGAATTTACAGCCTGTTGGGCATGCCTTTGGTATGTCGGTTCATGAAAGCCAATCACTGATTATTGAAATGCCCACCTGCCGCTCATTTGAATTCATGCAGTTTTTAACCCCACAAGCTCTTAAAATTTTTGGTGCGCATCCAGCATTAAGCGCAGAAAATCTCTACCGTATCGCAACGCGTGTTGAAAAAAGTTTAATCCGTGTTGAGGCCGATGAAGTAACCTACCCATTACATATTATTTTACGTTATGAAATAGAGCGCGATTTATTTAACAATCAGGTCACCATTTTAGAATTACCTGATCTGTGGCATGAAAAAATGCAGGAATATTTAGGCCTCTCCACACACGGTAATGACCGCAATGGTGTACTACAAGATGTGCACTGGCCTAGCGCTGCTTTTGGCTATTTCCCTGCATATACTATTGGACGCTTGATTGCGGCACAATTATTCGCAACCGCTTTAAAAATTCAACCTACCATCCCTCAATGCCTAACACAAGGAAACTTCAAACCCCTCATGCAATGGCTCAACAACACTGTGCATGCTAAAGCATCCAGCTTGACAATGGACGCCTTATTAAAAGAAGCTACAGGTGAGCCACTCAATCCAGATTATTTTATTAACTACATTAGGACACGCTATTTGTCATGATAAGGCTCGATCGTGAGCAATACATTAACCATAACGTGTTTGCAGGCCAATTCAATCAGGATGCTAACTTATTACGAATTTTATTAATTTTGCAGCGCCATTCCAACTGCCGAATGCTCTGCGCTTGGCCCTAGACAGTCAATTGGATTCATCTGGAAAAATAACCCAAATTGATTCAATGATTGTATTGTACTTCTAAATTTTCCTTCTATTTGTAAGTGCCCCTCTTCAGGCACTTTAAGTTTAAATTGATCAACTATTTTTGGTATATAACTCATTTGCTCTAGAACTAATTCCATATCACCTAACATCGTGTCATGCAATCTGTCTGCCGTATTAAAATTGGTTTGCCAGTTACTACGCTTATTTTCTCGCACCAACTCATTGTAATGTTGGTACGCAACAGAATGAATATGCTCGACACAATTGCGATACTGATTGTTTAATTCCCTAAAGACATTTTGAAAAAATTGGAGTATCTCTGCGCCCCACTGCGCCCAAACCCTCATCCCAAAATAATCGATTAAATCCTCCATTTGCTTACAAATCCTGCTAAAATTTGCTATATGTTCAATCATTGTATGCAACAAAACAAATTCATTTAGGACAGAAAACTGCTTTTGAAAATGCAGTTCAATACCAGAGTGCACTCTTTGGACTAACCTACGTAAAAGACAGCGATCCGGGATTAAATTACCGCCTATTTTTTTATTCAACTGAGAAAGATAACGTGATTCATCACTTTTTATTATACGGTGTCCCAGAGAGTTATTATGAATAATAAAATCTTGCAGCTGTAGCGTGAAAGTCATGCTTGGATTTAACGAATAAAGACTTGTCAGAAGCTCCGATAATAATTTAAATGAGCGTGTATTCCTAATATTTTTTGGCACGTAATCAATTCGATCTAAATCCAAATTAACTGCTGCATCTGTTTTATTACTACGCAAAATATAAAATAAGTATTGTGCGCTCACATAAGCAACACTATGTGTGAATCGTGTAATGTTCGTCATCACCTCACGCAGTGTACGCCGCTGTACCATATCATCAATTTGCACGATAGTTTTCTCAAGACATTCTGCCACCTCCAATAGCGTACCATTCATAGTGCGCTCGTTTACTAGCGTAATGCTGGCAGAATGAGATGAAAATATATTATTTTTTTCAAGATTTTTAATATAGTTTATATAGGATTTTAATTCATTTTTAACCACGCCCTCTTCAGCTAAATCACGTTTTGCTAAATGAAATAACCATACTTTTAATTGCTCACAAACAAGATTAGTTGGGTCTTGTAAGTTGCCCGATCCAAATAAACGTTTATGCCGATTAAGCTGGTAAGCACAGATAGCCTGAAGTGCATTGCGCACAGGAATCATAGTAGATGGTGGCAATTTCCAGAAATCAGGATGAAAACGATTTTCTGCACAAAGATACAAAACGCGCTTTTTACGCTGAGAAAAAAGCCATGTTGTACCGCAATATCCAACATCCTCATCTTGCGTCAGAAATTGTTCAGGTAATCTATCTCCGATACATTTCTCGTAACAATCGACCACAGAATTAAATTGTGATAGCAAAGGTTCATTTAAATAAAATCTCATCGCCGCTCCTAATATGATAAAAAATAGATGCACACTAGTGAGTTCATCAGGGTGTTTCAATACCGGGGTTGTGATCTATACCGATTTTAGACTTGCACTCCAAGGCGTCTTAGGTATACTCAAAACCAGTTTCTCTAGCCTAAAAGGGTATCTGCATGGAATTTTTATCACAGTGGGGATTGTTTCTACTCGATACAATCACTATCGTTGTCTCTATCTTAATTGTGATCGCAGGCATTTTTGCGATAGCTGCAAAAAATAAGGGCGTAGATCGTGGCAAACTCACGATTAAAAAAATAAACGATCAATTCGACAAAACAATTGAGACCATCCATCACGAAACGCTCGATAAAGATCAATTGAAACAATTTAAAAAACACACAAAAAAATCTCAAAAATTAAATAAGAAAAACTCACTTACATCAAAAAATAAACTCTTTATAATCGATTTTGTTGGTGATATTAAAGCATCAGCCGTAGATGCCTTACGTGAATGTGTGACCGCTGTCATTTTAGCAGCTCAGCCATCCGATCACGTTTTAGTACGCCTTGAAAGCCCAGGAGGTATGGTGCCAGGATACGGTTTAGCGGCATCACAACTGCAGCGCTTGAGGGATGCACAAATCACCCTCACGATAGCTGTTGATAAAATAGCAGCTAGTGGTGGCTACATGATGGCTTGTATCGCTAACACTATTATTTGCGCACCGTTTGCGATTTTAGGTTCTATCGGCGTCGTGTACCAACTGCCCAACTTTAATCGCTTATTAAAGAAAAAAGAAATTGAGTTTGAGCAAATCACAGCAGGTGAATATAAACGTACATTGACGATGTTTGGGGAGAATACAAAGCAAGATCGCTTAAAAGTACAGCAAGAAATAAATAGTATGCAGGATTTATTTAAGCATCATGTTGCATCCCACCGCCCACAATTGAATATAGACACGGTTGCGACCGGCGAACATTGGTATGGAACACAAGCTATTTCACTGCATTTGGTTGATAAATTGCAAACAAGTGATGATTTTATACTGAAATCAAAAGATACCTACGATTTATTTCACCTAGAATACCGCACAAAAGAAAAACTCGGTAAAAAACTCGCAAATGGGCTATCAAATTTGTACGCGAGATTGTTACAATACAACGATTATGACTAATCATACACATCATCATTCGCATCATCACCATCACGGACATAGTGGCTGCGCTGGACGAAATGCACCTTACAAAGCATTATGCGCTTCGATCGCTATTATTATACTGTTTGCCATTATTGAAGCTGTTGTGGGTTTTTGGTCGCATTCGCTCGCACTCATGGGTGATGCCGGTCACATGGGTTCCGATGCATTAGCATTAAGTATTGCAGCCTTTGCTGCGTGGATTGCTACAAAACCCGCTTCTGATAAACACAGCTATGGGTTGGGACGTGCTGAGATTGTTGCGGCTTGGGTAAGTAGTTTAATCATGCTGCGGGGCTCGCGTGGTCTGCTTGGTGAGGCTGTTCAGCGGGTACATCAGCAGCTAACCAGACAGAGTGTGCCGCGGCGGGTCGTCGCCGCACACGG
>CAZFAA010000050.1:0-14036 GCA_964516605.1 uncultured Coxiella sp. | reverse complement strand
CAGTTGCAGTTTAATTGTTAGGTGTGCCCATAAAAACAGTTCCTTCATCTACTCCAGCGCTGATTGGATCGATTTTCAAATAGGTAGCAGGGTTGAGTGAACCCCTCCCCGATTTTTATTTGATAGGTCTAGATCCAGGTTTTTTTTTAGTGGATGATTTTTGTTGAAAAATAGCTCCACACATGTTGCATGGTGTGTCGTTGCTGCTTGAGATTGTTTCAGGTGTGATTCAGTTATTCACGCTCAGCGAGAACTGCTGAGCGTGATGATTATACGCTATCTTCTTTGAATAGCATTCATGCCTTTTAACATCATTAATGCTTCATACATCTGATAATCTTCTTTAGCCAGCGCTAATTCTTGTTTGCGTTTTACTTTAAGATCTTTTAATGACAGCGCATTTTGTTTGTCATTAGCATTAATAAGATGATTTTGATAATCCGACTCATCAACCGTCACTACATTTTTAAGATTTTTGTCGGATACTTCCAACTCAGGCACAGAAACATCCGGAATAATACCACGTGCTTGAATGACACTGCCGCTGGGCGTGTAATATAAAGCCGTCGTGATTTTGACGGCCGTGGTTTTGTTGATTGGAATGACGGTTTGTACGGAGCCTTTACCGAAGCTGCGTGTACCCATGATGATAGCCCGTTTATAATCCTGTAATGCACCTGCAACAATTTCAGAAGCTGAGGCTGAGCCACCATTAATCAACACCACCATTGGTGTGCCGTGCAACATATCAGTTTGATGTGCTTTGAAGGATATATCAGACCCTTGAATACGGCCTTTGGTATATACAATTAGGTCATTATATTTTTTAGGTAGTGTGCTGGCATTTAAAAAAGTTCCGGCAACATCTGCACTGGCTTGTAATAAACCGCCTGGATTAGAACGCAAATCCAATATAAACCCGTTCAGGTGTCCATTGGATTGTTGTAATAATTTATTAATGGCAGCATGTAAATTTTTAGCAACAGGCCCTTGGAACATCGCTAAGCGCACATAACCGTATCCAGCTTCGAGCATTTTATCTTTGACCATGACCACGTTAATCACGTCACGTTTGATTTTTTTAACAAGAGGTTTTTCAGCACCGTTACGTACAATAGTCAGTGTTACGTATGTACCAGGTAAACCTTTAATATTATTAATAGCTTCTTGCAGAGTCATGTTTTGTACCAGCTTATTACCTACTTTGATAATCAAGTCATTCGGTTTAATACCTGCTTGATCAGCGGGTGTGCCTTGTAATGGTGCGATGACTTTAAGGGCCTTATCTTGGATGGTCAGCTCAATACCAACTCCTACAAATTTGCCGTTGACAGAAGATTGTAATTCTTGAAGAGATTGTTCATCGAGAAAGCTTGAGTGAGGATCAAGGCTGCTCAGCATACCATTTATGGCGTAATTAAATAATTTTTTATCGGATACATCTTTAATATAATAGTGTTTGATAATCGCGATCGTCGTTACAAATTGTTGAATGTCATCTCGTGGAATGCTTGTTTCAGTCGAATCATCCGAGCTGGTTGCCATCGCCATACTTGAAATGCCCAATAGGGCGGCCGTAACGTAATACATCGCTTTTTTTAACATCATCATCTCCTGAGCTACTTTAGCTACTTTTAAACCATTCAATTGGATTGATGGGCAAGGTATTATGTCGGATAGCAAAATAGAGTGATGGTGTTTCGTGACCGCCCGTATCGCCAACAGCTGCTATTTGATCTCCAGCATGAACGATATCGCCAGTTTGTTTGTAGAGGTAGTGATTGCGTCCATACAGTGTCATATAACCTTGTCCATGGTAAATAATGATCAACAGGCCATAACCTTCTAGCCAACGTGCAAAGATAACTTTTCCATCCGCCACCGCATAAACCGGTTGATCAAGAGGTGCTGTGAACAGCACACTGTTCAATATTAGCTGGCTTTTATCAAATTTTGTACCATATTGTGCAATTAATTTACCTTTGGTCGGCCAGCTCAAGTGGCGCTTGAGTTGACTGAAGGGTTTTCCTATGGCTTGAAAGAGTAATGGATTGGCACTGAGTGCACGTAATTCATCTTCTAGGCGTTGTTTGTTTGCCAAGAGAATTTGCAGTTGCTGTGACTCGCTTAAAATATTATTTTTTATCTTAATAATCAAGCTGCTACGCTTTTGTTTTAAACCTTTTATGGAGGCCAATTGTTCCTGCTCTTGGGCTTTTAATTTACTCAATTCTTGAAGATTTTGCTGCATTGTCGCGAGTGCATTTTGAGCTTGTGTGAGGGTGTTTTTCAGTTGGTTAATTTGCTCAGTATGTTGCTTATTTAAATAGTGATAGTAGGTGAGGGTGCGCTCAATTTTTGCCGGATCATTCTGTCCCAATAAAAGTTGCAGGTCAGAATGCTGCCCGAGCATATAAATTGTTTTGATGTTGGTGCTGAGGCTTTCTCTTTGCGATGCGATAGCGGTGGCATATTGAGCAAGCTTTGCTTGCAATACAGTAATGTCTTTAACTTTGACATTCATATCTTGATTGGTTTTATGCAATTGCAATGCAATATGAGCGGCTTGAGTTTCAATTGATTCGAGAGCCTGTTGTTGTTCATGCTGCTGTTGTTGGTTAATGACTAAAACCTGTTTGATGTTGTGAATATTGTGGTTGATTTGCTTCAAATTAGCATCAGTTGGGCTGCCAACGCACAGTGTTGAGGCCGTGGTGGCGAGTCCAATAATAGTGTATGCAATGTATCGTGATGATTTCATGGTGGTTATATTGTAGCCTTAGTTTCTGTTGGTTACTAGTGAATCAAGTAATAGTGATTTGTGTCCAAGCATTAAAATACTCTGATCCTTTGAGGGCACTAATTCATTTTTGATCATGTGGATTACGCAATTCAAGTTCGTATCGTGTGGGCAAAGAAGCAAAGAAGCAAAGAATGCCGATCCTCCTTGCTGCACTCAGGAGTGTTGTAAGCCTCTTAGGCAATGTGCAATTAAGCCTGTGAATTGTTGAACAGATGATGTCACGTTTCCATTTCTTTCTACTATTCAGTATACTTACCCTCTTTTATGCGGGCAGGGGATCAATTGAATGGAGCAGTTAAGTCAATTTGTTGGAAATCACTGGGCTATGTGTGGTGGCTTCCTTATTTTACTTCTTGCCATTTTTTATTTAGAAGCGCGTACTTCAGGTATCGCAGGTGGTAATCGATTAACGCCACAGTTAGTTACTCACATGATAAACCGTGATATGGCGGTGGTGGTGGATATACGCGAGCCCAATAGTTTTCTGGATGCTCACATCATTGGTTCTTTAAATATCCCTATGTCCAGCTGGGATGTGCAGATCAAGAAATTACAAAAATACAAATCTAAACCATTAATAGTGGTTGATGCCATGGGGCAGAAGGCGCAAAGCTATGCGCACAAGTTAAATCAAGCCGGCTTTGAAAATGTGAAGATTTTAGGTGGTGGTCTGAATGCGTGGCGCAATGCTAAATTACCTTTAGTTAAAGGAGATAAATAATGGCGGCTCATGTGGTGGTCTATTCAAAACTTTCTTGCCCCTATTGTGATCGTGCTAAACACTTACTCACGCATAAAGGCGTTGTATTTGAAGAGGTTCGTGTTGATTTAGACCCAGCGAAATTGCAAGAAATGTTGTCTCTCAGTGAGGGTAGACGCACTGTGCCGCAGATTTTGATCAATGGTAAGGGTATTGGTGGATTTGATCAGCTGTGGGCTTTAGAGCAGCAGGGGCAGTTAACAGAATTGTTGAAATGAGGAGTAAAAAAAAATGAATGCAGAAACATTAAATGGCCAAGGCGCACAACAAAATGAACCACAATTTGCGATTCAGCGCTTATATATAAAAGACCTATCTGTTGAATGCCCTAATAGTCCAGAGATTTTTTTAGAGCAGTGGGAGCCTGAAATGAATTTGGATTTGGCCGTAGATGGCAAAAAAGAATTAAGTGATGGTGTGCGTGAAGTCGTATTAACGGTTACCGTGACGGTAAAAGTTAAAACTAAAACAGCTTTTTTAGTTGAAGTAAAACAGGCTGGTATTTTTACTGTGATGGGTTTTCCAGAAGAGCAAATGGAGCATTTGCTAGGTAGTTTTTGCCCGAATATTTTGTATCCATATGCGCGTGAAGTGGTAACAGATGCTGTTGTAAAGGCAGGGTTCCCACAGCTCTATTTAGCACCGGTAAATTTTGATGCCTTGTTAGAGCAGCAACAAGGGGTGGGTCACGGTGGCACAGCAAACGCGTAAACCAATCGTGGTGTTAGGCGCAGGCTCCTGGGGCACAGCGCTAGCTTTATTGTTAGAGCGTACAGGTAATCCCGTGCGTTTGTGGTCTTATGATAGCGAGCAAGCCAACGTATTGAATACATTACGTGAAAACCCAGCGTACTTGCCGGGTATTCACCTTCCTGAATCTATTTTGATTTCAGATAATTTACACCAATTACTCGATGGGGTGGAGGATGTATTTATCGTTGTGCCGTCTTTTGCATTTTTAGATACCGTGATTCAGCTCAAAGAAATTGTGCCAACGGGTTTGCGTATTATATGGGGCACCAAAGGCATTGATCCTAAAACACATCAGCTACTTGGCGATGTGGTAAAAAACTCTTATGGCGCTGACACACCGATGGCCTTGATATCGGGGCCGAGTTTTGCGAAAGAAGTCGCTCGGGGGTTGCCAACAGCGGTGAGTTTAGCGGGTAATAATGAGGTATTTAATCGGGATATGATCGCGCGCATGCACAGTGATATGTTTCGCGTGTATCTGAATGCTGATTTTGTAGGCCTTGAGTTGTGTGGTGTGGTGAAAAATATTTTAGCCATTGCCGTCGGTGTGAGTGATGGGGTAGGTTTTGGCGCGAATGCACGCAGTGCGTTGATGACACGCGGTTTGGCGGAGATGCGGCGTTTGTGTTTGGCGTTGGGTGGACACGAGCACACATTACTGAGTTTGGCTGGCGTCGGCGATCTTATTTTAACGTGTACGGACGATCAATCACGCAATCGTCGTTTTGGATTATTGTTGGGGCGTGGACACTCGACTCACACAGCACAACAAGAAATTGGCCAAGCGATTGAGGGTTATTCCAATACCAAACAGGTATACTATTTAGCACATAAACACCATGTCGACATGCCAATTGTCGACTGTTTATATCGTGTGATGTATGAAGCGGCTGACATTAAAGAACAGGTCACGATTTTGATGAATCGTGATCCACGTACCGAGTCGATATAGTTAATAATGTATTTAAAAATCGTCAGAGCGTGTCTTAATGTGATTATACCAATTACTTGCTTGGATGAGTTGTGGTTTTTGCTCCAGTAGAAGACGCTTTCACCATTTTAGTTTTAGTAGGTGTTGTTGTGGCTTCATCGTTATCAAAAATAAACCCATTTTCCTCAGCTTTTTTCACTGATGTCGCCTCTGTTTCACCGGCTCCTGTTCCAGTACCCAAATCGGTTGTATTTTCTGCATTTTGATAATCTTGAACAGTGATAACATTTTGACTCACAATATTCTTTGAATGAAAAGTTTCAACTTGATTTTCAGCTGTTATTTTATCCATGGTTTGTGTGTAAGCACTGCGTACAAACACATACGGATCAAACGCTGTATCGATCATGCGGTTGGCTTCCATAAGAGCAGAGCGACGGTTAACTAAGTTCAATCCGCGCAAACCAACATCTACATACCAATAATCCCAAGGAATTAAGAAGAAGGGGGATGCAGGCACATCCATCATGGTTCCATATGCTGAGCGGAAAGTGCCGGGTCCAATAAACGGTAAAACCAGGTAAGGCGATTGTTGATTACCTTGCCAGTAAGCCAGTGTCAGGCCAAATGTTTCATAATGAGGACGTAGGCCCATGTGTTTTGCCACATCAAATAAACCGGCGATACCGACAGTTGAATTCAACACTACACGCCACACATCATTGAGCATGAAAAGGAATTTGCCTTGTAAAATATCATTTGGAATGGTGATGACTTCGTCGACGTTATTAAAGGCATTGGTCACACCCTTTTGTACCGGTTTTGGAGTCACAAAAGTATAAACATGCGTGATTGGACGTAAAAATAAATGATCGAGGGTCATGTTAAAAGCGAACATGGGGCGATTGAAATTCTCATAAGGGTCACGCTTATCAACAGCATCATGAAAGCAGCCATTGAGAAGCGGTATGCTTGCTAATAAAAAAGCAGATGAGAGTATTTTTTTGATCATTTTTGCCTACCTTAGCGTGTAACTCCTTGGATTTGACAAGAGATTAGCACGACATTTGATCTGTGGCTAGTTGTTTGCAGTTAGCTACGGCGCATTACTTTATTTTTGATTAGAATTAGTCCATTGTTTAACTGGAGAGCGTTCATGCAACCTAAAAAAAAGAAAACATTGTATGTAATGTTTCTTTTGATTACTGTGTTGATGTTTTTACACAGTTGGAAGGTGTATGTAACTCCTACTACCCAAGCATCCAACTATGCGCATAAACATTTCAAACAACCGCTGCATCATCCCATTAAGCACCATTCTGCTCCGCACTCAGTACAGCACTATGTACACATTCAATCTGATGAACAAGGATTGCCATTGTTATTATAAGTTGGCATGCTTGCTACTATTTGTGTAGGATTCAGAATTTGTTATTCAGCTATTGGGGGTGGGCATGTCACTTAACAATAAAATTGTCTTGATTACAGGTGCTTCCGCAGGCATTGGTGAGGCCACTGCATATGCGTTTGCACGAGAAGGAGCGCATATTATTGCTTGTGCGCGTAGCGAATCAAAATTGCATACACTTAAAATAAAATTAGAGGCTCAATTTGCAGTTAAGGTACATACCCTGGTGCTGGATGTACGTGATAACATGGCGGTAGAGCACGCTATTACTACGTTACCGCCCGAGTGGTGCGATATTGATGTGTTAGTCAATAACGCAGGGCTTGCAGCAGGATTGGATAAAATTCAAGATGGGCAGTTTGATGATTGGGAGCGCATGATTGATACCAATATCAAAGGATTATTATATGTGTCGCATTTTGTTTTAAAAGGTATGTTGGCACGTAATCGTGGGCATGTCATTAATATTGGTTCAACGTCATCCTATTCAGTTTACCCGGGCGGTGTTGTATATTGCGCCACAAAATTTGCTGTGCGTGCTATCAGTGAAGGCATGAAAATGGATGTACATGAATCGGATATTCGTATTACAGAAATAGATCCGGGCCTTGTTAATACAGAATTTTCAACTGTGCGTTTTAAGGGGGATAAGCAACGCGCTGATTCTGTATATGAAGGTTTTGAGGCATTAAAAGCAGAAGATATTGCGAGCAGTATAGTTTATGTAGTCAAAGCACCTGCGCATGTGAATATTCGGCAGATGTTAGTGATGCCCACTGCGCAAACAGCAGCAGGGCTGCTGCGTACAAAGAGTTAAATCGCCATAAAGTCAGCGTTCCCCGTTAGGTTGTTATAGAGAGTCCATTTTGCTTGAAAAACCTTACTTGTTTGTCGCCTATTTTTCTATATGTTCCTGGCGTGTGCCGGACTGATTATCTTAAATCCAAAATGCCAATATACCCATCAAGGCGATGCCAATCAGTGTGGCAAGGATTTGTTGGTATTTCTGATAGCCATCATGGTGGGGATGATGTTTGTGGTGTGAGTGTATAGTGGCAATGTATAAAAAGGTACCTGCACACATTGCATTAAGATAAGCAGTCAGTAGGCTATGCTGGGTCAGCGATAAGAAAGCATTTTCTGATGTTCCAATTACAATACCAAGAGGTGTGATAAATGAAAAAATAAAAAATAAAATACGCACATGTTGTTTGTGTTTGAGTTGTCTGTGAAGATTAATTACGAGTGCAAACATTTCAAATGCCTTATGTGCCAGAATGGCAATCAGTAAACTGATGACAACGGCGTAGCTATTTGAGATACCTAAGGCAAGACCTGTGATAAAAGCATGGATTGATAAGGTTACTAATAAAGGACCAACATTGGCGATGTGGCGGTAATTTGAAATTCGACGCGTGATTTGTTGCTCAATTACCATCAATAATGCAAAGCTGATGACGGTCATTAAGATGGCGTTTACTGAGGCAAAAGCGTGAAAAGTATAGGTGAAATCTGTGATAGCATCAGGCAATAGGTGAAATAGGGCGGCACCGACAAAGATACCGTTCGCTAGAGCTTCGGCCATTGAGACCAGTTTGCGATAGCGGTTGGCGATATGTAATGTAGTAAACCCTGAAATCAGGCTGATCACGAAAATAATGCTCAATGTAAGCCACTTTAGACCGGTAAGTCCCATATGGTATCCTCGTAATTGTGTAGCCCTTTGCAAAGGTTGCTGATCTGATTAGTGTTGCCTCCCAGGCTTGCTTGACGCGCAGGGGTTGCTGTGGGCGTAGTATACTATAATATATGCCTCTAGGACTCAATTGGTAGATAGATTGAACTACAAATCCTGGTGGGAATTGCAGCTTGCGCAACGGCTGTTGCAACACTCCAGAGTAACAGGCAGGGACGGTCACGTTATTTTCCCCTTTGTTGATGCGGTATGCACCTAAAGGTTCGTAAAAAGCATGATAAAAAAGCTGCTTTTCGTTATCAAAGTATGCTAAAACTTTGATAGTTTATCTGGAATGATTGTAGGTTGAATGACACGGCTAATTGGTTAACTTTTTGATTTTGAAGGTCGTATATGAATCTGGATTATTTGAATTTTGAGCAGCCGATTGCGCGGTTAGAAGAAAAAATTAACGAATTGCGCCGTGTCAGTGGTGCGTCTACGGTTAATATCAGCGAAGAGGTCAGTCGCCTGGAGAAGAAAGTCCGTGAATTGACGAAGTCTATTTTTTCAAATTTATCAGCAGAGCAGATTGTACAGTTGGCAAGGCATCCATTACGTCCCTACACGATGGATTATGTCAGCCGCATTTTTACAGATTTCCAAGAGTTACACGGAGATCGTCATATTGCGCGAGCGCCTGAAATGGTAGGCGGCATGGCACGTTTTGATGGAGAGCCTGTGATGGTGATTGGTCATCAAAAAGGGCGTACTACGAAAGAAAAATTGGAGCGTAATTTTGGTATGGCATCACCAGAAGGTTTTCGCAAAGCCTTGCGTCTCATGAAGCTGGCCGAAAAATTTCAGTTACCTGTTTTTACTTTTTTAGATACACCGGGTGCTTACCCTGGTATTACAGCCGAAGAGCATAATCAAAGCGAGGCTATTGCGCGTAATTTATTTGAAATGTCGACTTTGAGAACACCAATTATTTGTACGGTTATTGGAGAGGGTTGTTCAGGTGGTGCGCTAGGTATCGGTGTGGGTGATCGCACCTTGATGTTGCAGTATGCTTATTATGCTGTAATTTCTCCGGAGGGTTGCGCTAAAATTTTATGGAAAAGTGCGCAAAAAGCGAATGAGGCCGCTGAAGCGCTGAATTTGACAGCAGAGCGCTTGCAGTCATTGGGTCTTGTAGATGATGTGATCCCTGAACCCTTAGGCGGCGCACACCGTGATCTAGACCGTATGGCAGATCGTATACAAGATCGTCTGCGCAGTCACTTAAAACAGCTTAAAAAATTATCTACTGATGATTTAGTGCAGCAGCGTTATAAAAAATGGGTAGCGTATTAGTGCCTTCGTTAATCGAGCATATCAAGCGATTTTTACCAGACCAACCTCACACAACACTCTTTGTTGCCTACAGTGGCGGTGTGGACTCACATGTATTGCTACATGCTATTGCACAGCTTCAGACTCAACTGGTGACCGCTGTGCATGTCAATCATGGATTGCACCCTGATGCGAATCTGTGGCAGCAGCATTGTCAAAAAATCTGTGTTGATTTAGGTGTGGCATTTCAAGCCGTAAGCGTGACGGTCATTAAAAAACCGCGTCACTCCTTGGAAGCGGTTGCACGCGAATTACGTTATGGTGTATTTAAATCTCTTTTGCATGAACAGGGTATTTTATTGACGGCGCATAATGAAAATGATCAAGCTGAAACAATATTATTGCAATTGATGCGTGGTGCGGGATTGAAAGGATTAAGTGGCATGCCCGTTCAAAAAAAATTAGGATTAGGCATGCATATTCGCCCCTTATTAGCTGTGACACGTGAGCAAATCGAAGCGTATGCAGCCACGCAACAGTTATCGTGGATTGAAGACCCGAGTAATATGCAGGATGATTTTGATCGTAATTTTCTGCGCCATCGTATTATTCCAGAATTAGCTGTGCGCCGTGAAGGTGTGATTCAAAATATTGCACGCAGTGGTCTGCATGCAGCGCATGCAGCAGAATTGCTTGATGAATTAGCGCACATAGATTACCAAAGCGTGCAAGGACCGCAAGCACAACTTCTAAATAGTGACGCGTTAAAAAAATTAAGCGACAGTCGGCAAAGTAATGTGATCCGCTATTGGCTCACCTTATTGGGTGTGCGTTTACCGAGTCAAGCGATACTGGTGCAAATTAAACAGCAGCTCATATATGGCTATTTGGGTGCGGATCCAGTGGTGTGCTGGGGTAATGTTGAGCTAAAACGTACGAAAAAAGATGCACAGAAACGTCAATTTTTATCGTTGTTTCTGAAAAATCAGTCGTGATTTTCATCGATGATACCTGGAGATAAAATGAATACACAGGACTCAGCTGTCATGCTGCAGCATTATCGCCTACTGGTGCGTCAAGCTATCGTGGCGGCTGTGATCGGTATTCCCTTGTTGAGTGATATGGTGGTGCCGTGGCTGCCGTCGGTGAATGTTGCGTACCGTCAATGGTTGTGGATGGTGATAGCGGTGTTGGTATTGGGTGTGATGTGGTATAGCGGCCGCTCTATTTACCGTGGATTTTTCCGCTCCATATTGACACGCCGCGGTGATATGAATACCTTGGTGGGGATGGGCACGGGTGTGGCGTGGTTTTTTTCAACCTTCGTTGTCTTGTTCCCGAGTCTTATTCCGCCGATGGCGCGGCATGTGTATTTTGAGGTAACCGTATTACTGCTTGCATTTGTTAATTTTGGTCATGCTCTTGAGATGCGTGCACGCGGAAAAACATCGCAAGCATTGCAACGTTTAATTGGGCTCAGTCCCAAGACAGCGCGTGTTATGCGTGATGGCTTGGAGCATCATGTCGCGATTGATACTATCAAATTAAATGAGCTTATTCGATTATTACCCGGTGAAATCGTGGCAGTTGATGGTGTTGTGATGGAAGGGGATTCACAGATTAATGAATCGATGTTAACTGGTGAATCACAACCATTGCACAAAAAAGCGGGCGATAAACTTTATGCTGGTACACTCAACGAAATGGGCCGCATTGTGTATCAGGCCACAGGTATTGGTAGCGATACGGCACTGCAGCGTATTATTCGTCTGGTACAAACTGCGCAAAATGCTAAGCCTCAGGTGAGTCGTTTAGTGGATACAATTGCCAGTGTTTTTGTGCCGTGTGTATTGATAGCAGCACTGTTGACCGCGATGGGTTGGTTTGTATGGGGGCCTGAGCCAGTTGCAGGATTTGTACTGACTACAGCGATCGCTGTGCTCGTGATTGCGTGTCCTTGTGCATTAGGTCTTGCCACACCGATGGCGGTGATGGCTGGTGTGGGTAAGGCAGCAGAGTGGGGCGTTTTAATTCGCACAGGTGATGGCTTACAGGTGGCTGCCACAGTTGATGTGGTCGTTCTCGATAAAACCGGTACGATTACTCAAGGCAAGCCACAGGTAGTCGATGTTATTGCGCATACGATGGCTCCCGCACACCTGATGTT
Organism: uncultured Coxiella sp.; assembly: GCA_964516605.1. Lineage (GTDB taxonomy): Bacteria > Pseudomonadota > Gammaproteobacteria > Coxiellales > Coxiellaceae. The sequence goes on along the minus strand of CAZFAA010000050.1, from coordinate 2,204 downwards.
ATTGGCTGCAGCGCTTGAGAACAATTCAGAACATCCTATAGCGCGTGCTATTTGTGCCAAAGCATCTTCAGAGAGTTCTTTGCATGTGGAATCGTTTAAAGCAGTGGCTGGGCAAGGCATATCAGGCTATGTAGAGAGGTCGTTTGTAGTTGTGGGTAATAGTGCATTCATGCAGTCTCAAGCAGTGGATTATGAAGCGTATCAAGTGGAGTATGAACAGCTTGTGTCACAGGGTAAAACAGTTGTGTTTGTAGCGATTAATAATAAAGTCGAAGGCCTGATTGCGATTGCTGATGCGGTTAAAAGCGATTCGCGTGCAGCAATTCAGTTGTTGCAGCAGCAGGGTCAGCGCGTCATTATGCTTACCGGTGATAATCAAAAAGCGGCAGCGTATATAGCACAGCAAGTAGGCATCAGTGAAGTGATTGCGAATGTCATGCCGGATGCCAAAGTGATGCACATACAAACATTGCAGCAACAAGGGTTTATCGTTGCGATGGTAGGCGATGGTATTAATGATGCGGCTGCGTTATCTCAAGCGAATGTCGGTATTGCTATTGGCGGTGGTGCGGATGTGACTATTGAAGCGGCTGATATGGCGCTCATGAGCTCATCCCTCACACACGTTGCTGATGCCATTAAGATTTCGCGCTATACGCTGCGTAATATCAAACAAAATTTATTTGGCGCATTTATTTATAATGTGCTGGGTATTCCGATTGCAGCTGGTGTGCTCTATCCCTGGCTGCATCTTTTGTTGAGTCCCCTATTGGCAGGCTTAGCCATGACGCTCTCATCGCTAACAGTGGTGTTGAATGCGAATCGCTTGCGCCGTGTGCAGCGCAAGCGGTGACTGACGAGTGTGGTTGGCGTATAGCGCTACCCTGATGTATGGCGAGGTGTTACGATTCATGCTCTGAATGTTGGTATTGAATCTGCTTCTTCTTCTTTTGCTTCTTTTTTTTCTAATTTAGGGCAGGCCAATAATAACTTTTTTAATTCCTGATAAATAATATCCTTATTGGTTTGGTATCTTGAATTTTCATCTCTTGGATTTTCTAACAAATCTATTGTCTTATTAAACACCAATATCGCAAATAATTTTTCCAATTCTGAAATGAATGGGTGATATGTGAAATCAATTATCCTTTGCATCCAAGTAATATATGATTTTAATGTCTCATAATCGTTGTCTCTTATTTTTGTGCCGATCTTCTTTGATTCTTTACAGTAATCGCTTTCAATTAACTTAGAGAATAAATCGCCTATTTTTTGTTTAAATGTGCTTCGTTTTTCTGGATTTGCTAAAACAATACGTATCATGGCTGCTTGCATAGATTTTGATAGAGTACTTGCTTCTGCCCCCACTGTTGATGCGATAAGAGAATAAAAAAATGAAATGCACTCTGCAGGAGCATTATTAGAACGAGGGGCGAGCGACTTCATCAGACTAGAAATGTTAATAAAAATAAAGGGGGCGGAATCAAGTAAGCCGCAGGGATCTCGAAGGCGATCCAGCTCTATTTGGCTCATACTACGGTTTGGATTACTTGCCAGTTTAGCCCTCATTTTGTCGCGGTTTCCTTGTGCCGGGAGCTTAGCGCCCATTTTTTTTACTTTCTCCTGTTGAAATAGTCTAGGGTTGAGGTCGCCGAGAGTATGCTCTTGCCTTTCGCTAGGTTCTGGCAGACTATCTATTTCTGGGTTAAGACCACTTACCGCCAAATGATTGTGAGCTAACATTTGCGCACTTTGTCGTGAAGTAGTTAGAGCTGGTGGAGCTAAGTCCAATGAAGGGTAGGGATTAAGATCAGCAAATAAATCACCAAAAAATTGCTTAACAATATTTGCTACAATTGTTGCATAATTTTCTGACTCTAAAAAAAACTCTGGCAGAAAAGGATGACTCGACTTTTTTGCGGCGGCTGCTGCGTCAGCAGCACAGGCACTTTTTCCTTGTTGACTCATCAAGTCGCATGCTTCTTTAAACGCTGCCTTTGCTTGGTCTTGTCTTTGCTTTAATTCTTCGGCTGCTTTTTGTTCTTGTTTAGTTGGTAGTGTTCTTGCTTGCTCAGCCTCTCTCCGCTGTCTGTCTGCTTCTTCTTGCCTTTTTTTACGTGATATACGTCTCATTCTTCTGCCACCTTGACCAATAAAAATATCGACCAAAATAATATCTATTAATGGTGAAGAAGTAAAGCTGT
>CAZFAA010000049.1:8640-14253 GCA_964516605.1 uncultured Coxiella sp. | reverse complement strand
GAAGGTTCTCAGTTATCGAGTGAGCAGATGGTCGATCGCTTAGAGCGGTGGACCAAACAGTATCCAATTCTATCGATTGAAGATGGCTTGAGTGAAGATGATTGGGATGGCTGGCAGATGATGACTAAACGTTTGGGTCAGAAGATTCAGTTGGTTGGGGATGATTTGTTCGTTACCAATCCACGAACATTAACAGATGGAATTCGTAAACACGTTGCTAATTCTATATTAATTAAGCTTAATCAAATTGGTACCTTAACTGAAACTTTAATGACGATTGGTATTGCCAAGCAATCCCATTACGGTGTGGTCGTGTCACATCGTTCTGGAGAGACCGAGGATACCACTATTGCTGATTTAGCTGTTGCCACATCAGCGGGTCAGATCAAGACAGGTTCATTGTGCCGTTCAGAGCGTGTTGCCAAATACAATCGTCTTTTAAAAATAGAGCATCAATTGGGGGAAGATGCCCATTATGCAGGAATTGAGACGTTTCCAATAAAATTTTAATTTTGGCCGTAATTACTGTTAAAATACATTCATTACACTTTAAGATGTGAACAGCAGATTGAAGGAGTGCAAAAGCCAGATCGCTTTTCCAAGGGAAAATACTGTTCTACCTACTGTGTGGTTCGTATTTTCACTGGCGAGCATTGTATATTTTGAGAGGGCTGTCCTCAGTAAACTCAAAGATCTTTAAGGAGAAAGTGTGTGCGGTTTATTGTGATGATCTTAGTGATGTTATTTGTGGTGCTGCAGTATGAATTTTGGTTTGCAGAGGGTGGTGTGATCAGTGCTTGGAAACTGACGGATCATATTGCAACGGCTCAACAATCGAATGATCAATTAAAGCAGCGCAACGATGCGTTGCGTGCTGATATAGCGGATTTAAAAAGTGGTAATACAGCGATTGAAGAGCGGGCTCGTGCCGAATTGGGGATGGTGAAACGGGGTGAGACATTTTATCAGGTAGTACAGCATGCCCATTCTCAACAAAATTAATTCTGGCTATTCGGTTGTGATTCCAGCTGCCGGCATTGGGCGACGTTTTCGTTCAGAATGCCCCAAGCAGTATATAAAAATAGGCGATCAATGCCTACTGGAGCACAGTATTAATTGTTTTTTAAAGTGCCCTCACATCAGCCAAATTGTTGTCGCCCTCCATCCACAAGACCTGCAATGGTCGCAATTAAAATTTTCGGAGCCAGATCGGATTATCGCCATTACCGGTGGTGAGCAGCGTGCACAATCCGTGTTAAATGGCTTACGTTATTTGGCAACAATGGAAGCTCCGCAGCAATGGGTTTTGGTGCATGATGCATGCCGACCTTTTGTGACAGTTTCCGATGTACAACGATTGATTGATGCTGTAAAAGATGATGCAGTAGGCGGTATTTTAGCAATGCCTGCTACCGATACGATAAAGTGCGTTCGTAATCATCGCATTCAACAAACTATACCGCGTGAGACTATTTGGTGTGCGCAAACTCCACAGATGTTTCGTCTAAGTACTTTGCACTCTGCTCTCGAGCAAGCGTTGGCTGCTGGGTTTTGTGTGACTGATGAAGCTAGTGCTATAGAATTTATGGGCTTGCAACCGCAAGTTGTTATGGGTACCCGTAACAATATCAAAGTGACTTATTGGGAAGATTTGAATTTTTTAAAAAAAGATCAGGAGAGCAATACATGAGAGTCGGGATTGGTTACGACAGTCATCGCTTTATGCAAGGAACGTATATTCCTATTGGCGGAGTGAATATTCCGCATGAAAAAGGCATTAAAGCACATTCAGATGGTGATGTATTATTACACGCTTTAGTAGATGCATTACTCGGTGCTGCAGCATTAGGTGATTTGGGATCCCATTTTCCGGATACGGATCCGCGCTTTTCAGGTATGCCAAGTGTTGAATTTGTAAAGCATGCTATGTCGCTGTTAAAAAAGCACAATTGGCAATTATCGAATATGGATGCGACCATTATCACGCAAGCGCCCAAAATGATGCGTTATATTCCACAAATTCGTGAGAATTTAAGTGCAGTTTTACAGTTGCCTATTACGCATATTAGCGTCAAAGCAAAGACGAATGAAGGTATGGGTTGGATCGGTCGTGAAGAAGGCTTAGCGGCTACAGTAGTGGTCTGCTTAGTAAAGTCTGAAATTCTCGGCTGAATTAAATGCGTCTATTTCCACTGCCTGCACTCTATGCTAATCTATCACGATGTTAAAAATACTTATTTCAAATGACGATGGTGTTTACGCAGATGGTATTGTTGCTTTAGCTGAAGCGATAAAAAAAATTGCGCACGTCACGGTTGTGGCACCTGATCGCAATCGCAGTGGCGCGAGTAACTCATTATCATTATCGCGTCCAGTTCGTCTTAAATATATTGAAGAGCATCGTGTTTCAGTTGAGGGAACGCCAACAGATTGTGTGCATATTGCTATGACAGGTTTGTTGGAGACATTACCTGATATGGTGTTATCTGGTATTAATGCGGGCAGCAATATGGGTGATGATGTGTGGTATTCTGGAACGGTTGCAGCAGCAATGGAAGGGCGTTTTATGGGTTTACCAGCAATTGCCTTATCTTTAGCGGGTGAGCACCTGCGGCATTACGATACCGCAGCAGAAGTAGCTCTATTGCTGGTAAAAAGGCTGTTAGTCACTCCACTTCCTGCAGGCACTATTTTGAATGTGAATATACCTGATGTGCCGCTGAATGAAATTAGGGGTTTTGATGTAACGCGTTTGGGCACACGTCATTGTGCGGAGCCGACTATTCGTCAGTTAGATCCACGTGGCGCACCTATTTATTGGATTGGTCCTTCTGGGAAAGAAGAAGATGCAGGCCCTGGAACAGATTTTTTTGCCATAAAGGATAAAAAGGTATCTATTACTCCACTGCGTGTTGATCTGACACAGTATGAGGCATTTGATCAGTTAGCTTCTTGGGTTGGAGGTCTTGAACGTGAAGTGGATTCGCAGTAATTCACAGGACCTATCTGGCTTGTTTAGAAAATACATCAGAGTTGCAGTCACCGCTTTAATTTGGTCTTGTGTGGGTTGCTTTGTGAGTGCTTGTTTTGATGGTGGCTATGCACCGGTCACTCAAGCAGGTATTGTACCCAAAGTAGCACCGTACCATTATCGCGTTCAATCTGGTGATACGCTCTATTCTATTGCGTGGACTTATGGCTTAGACATTAAAACGCTTGCCCGTATAAATCATTTATCGTCTTCTTACCAAATTTGGTCAGGGCAGAGTTTGACATTAAAACAGCAGGTTATAAATAGGCCAATGCTAGTCACTAAAAAAAGTTCAAATTTTTTACAAAATAATTTTTCTGATAATCAAAGTGCAGCCCTATCTTGGGGGTGGCCTGTTAAAGGTTATATTATTCAATATTTTAAGCCTGGATTTGCAGGTAATGCTGGAATTGATATAGCCGGATTTTTAGGTGAAATTGTGCATGCAGCAGCCTCTGGAGTGGTCGTTTATAGTGGCGATGGGGTGCGTGGCTATGGGAATTTGATTATAATAAAACACGGTGAGGATTATCTTAGTGCTTATGCTTTTAATCAAAAGAATCTAGTGCAGGTAGGTGATCGAGTACACCAAGGACAACAAGTTGCTGTCATGGGTACAAACAATGAAGGTAGGGCGGTACTTCATTTTGAAATTCGGCATAATGGACAGCCGATTAACCCCATGCAAATCTTGCGTTGAAAGTAGATTAACACAAAGGAAGTGTGGCAATGTCTCGTACAGGAAAATCCAATAAATCATCTATAATAAGTGAAAATAGTATAATTTTTGCTGATTCTCGTTCTAGGTCAGCTGATGATCGCGCAAAAGAAAAGTTTTTTGACGAAGAAAATGTACGGTTTGCTGTTGCGGACGATGACAGTCAGCACAGTATGGATCCTACGCAACTTTATTTGAAAGAACTTGGTTTTCAAGGATTATTGAGTGCTGAAGATGAAGTACGCTTGGCTAAACGTATTCGCAAAGGGGATGAGCAGGCGCGTAAAGAGATGATTGAAAGTAATTTGCGTTTGGTTGTAAAAATTGCGCGCCATTATTTAAATCGTGGTTTGGCTTTTCTGGATTTAATTGAAGAAGGTAATCTTGGCTTGATGACCGCGGTTGGTAAATTTGATCCGGATAGAGGATTTCGTTTTTCAACCTATGCAACCTGGTGGATTCGTCAGACGATTGAGCGGGCTATTATGAATCAAAGCCGCACAGTGCGTTTGCCGATACATATCATCAAAGAGTTGAATATTTATTTGCGTGCTGCGAAAAAATTAACGCAAGATTTGGATCATGAGCCATCGCCGGAAGAAATTGCAGAGCTGATTGATAAACCTATTGAGGATATTCGTCGTATCATGAGTTTGGCACCTGATTCTACGTCAATTGATGCACCATTGTCACATGATGGCACCAAATCCTTGGCAGAAATTATTCCCGATGAAAATAACATGGATCCGGCACGCTTAATTCAAGCCTATGATCTTGAAGATAAGCTCGAAGAGTGGCTGAATAAACTCGACAAACGTCATCGCGAAGTAATTATGCGCCGCTATGGTTTGTGTGGGCATAAAGTCGGTACGCTTGAACAAGTGGGTTTGTCGGTGGGTCTGACACGTGAACGCGTGCGTCAAATTCAACAAGAAGCGCTGTTAAAACTGCGCTCTTTGTTAAAATCGCACGGCATTGACGACATGGAAAATTAAACTTTTTGTGATACACTGCGGACAACCGTATTTTGAACCGGAGTGCTCATGTCAGATGATGAACAAGCGTGTACAAAACGCACGTATACCGTGACTTATAATCAATTACCGCTCAGTTGCCCGATGGATGGCATGCGCGTTTGGGATGCGCATCCTAAAGTGTATTTGCCAATTGAGACATTAGGCTCTGTTGAATGTCCGTATTGCAGTGCTCGCTTTGTACTGGAAAATTTTAAAGGCCGTAATCCAGAAGACAGTACACCTGCCGATACGGCAGGTTATTTTTAATTAGTCACATTAAGTATCATGGAACAGACTATTTCTCAAAGTAAATTATGGGTTTACACCATGGCATTTGTTATGTCGTTTAATGGTGGTTATATTAATTCGATTTGCTTGCTGAGTATTTTGCAAAATGCAGTCGGTTACGTGACGGGTAATTTAACTTTAGCGGGCAAGGCATTACAGCAAGGGCAGTATATTATGTTCTTGCATCTTTTTTTATTGGTGGTGTGTTTCTTTCTGGGTAGTATCATCAGTGGGCTGATTATCAAAGGGCAAAACCTGAAACGTGATCGGCGCTACCATACCAGTTTAATCGTTCAAATTATTTGTGTTATTGCATCAATTTTTTTATTAAAGTGGCATTGTTTACAGGTTGGCTATGTGTTGGCTGTGACAATGGGAATGCAAAATGCCATGACCACACATTACGGTTCAGCATTAATTAGAACGACACATATGACTGGAACCACGACAGATTTGGGTATTTTAGTGAGTCGTTGGATGAAGGGTGATCACATTGAATTCTGGAAGATGAGATTGTATGTATCGTTGATTGTAGGCTTTTCCCTTGGCTCTGTGATGGG
>CAZFAA010000049.1:0-8630 GCA_964516605.1 uncultured Coxiella sp. | reverse complement strand
GGGTGCTGTCATCTATTCTCTGTTATTTGCAGCAGCGTTAGTGTTATCTATTTTAATTTATATTGGAATGTTATTGTTACGTGAATAAAGAAGAGCCATTCTCTCTCGAGAATGGCTGCTGTGTAAATCCGTTTTTAGAAAAGCGCCTTTTATTACGGAGCTGGGCTAGATGTACTTTCTGACGTCTTAGACTGGCTCGAAGCAGCACACCACAAAGAATCAGAAGAACAATACCGAGAGCCGACGAAATATGCTGAAACGCCGAAGGTTAGAAGGGCTACTGAGCTCATTATGATGAATCCAAAAAAAGCAAGCTTTTGGCCAGTAGTCATATCGTCGTTATTTATATACATATCTCCATAATGCCCCATTTCAATTAAAGAACCGAGAGTCCACAGTCCATGGATGAGGGTCATAAGGGGATGATCTAGACCCTTGAGAAAACGAGCGATTGTTGATGGTGTTTCTTGCGCTGCTGACTTATTATTCAATAACGGTGTTGTGATATTTACTAATGTATTTGCCATGTTTTATACCCTCTCTATCTCTATATGTTAATTCTTGCACAACATAACAAAAAAATTAGGATGTGTCAAAAAAGCAGTGTGTTTATTTAGGGTATGGGGGGGGGAACCCCGTCTCGCTTTTGTGTTACGTCAATATGCGATTCGCATCTTGAAGTGTAATGGGTATATAATAAACAAACTAACAGCAACTTATGCATTCAATCAGCAATTCCCGCTGGGAACTGCAACTAATAGGAGGCAGCGACTGTGGCAACCTCACGTTCTGGACGGTATGTATTTTACATCATTATAGCGGCTGTTATAGTCTATATTATTTTGCATGTCAGCCTTCGAAAAGCGCAGCATAAACCGCTGCACGCTGCGGTGGCAGTAAAGGTGACAACGGTGGTGGAAAAGGCTGTTCCGGTGGCGCTGACAGCGCCGGGGCGTGTTGAATCCGTTCAGTCTGTCAATGTGCGTTCACAGATTTCTGGAATTTTAAATCATATTGATTTTAAAGCAGGTGATTACGTCACGCAGGGTCAGCTGTTATTTACGATTGATCCCTCGCCTTTTTTAACGACACTTGCGCAAGCCAAAGCGAATTTAATGCGTGATCAGGCGCATTATAATGAAATACAAAAAAATGTAGAGCGGCTGCGTACTTTAATTAAAGATAATTACATCAGTCAACAAGCATTTAGTGAGGTGATGTCACAAGCAGCGATGCAGCGTGCGACTCTTAAAGTAGATCAAGAAAAAGTAAAGGAGGCGATGTTAAAGTTGGCGTATGCTAAAATCCACGCGCCTATTGCAGGCAAGACGGGGGATGTCAGTGTCAAAGAAGGCGATTTGATTACGACCGCCAGTGCGGAGCCCCTTGTGTCGATTAATAAAATTAATCCTGTTTACGTATCCTTTAATTTAACGCAAAAAGAATTGCCTAAGATTTTAAAATTTAGAAAATTAGGGCCTCTGACAGTTAATGTATTTGCAGAAAATAACAATGAAAAAATTGGTTCGGGTACGCTCGATTTTATTGATAATGCTATTAATACGGACAGTGGTACTATCTTATTAAAAGGTTTAATTAATAATGACAATACACTATTGTGGCCATCACAGTTGGTGACGGTAGAGTTAATTCTAACAATTAACAAACATGCATTAGTGGTGCCAAGTTCGGCGATTAAAAACGATGACACCGGTCAGTTTGTGTATTTAGTTCAGGGAAACAAAGTCAGTATTAAATATGTCAAGGCACATCAATTAGGTGACATCACCGTGATTGAATCTAATGAATTACATCCAGGTGATCAAATCGTCAGTATGGTGCCACCGAGTTTGGAAAATGGCAGTATGATTTTGATTGTTAAAGCAGGTACTCGTTAATGAACGTGAGTCGGATCTTTATTGAGCGTCCTGTGGCGACCACCATCTTCGCTTGTGCGCTGCTAATTTTTGGGTTTTTTGCTTATTTTTATTTGCCAGTGAGTGAATTACCGGATGTTGATTTTCCAACCATTGTAGTGAGTGCTAATTTATCTGGTGCCGATCCACAAACCATGGCCGCCTCTGTTGCTACACCGATTGAAAAAGAACTGAGTACCATTTCTGGTATTGATTCGATGAGTTCAGTGAGCTCTTCAGGTAGTACTCGTATTACTCTTGAGTTTAGCTTAAATCGCAATATCGATGCAGCGGCTCAAGATGTGCAATCCGCTTTACTGCAAGTCATGAAGCGTCTCCCTAAAGACATGACAACACCTCCTTCAATTCGCAAAGTAAATCCAGCTGATGCGTCTATTTTATATTTGGCTCTCACAGCAGACAATGTGCCGATGACCAAGGTCGATGATTATGCTGAAAATTATATTGCACCTAAGTTATCGATGGAGCCTGGTGTGGCGCAGGTCAGTGTGTATGGTGCACAAAAATTTGCGGTGCGCATTCAATTGAATCCAAATGCACTCACCAATCGTAATTTAAGTATGGATACTGTGGCAGCAAAGATTGGAGATCTTAACAGTTATCAACCGTCCGGTACGTTAATGACAGAAGGCTCATACAAATTAGTGAAAGTAGATGGTGGTCTTTACAATGCCCAGCAATTTAAGAATGCGGTTATTTCTTCGCAAAACGGTGCACCTGTGCGCCTTAGAGATATCGCAACAGTTCAAGACAGTGTGCAAAATGACAAAGCTTTGACCTGGTATAATCATAAGCGAGCTATTGTTTTAGCGGTTGATCGTCAACCTGGAGCCAATACGGTAAACGTGAGTCGTGAAATTATTCGCTTGATGCCGAGTTTAATTCATGATTTACCCGGTACAACACAATTAAATATTGTCTACAATCGAGCCGAGTATATTGCAGAATCGATTAAAGACATACAATACACTTTATTTTTTGCAGCTATTTTAGTTTTGATTGTTATTTTTTTGTTTTTAAGTAATATGTCACTCACTTTAATTGCTGTTTTTTCATTACCTTTGTCGATTATTGCCACGTTTGGCTTCATGTATTTATTTGGTTACAGTCTGGATAATTTATCCTTAATGGGATTGGTGTTGGCAGTTGGATTTGTCATTGATGATGCGGTTGTTGTGCTTGAAAATATTATGCGTTACATTGAAATGGGTATGGATCGTCTGACAGCCACATTGAAAGGAACGGAAGAAATCAGTTTTACAATTGTGACTATGACACTATCTTTAGTAGCTGTGTTTATCCCAATATTTTTTATGCAAGGCATTATGGGGCGGTTGTTTCATGAATTTGCAGCAGTGGTCGCTATTTCAATCCTCATTTCTGGTGTTGTATCACTGACTATTATTCCGATGTTATGCAGTCGTTTTATTCAAGAACGTAAGCAATCGTATCATTCGCTGCAATTTTTTGAGCGTGGTTTTAATGCATGCAAATCGTTTTATCATGACACACTGACTTTTAGTATGGCGCATATCAAAGCAACTCTAGTGATAGCTTTAGGTATTTTACTGATTACATGTGGTTTGTTTTACATTGTGCCCAAAGGTTTTTTGCCAAAGGATGATTCTGGTCGATTGATTGGTTCAGTCTTAGCGCCCGATGGTATTAATTTTCCAGATTTTGTAAAAGAGCAGCATGCCGTGGCCGAAATTATTCTTAAGAATCCCAATGTGGCAGGGTTGATTTCATCTGTTGGTCAAGGTGCTGAAGGAACGGCTAGCACCAATAGTGGACGCTTCATTATTAAGTTAAAATCATTGAGTGAGCGTTCGGATAATGCTGGAAAAGTTATGCAGGAATTACGTAAATCTGTACAGGATGTGCCAGGTCTGAAAATTTATTTTGTGAATCCGCCTGCTATTCGTGTAGGCGGAAAATCATCGAATAACAGTTATCAATATGTGTTACAAAGTACCAGTTGGGAAGCACTTAAAAAGGCCTCTTTTGCGTTACAACAAGCATTGGCACAGGTAAAAGAAATTCAAGATCTGGATTCGGATTTAAAACTGAATAATCCCGAATTGAATTTACATATTCTGCGTGACCAGGCCGCGCAGCTTGGTATTACGCCATATCAAATTCAAAATGCGTTATATGCTTCTTATGGTTCTAAGCAGGTAAGTACCATCATGACGAGTTCAGGTGATTATGATGTGATTATGGAGATTGATCCAAGCTTTCAAAAGAATGTTAGTGACATTGATTTAATAAATTTACGCTCATCCACCACCGGTAAATTAGTGCCTTTGATGTCATTAGTGGAGAAAAAAGAGGGTGTCGGTGTTTTAGAAGTTAATCATTATGGTCAGCTTCCAGCGGTCACTTTATCTTTTAACTTAGCACCAGGTGTATCTTTGGGTAAGGCAACTGATGTCATCACCAAAGCAGCACATACGGTATTACCTGATACGGTTGTAGGTTCATTTATTGGTACAGCACAACTGTTCCAAGATTCTTTAAGAACGATGCCACTTTTGCTATTTTTTACAGTGCTTATTATTTATATGATGTTGGCTATATTGTATGAGCATTTTACTTACCCCATTACCATCTTAACATCCTTGCCGTTTGCTGCATTCGGTGCAGTATTGGCGCTGCTAGTTTTTAACGATGAATTGAATTTATTTAGTTTTATTGGGTTGATCATGTTGGTCGGTATTACAAAGAAAAATGGTATCATGATGGTTGATTTTGCCCTACAAGCGCAGCGTACACAAAAATTAGCGCCGCGTGATGCGATTATTCAGGCTTGCCTGATTCGGTTTAGGCCTATTATGATGACAACAGTCGCAGCGATTGTGGCAACACTGCCGTTGGCTTTGGGTATTGGTGCTGGCGGTGAAGCACGCAGTGTGATGGGTATCGCGATTGTAGGTGGGCTTCTTTTTTCACAGCTCATTACGCTGTATGTAACACCTGCTTTTTATTTATTTGTAAGTTCATATAAAACGAATAGAGTGCAAACTTAAAATGTTATCAAAATACATCAATCCGCAATTAGCTCAAAACTTACTGAATACAGTCATTATCTGTGTTACGTTTCTTATTGCTTACTTGGTTTTTCGTTTACTTTTGTTAAGGAAGGCACAGAGTCACAAAGAGAAAAAAAGAATCGAAGCACGTTTACAATATGTTTTAGTATTATTGTTTCTTATCTTTATTGCTAAGACTTGGGTTGTTGGCTTTACCCACTTGTTTTATGCATTAAGTTTAGTATCAGTCGGTTTGGTGGTAACCAACAAAGAAACTATTATGAATTTTGTAGGGTGGGTTGTTATTACGTGGCGTGGTTTATTTGCTGAGGGAGACTATGTTCAACTTGGTGCGCATTCTGGTTTTGTATACGAGCTTGGGATCTTGTATTTTAAGATTTTGCAATCGAGCGAACATTTCACGGATAACATTACTGGAAAAATGATTAAGATTCCGAATGGCCTCGTGATTACTAATCCTGTCATTAATTATTCCTTATCGAGTAACTTACTTGAGGCGACGCAAACTTGGTTTATTACGCCTGGTAGTGATGTAAAGCTGGCTTTGCAGTTGTTAACTAAGAATACCAAAGCAATAGTAGGCGATTATTATAAAGACAATAATCGCTACACATTGAAAAAACTGAAACCGCTCATTTCTCGAAAAATAAATTTGGATATTAATATTAAGATGGCACTGCGTACAGAAAAGCCGCCTGGTATCGAGTTAACGATTTGTTATTACTGTTTTCCAAAAGATCGGGATATTTTGGATAAAAAATTATTCATGTCGAATTATCTGTTGCTTGAGCAGCAAGATTCTGTGACATTGGCGTTTGCGAGTTAGCAAACGATCTGATAAAAAATATTTTTTAAGGAATTAGTGCCAGTTATGAGAAAAAAAGGGCTTGATCGAGCTCATTACTAGTGTGTCACAAGATCATTTGAAAACAAGTACTGTTGCATCATCAAAATTATATTTTTTTCAAGACACAGTCGACTGGAATTACTTCTAAAAAGTATACTGGATAAATACTCACAACGCCATGACGCATTACTTATTTTTTTAGTTCTGAGTATTGTGTTACACAGTGACACAGCCCACTGACTACTTATAGATTCTTTGTCCCACGCATCAAATGCTTCATTTTTATCTTGTAATAAATAAAGCAGGCGATACACTCTAGAAAAACATAGATGCACATAAGAGGCCAAATTAACGAAGGTGATAAGGTGTGGTCACGGGCCATCAGATAAATGGGTAATGCCGTTGCAAGCCAAATACACAGGATATTGGCAAACATGAGAAATTGCGTGTGTAGTTTAGCGGTGAGTATGGCGCCAAATACCCAATACGTTCCGGATAGTAGGAAGTAGATCCAAATAAAGGTAAAGCTCATTGTGATATCATGGCGCCAAAGATGAGCGTAGTCTTTTAAATTAAACATACTAATAACAATATTTGGAAAGAAAATAATGGGTATGGCCAGTACTGCAAGAAAACACAAGAGCAGGAAAAACCCTGCAAACAGTGTTTTTTGAATGGCTTTCAAATCCTGTGCGCTCAGGTGATAACTTGTGATTGTGCTCAGAGATCGGTACAACCCATCATTTAAAAATGAAAAAATAAGATAGAGTGTGCTACCAATACTGATGATGGTAAAATTTTCCAATCCAGTTTGTGCAATCACTTTAATTATAAAAATCCAGCCTAGCATTTCGCAGGCATGGTTGAGTGAAACGGGCAGTCCTACTTTGACACCTTTTAAAAAATAGCGAAGGTTAAAATTCATGATGTGAGTATTGAAATGATACCGATAATATTTATTCATATAAATAGCTAAAAGCCAGATCATTTGAATAATCAGTGACACCAGGGCGGATATAGCAGCGCCGCTTGCGCCCATCGCCGGAATCAAATGATCAAAACCAAATATCAATACGTAATCTAAAAATAAATTAATGAGGTTAATGACGATGGTTGAGTAGAGGATTAATTTAATTTTCCCCTGCCCTACAAAAAACCCTGCTAATGCAGCAATAATGCCAATTACCGGAACGCTATACATGAGGATTTGATAATAGGCCAAGCCAGTTGCTCGATAGGCGACGGGTAAAACTATAGGACCTGTATAATAACTCAGGAGGATTACGATCGGTACTGTAAATAATGATAAGTAAATCATTTGCCAGCAGGGTGCTGCCATGTCTTTCATCGCTCGGCGTGCATACAATCTAGCGACGAACAATTCAGACATTCCGGTAATAGCCCATAAGCCAAATTGGAAAATCTCCACCGCCTGTGAGGCCAGTGTTATTGAATTTAAGGCAAGCAGTGAATAATGTGACAGAATAATGCGATCGAAGAATACCATGATATTTTCGGAAAGTGATACAATAATTAACGGAAGCGCAATGACAATCAGCTCTTTAATGCTTCCAGGTTTGAATTGTGTTATTCTGGGCTTATTTTTCATTGGGTTAAATTATAAATTAGGTTGCTATGAAGTACGGTTCCTATTATATACCTAACCCGCTGCAAAATGCGAAAAGACATTTTAAATTGTCTTGGTAATAGGTTGGGAACCTGTATCCACGAACCTTATTTGTCATGATAGGAGAAACGCTTGGCTAATTTAATATATAAATCCTTTGCGTATCAGTTTGAACCTTTGACCCACATTAGCTTAACGAATGATATCTATGCCAACATTGATTTACTGCTACAAAGCGGTAAGCGGTATTGGTTTCATTTTGAAAATCCTTCTAAAAATTTGCAGCATCAACTTGGCAAAAAATTTTCATTGCCAAGAATGGCGCGCGTTATTTTATTTGCAGATGAAGTGCGTTCACGCTGTATTAAAATTGAAACCGGTTATATTTTAATTGTGCAAGGTATTCAGCCTTCAACCATGGTGGGTAATGAGGATTTTCCGACGTTGCGTTTTTGGATTACAGAACAAGGAATTTTAAGTTTATCCACCGGAAAAATACAAGCGATTCAGGATTTACAAAAAGCACTAACGACCATGGTAGATCCAACCCCGATGTTGTGTTTTACTAATCTTCTTGAGGATTTAATTGGTTACTTAGAAGATTCTATTTATCAAATCGATGAACAGCTCAATAAAATAGAAGCTAATTTTGAATACGCGCAAGAAGCGACTTCGGATATCATGTCCATTCGGCAAGATGTGATTTATTTGCGCCGTTATATTTTACCTCAGCGTGATGCGCTCATTAATCTTTCAAATAAGCTTGAGTTTGTCTCAGATAATACAAAATCCTCTTTAAAAGAATTGAGTGATGGTATGTTGCGTCAAGTTGAAGCTATTGAGATGTTGCGTGAACGCGCCATTATTATTCAAGATAATTTAACCAATCAAATTGGCGAAATTGCAAACCGTCGTATGTATCTTTTAACCATTATCATGCTGATTTTTACGCCTGCTTTTTTTATTATGGGTTTATTTTCAATGTATGTGCCCATACCGGGTATGAACAATAAAATGACGTGGTGGCTGGTTAATGCCTTTATTATTTCGGTGAGTTATGGTTTGTATAAATTATTTAGAAAAAAGAAATGGCTTTAAGTTGTATTTTAATTGATGCTGGAGAATCTGTTTGAAAATTGCGGTATTATCTCGGAAAAAAAGTTTGT
>CAZFAA010000048.1:4065-14628 GCA_964516605.1 uncultured Coxiella sp. | reverse complement strand
CTCATGGTGGGTGTCAATGGTGCAGGCAAGACAACAAGCATTGCTAAAATTGCGCATTTTTATCGTGGGCAAGATAAGCGTATTGTGCTCGCCGCAGGTGATACATTTCGTGCAGCTGCTATTGAGCAATTGCAGGTATGGGGAGAGCGTAATCAAGTGCCTGTCATTGCACAACAGTCAGGCGCTGACAGTGCTTCAGTAATTTATGATGCGTTGGCAAGCGCTCAAGCAAAAAATACAGATCTGCTCATTGCTGATACGGCAGGGCGTTTACACACACAAAGTCACTTAATGGAAGAGCTCAAAAAAGTACTGCGTGTGATTCGTAAGCTAGATAACACAGCGCCACATGAAGTCATGTTGGTGATCGATGCTTCAATGGGGCAAAATGCCCTGCAACAAGCAAAACAATTCCATGAAGCAATAGGCCTCACTGGCATCACGCTCACTAAACTAGATGGCACTGCCAAAGGTGGTATTGTTTTTGCGATCGCTGATCAACTAAAATTACCAATTCGTTTTATCGGTGTTGGTGAGGGCATCGATGACCTCAAGCCCTTTAATGCCGAAGAATTTATTGAGGCGATTTTTACCGATAACGTTATAGATCATTAAGAAGTAAAGGTAGGTTTAGTCAGGCAAGGCATTTTTTTCTGTAGTACATCGTGAGATGCTCTACGCTATTCTAGATTTGGCTTGATTTAGGCGTGACATAACAATCCCCTTGCTACATAAACGACAAAATATTAGGTCTCCCACTCTATTTTATCGCGCTTTTAAAGTACAATCCCAAGACCCATCTACATTGCGAATAAAAACTGCTATCCTATCCGAAATTCAATACAAGGACGGGCTTTCTCATGATTCAATTTAGCAATGTCATTAAAACCTACCAGGGTAAACATGCCCTCAATGGTATTAATTTCTCTCTTGAGCAAGGTGAAATGGCATTTTTAACAGGGCATTCCGGTGCAGGCAAATCAACGCTCCTCAAATTAATCCACTGCCTGGATAAGCCAACACGCGGCGAAATTCGCGTGCACGATCGCGCTATTCATAAACTCAAAAGCTATCAAATTCCTAAACACCGCCGCTCTATTGGTGTGGTATTTCAAAATCCGCTGCTACTGGATAACCACACCATCTATCAAAATGTGGCGATGCCATTGGTTATATCACGGCATCGCGATGACGATATGGTCAAACGCGTGCACGCGGCCCTGGATAAAGTAGACCTGCTTTCCAAAGAGCATCTGTATCCGCGTGAGCTATCAGCGGGCGAACGTCAACGTGTGGGGATCGCGCGCGCGATTGTCAATCGACCACAATTGGTGTTGGCCGATGAGCCGACGGGTAATTTAGACCCTGAATTATCCCTAAGCATTATGCGATTATTTCAAGCATTTAATGCTGTCGGTGTCAGCATCCTAGTGGCCACACATAACCTTCCTTTAATCGCCTCACTCAATCATCGCATCATTACGCTAGAGAAGGGGCAAATAGTTGGAGATAGCAATGAATAATCCTATTGATTGTGTTAACGATACCACACTGATCACATTACACAGTAAAAGCCCACAACAACACAATCGTTTGTATTATTGGTGGGTTTGCCATTTACGTGCTTTTTTATTTGCGTGTGGGGAAATCGTACGTAACCCCTTTAGTAATGTCATGACACTACTGGTAATTGGCATTGCTTTTTCATTGCCTGTGATTTTTTTCACATTACTACAAAATGCTCAAAGTGCCGCAGTAAATTGGCACGCATCGCCTAAAATTACGCTGTATTTAAAGCAGGGGTTGTCTACAGCACAAATCAATCAGATGCTCCAAGAATTAAACCAGAACACAGAAATTGAACAAGCTCATTATATTTCAGCAGAAGAAGGTATGCAGTCGCTGCAAAACAGTGGCAGTGTCAATCCTGATGCATTGCAATCTCTCGGTTCCAACCCTCTACCTGCTGTCATTGAGGTCACACCCAATCATATAAACAGCTCTCCTCAACGCATTCAGCAATTATACGCGCAATTGCAAACATTAAACGCTGTTGACTTGGCGCAATTGAATTTAGATTGGGTAAAAAGATTGTATTATGTGTTGGAAGCGTTGAAATACTTAACCTTGGCTATTGCCACTTTATTTGCTGGTGGCTTGGTATTAATTGTTGGGAATACCATGCGTCTTGATATGAAAAGCAATCAAGAAGAAATTGATATTCTACGCTTAATCGGTGCAACCAAATCATTTATTCGCCGCCCCCTCTTATACCGAGGCACCTTGTATGGCAGTATTGGCGCTCTACTTGCATGGGTTTTATACAGCATTTTTCTGGAGTGGATGCAAACGCCTGTGTCACACCTTGCAATGAGCTATGACACGACCATGACACTGCGTGGCTTGAGTATGCTACAGGGCTTGGCGGTGATCGTCATCGGAGGCCTTCTAAGCTATATTGGCACGCGCGTGGTCGTGAATCAGTACTTACGCAAAGAAAGAACGTTGGTTTAGCGGTTATTTGCCAACCTCTTTTTAGGCTACGCAACGTAGCGCCGCGATTCAAAGGATGCTAGAATACTTCAAATAATTAAAGGATATCCCTATATCTTTAATAGAATCAGAGAGATAGAATTATGAGTAATGAACTCGCATTGGCTCAACATAATCTTTGCGTAGGCAGTATTGGCTCTTATATTCATTGGGTTAATCAAATCCCTATGCTCACTGCTGAAGAAGAGTACGAGCTGGCCACCAGATTGCATGAACACAACGACCTCGAATCAGCGCGTAAGCTCATCATGTCGCATTTGCGCTTAGTCGTGAAAATTGCACGTGGCTATAACGGCTATGGCCTGCAACAGGCAGACCTCATTCAAGAGGGCAATATTGGCCTGATGAAAGCGGTAAAGCGCTTTGACCCTAAAATTGGTGTGCGACTGGTGTCATTTGCAATCCACTGGATTCGTGCTGAAATTCATGAATTTGTCTTACGCAATTGGCGTATCGTTAAGGTCGCTACGACCAAAGCTCAGCGTAAATTATTCTTTAATCTACGCAAAGCAGCCAAAGAAGGAAATTGGTTTAGCGCGGAAGAGGCTGCGACTGTAGCAGAAGAATTAAACGTCAGCATTAAAGATGTTCGTCAAATGGAACAGCGCTTGCATGCTTTTGATGCTTCATTTGATGCGCTAGCTGGAGATGAGGACAATGATGGTGGTGCAGGTAACTTTGCGCCTTCACAATACCTTGAAGATCATAGCAGCCATTTAGAAAATAATTTCTCCAAGCATGAAGACGGTGAGCAGCGCGAAACAAAACTACATCGTGCTTTAACCATTTTAGATCAACGTAGCCGTGATATTCTGCATGCGCGTTGGTTGGACGATAAAAAACAGACCCTACATGATTTGGCTGCAAAATATCAGGTTTCAGCTGAACGCATTCGTCAGCTTGAAAAAAATGCGATGAAAAAATTACGCGAAGCAATGCTGTCTTGATTTAAACACATTTTGACGATTAACCCGCTTTATTATTGTGCTCAGCTCTATCTTAAGGCAAAGTTATTTATTTCTTAAGCTCAAGCCATAACGTTGGTCATATTTTTCTTGCAGCTCTGGATGAAGATGCCTATGACTAATTAAAAAGTCAGTATTAAACTGAAAAAATGCATTGGGTGAATTACCACAACCGTCATCGAACGCATCAAATCTGAACTGCTACAAATAGCGCCGGCACATCGTTTAAAAATCGCATGCCTCTCATACAGAGCAAGACTTGCTAACTACCCCTCCCTTATCAAAGCTTTTGCTCGTGCTACTATCGGCGCTATAAGACACAGACAGCACCGTCTTGCGTATGTGCCTTTTTTTTGCAATGCAATCAAAACAGATTGTAGTATAATCCCTTTTTTCAACATAATAAGGATGAAATTCATGGTATTACGATTACTCCGTTTCACAGCGTTAGCACTGGTTGCCACAAGCAGCCTTGCGCTGCCCCCTGCCGTACACACTTCTACCAAAGCCCATGCATTTACCTCTACACAAAAAACGGCTATTGAACAAATTGTACGTAATTATCTAATCCAACATCCAGAGGTATTAGTTGAAGCTTCGCAAGCGCTGCAAAACCAACAAGCAAATCAGCAAGAATCACAATCCATAAAAGCTATTGCTGCTAATAAAAAAGCGCTCTTTAATGATCCAAACACACCAACTGCAGGCAACCCAAATGGTGATGTCTATTTAGTTGAGTTCTTTGATTACCAATGTGGGCATTGCCGCGCTATGTCTGATGTGATTAAAAAAGTTATGGCTCAAAATAAAAATGTAAAAGTCTTTTTTAAAGAGCTGCCTATATTTGGCGGTGCTTCAGTTTATGCCGCACAAGCCGCATTAGCCGCTAACGCGCAAGGCAAATATGTGGTGCTGCACAACGCTATTTTTTCTGCTCAAGACACGCTTACACAAGAAAAAGTAAATCAACTGGCGCAAACCGCGGGAGTTGACGTTGCGGCCTTAACACGTGAAATGCAAAAGCCAGTGTATGCAGCGCAAGTGCGTGCTAACTTTGCACTTGCACAAAAACTCGGTATCATGGGCACGCCTGCGTTAGTCATCAGCAATAAAGCTCAAACAAAGTTTCAGTTTATTCCAGGTGCAACCAGTATGAGTAATTTGCAAGCAGCGCTGGCTGCAGTACAGAACTAGGGCTTTATCATGCTGACATTTCAAAAAATGATACTCACGTTACAAGAGTATTGGGCCAAGCAAGGCTGTATTATTTTACAGCCACTGGATATGGAAGTAGGGGCGGGAACGTTTCATCCTGCCACCTTTTTACGTGCTATAGGCCCTGAACCTTGGAATGCAGCTTACGTACAACCATCGCGCCGTCCAACAGATGGTCGTTATGGTAATAATCCCAATCGCACCCAACACTACTATCAATTTCAAGTGGTGCTAAAACCATCACCTGACAACATCCAAGAATTGTATCTTGATTCACTGCGTGCTTTGGGGATCGACCCGCTGCTACACGACATTCGTTTCGTGGAAGACAATTGGGAATCGCCCACACTCGGTGCCTGGGGCCTTGGTTGGGAAGTATGGCAAGATGGCATGGAAATAACCCAATTTACTTACATGCAACAAGTCGGTGGCTTGGAATGCAAGCCTGTTATGGGCGAGATTACCTACGGCCTTGAACGCCTTGCTATGTTCCTACAAGGTGTTGACAGTATGTTTGACTTAGTTTGGACTGAAAATAATCATGGGAAAATTACTTATGGCGATGTGTTCCATCAAAACGAAGTCGAAATGTCTGCTTTTAATTTTGAGCATGCAGACACCGCCTTATTGTTTCGCGCGTTTGATGCCTACGAACAGGACGCAGTGCGTTTAGTGAACGTAAATCTGCCTTTAGCTGCTTACGAAATGGTGCTCAAAGCGTCGCATACATTTAACTTATTGGATGCGCGTTCTGCCATTTCAGTCACCGAACGCCAACGTTATATTTTACGGGTACGCAAATTAGCATTTCTCGTTGCAGAAACATATTATGAAGCGCGCAAAGCCCTTGGTTTTCCAGGTCTGAATAATGTGTGTGTCGCAAAAGCTAAAGCTTAGGAGTAATGGTGAATAAACAAGATTTTCTTTTAGAATTAGGTTGCGATGAAATACCTGCACGCTTTTTACAACGCTTGTCTACTGATTTGAGCGCCTGTTTGCAGCATGAATTAAACACATTAAACTTAAAATTTGGGCATGTTAAAAATTTTGCTACACCACGCCGTTTGGCCGTTCTCGTGTCACAGCTGGATATAAAACAAGCCGAACACTTAACAATGCGTCAAGGTCCTTTTATAAAAGATGCCTATGATAAAAGTGGCACTCCTACTTTAGCGTGCATTGGCTTTGCACGCTCTTGCGGCGTCAGTGTCGATCAATTACAGCGTGAGGAAACCTCAAAAGGAGAGCGCGTTTGTTTTTCACTAAAACAGGCCGGCTTGCCCACACAAGATATTTTGGCAGAGATTGTCAGTAAAGCCTTAAAAAAATTACCCATGCCCAAAGCGATGCGCTGGGGCGATAACGAATTTAGTTTTTTACGCCCTGTGCAGTGGGTGGTAATGCTTTTTGGGAAAACGCTCATTCCAGCACAACTATTCGGTCGACATACAACGCAAGAAACTTTAGGCCATCGCTTTCACCATCCAAAACCGCTTTTTATTGCCGAGCCTGCAACCTACGATCACCTGCTGTACTCGCAAGGGTATGTGGTGGTGGATTTTGAAACACGTCAGCATCTGATTGCAAAAATAATTGAGCAAGCAGCAGCTCCGGATAATATTATTAAAAATAAAGAATTGCTCGATGAAGTCACAGGCTTAGTCGAATGGCCTATTGCGCTAAAAGGCTCTTTTAAAGAAGACTTTTTAAAGTTGCCACGCGAGGTACTCATTACCTCCATGAAAGAACATCAAAAATGTTTTGCGGTGGAAGCGGAGGATAAATTAAAACCGCATTTTGTTGTGGTGAGCAATATCGAGAGCACGGATCCAACAGCTGTTATTAAAGGCAATGAACGTGTGATTCATGCACGCTTATCGGACGCTGAATTTTTCTATAACAATGATCGCAAAGTCACCTTGGAGTCGCGCTTAAAAGCATTGGATGCCGTATTATATCAAGAAAAATTGGGGAGCCTTGGCGATAAAGTGAAGCGCATCGCTACCCTTGCGGTACACATCAGCACATGGCTCAAAGCAGACACCAACATCACACAGCGTGCGGCTACACTTGCCAAGTGTGATCTGCTCAGTGAAATGGTCTTTGAATTTCCTAATCTGCAAGGCATCATGGGCTACTATTACGCGCTGCATGATGGCGAATCCAAAAGTGTTGCAACAATTATCAAAGAGCATTATTTACCAAAATTTTCTGGCGATAGATTGCCCTCAACGCATGAATCCGCTTCGGTTGCATTGGCTGATCGCTTAGACACGTTGGTCGGTATTATTGGTATCAATCAAAAACCTTCTGGGGATAAAGACCCCTTTGCGTTACGCCGTGCAGCACAGGGTATTGTACGCATTTTAATTGAGAAAAAATTGGATGTAGATTTAATACAGCTGATACAACAGGCTATTAAAAACTTTAAGGAACCACTGGCAAATACACAAGTTGAAGCGGATGTGTACCATTTTATTTTAGAACGCATGAAATACGCTTACCTTGATAATGGCGTACCCATTGACATTTTTGAAGCCGTTGCAGCAACACAGACATCCAATCCGCTTGATTTTGAAAAACGCCTGCGTGCTGTCCAAGAATTCTGTAAACTCCCTGAAGCCAAAGCATTAATTGCTGCTAACAAGCGCGTCAGTAATATCCTTAAAAAACAGAACAAATTCGACATCCCTAAAAAAGTAAATCCTAAATATTTTGACCTACCCGCAGAAGAAAACTTAAATAAACTACTCGAAGAACACAGTGCTGAGGTTGAGCGTTTTTACACAAAGCAACATTACACGCAAGCGCTGACATCTTTAGCGTACCTTAAAGATGCTGTTGACCTGTTCTTTAAAGATGTAATGGTAATGGATGAAGATGAGAAGAAGCGCCACAACCGTTTAGCACTGCTCAATAACTTAAGTATTTTATTCTCACAAACAGCTGATATCTCATTGCTTGGTAATGTTGATGGCAGTGGCAGCGGTGATGGTAGTGGTAACAGTGATGGTAGTTTTTATGGGTAATTACAACGAAAAACAGCGTTCTTTACCATGACACTTATCCCCTGCCTTAATATTTTAAGGCGTGTCTTCAAGCACCACGAATCCTTAACAGCGTGCTTTAATACAACGTCGCTGACTCCGGAACAAAAGGCGGTGTGTTATGGTGTCATGCGCTGGTACATTCAGCTCGACTTTATATTAGCTGAGCTGTTGCATGAACCGATCAAAGAAAAAAATCTAGTTGTCACACTCTACCTTTACATTGGTTTATTTCAAATTCTCGCAGCCGACAGACCGCCCTATGCCATAGTGACAGAAATTGTTGCACAAATTAAACAATCCAAATTTCGCTGGGCCGCAGCCCTTGCCAACAAAGTCCTGCGTAAATTCAGCGATGAGCTCGATACAATCCGCCAACACATCGCAACAAATCAAGTGGCTTCTTATGCACACCCACAGTGGATGTGTGCACGTATGAGCCTTGAAACGCTCGAGGCTAACAATCAACAGGCGCCGATGACGTTGCGTGTGAATGCCCTGCAAACGACGCGTGGTGAGTATATAAAGAAATTGCGGGCAGCAGGCATCCAGGCGCAAGTCTTAACGTCATCGCCTAATGCTATTCAGTTGGATCAACCTGTTAGTGTGCAACAGCTGCCTGATTTTGCTCTCGGCGCTTGTAGCGTTCAAGATGAGGCCGGACAGCTGATTGCTGCTAAACTTGTCTTAAAACCAGGACTGCGTGTGCTCGATGCCTGTGCGGCACCTGGTAGCAAAACCTGTCACATATTAGAGGCTGAGCCCTATTTACAGCAATTGGTGGCAATCGATATCGATGCAACGCGGCTGCAAAAAATAACAGACAACATTCAGCGCTTACAGTTAAGCCCTACTAATGTATCCCTCATCGCCACTGATGCATTAGCTGTTAAAACTTGGTGGGATGGCAAACCTTTCGACCGTATTTTAATTGATGCACCCTGCTCCGCATCTGGTGTGATTCGTCGTCATCCTGATATTAAATTATTGCGGCGCGAGTCGGATCTGGCTGATCTGCAACACCGTCAACTGCAACTGCTGCTCGCGCTGAGCCCTTTACTCCATCAAGATGGCTTATTGATTTACTCTACTTGTTCTGTTTTTCGTGAAGAAAATAGCGCTGTGATCGAGCAGTTTATAGAAAAGAGTGGTTTTGTATTACGAGAAGAACAACAGCTCTTTCCGCAAAAAAATGGGCATGATGGGTTTTATATATCAACCCTGACCTGTTTCTACAACACTCATGCGCCAACTTTCATAATCTGAGCCATGGCGTAATGCTTCTGCATTATGTGGAAGAGCAAAAACACTGGCTTGTATTGAGGATGCAACGCTAGGGCTAGGTGTTTTACGAGGATCCATTTGTACCAACTCAGCCTTTACTTTTTCAGGGAAAAACTCAAACCACTCATCCTTTATCGCTGCATCAAAAATTGCTTGGTATGCTGGTTGTTTTTCACGATTGGTTCTTACAAGATTAATACACGCCTTTAAAAATAATATGCGTCGGCGATACCCACCCGCCTCGTAATATTCTGGTGTCAAAAAACGATTAATGTTAGCAGGATACGCTTTAAAATTACCATCAAGCCTCCAGGTATTATGAACCGACTCATATGGCTTTTTACTATCATTAAAACGGTCATCAACTGATTTCTCATACATAATAAAATCATCATCATATCTACCATCTGGGTGTAATTGAGAAAAAACATTAAAAAATCGCTTCTTTTCGTTTTCATCATAAATGGTTCTAAGATATGCTTTGGCTGTATTGATTAATTCTCCTATGTTTTTTGGAATGGGACAGTTTATAGGTAGTTCATTACTTTTTAATTTTGCGCGATAACTGTCCACATAACGCTCTAACTCATCCAAAGCCGAACGCAAAGAACTTCCGCCTAAAATAAGTTCTCGCATTTTAGGTGACGCGTTCTCCCTATCTAAAGGCCCGAAAATTGAATCTAAATTTGGAAGTTGGGTGATAGGGATACCATGAAAAGAAACATACTCTAAAATACGCTGATAGCGATCATCAAAACAGATATCGCTATAGACTACACCTTCTTCATAGCAGAAATTTTTTAAAAACTGCATTATTTTTTTATTTACAACATCCGTCGCATCCGCCGCAGCTAAAAAAGATAATGTAATATACAAATACTCACTTTGTTCTTCTTTTGAAAAAACGTCTTTTTTAACAAAGGCAACGTAATACAAGCGCGCCAATGCAACATGAAACAAACAAACTCGGGCACTTAATGATCCACTCTGATAACGATCAAATGTTAAATATGAGGAGATTTCCATATTGCGCACACAAAAATCATAAAAATTACTGTGACGTTGTCGCATTTCTTGAAATTTTTTAGGTAGTACATCAAAATAACCTGCAACATCAAGATGTTCATCTAACACAATAGAATACACATCATTACATAATGATCGTAGTTTCTCACGCTGTTCTGGATTGTATTTTTTCTCCGCCTCTTCGAATTTCCCTTGTTGAGATAATGAAATATAATCGTGTAATCGTACTTGTGCCATTCGTTTTAATAAAACAACTTTTTCAGCAGATGGTTTTGCACAGATCATATGGTGATGTAACAGCGGATGTTCTGAGCAAAAAAATGCGTCTTGATTACCAAGAAATTCAGTGTTGATAACACGAGTCCATACAGCCGCCAATCCTGATTGTTGTAGCCATTCTTGTGAAGAATCCACCGCAACACCATGCTCAAACCACGATGCCACATCGATGCCGTCGGCGGTTTTTATATAAT
>CAZFAA010000048.1:0-4055 GCA_964516605.1 uncultured Coxiella sp. | reverse complement strand
TTCGCGAATCACGCTCAGTCAATTATTAATGTATTCCCTACTGTATAAATCGCAACCGTATCTGGCTTGATATAAGCGAAATAATGCGGCCCGCTCCAGCATTTTCCGTCCTAATGGTGAAGATTGTACAAACCTCTCGCACGTGAGTAACGCATCAAATACGGTATGTTCATAGCAGTGGGGAGAATACCCTGCTGCAACCAATTCTTTTTCGACAGTAAGAATAACTGGATCAAATTTCTGGTTTTGATCAATCGAATCACGCAATCTCATTTCTTGCACTGTTAATTTATCACAACAGCGCAATGTCGTGCTGATCAAAACACGTTGTTTTTCGCCCCCGTTTATTAAAGTATCTTGAATAAAACCAGGGAACTTGAGCTCATCGTCTTGTAATATTTCATGATACAACTTAACGCACAACTTGGTTATTTTCTCTTTCTGCAAATCAGGATACTCTGCAGCATACAACAAAACCTTTTCAACAAATTGCCCACATAACTCTGATGTAAGTGGTGATTCCTTATCGAATAAAAAATCATAAAAGTTATATCGCTCTGCATAATTTGATAATATTCTAAAATAATTTCGGCACACATCAATATTAAGAGCCTCAATACGAGCAACACGAATACAGGTGGTTTGAGTCATTAAATCATGGTCTTTTTTACTGTTATGCTGATGAGAATAAACATCTGGTGTTAAATACCGTATTAGATAGGGGTGATCTGATACAGCAAAATCTTCAAATGTCTTATAGCGCAAGCGCTGTGGTAACCAATATTTACTCACTCGCACAAAGTCACTTCTCACATCTCTTGAAAGCGCAACGTCTCCTGTTTTCTTATCCACCCAAAGCAATACTTCTGCTGCACGTTTTACAAAGGATACAGCTTCTGATGCTGCCTCTTCGTTTGTCTCTTGTGCTCTTTGATTAATAGAGCAGTTAATTAAGCTTTTTAAAGTATCTAGGTGTTCTGCAGATAAACAAATTTCACCGTTAATATAAGCTTCTATTACATTTAGGGCAGATTCTGCAAGTTCATGTGTTTTAGCTTTGTTTACCGCATCGTTATCTAAAGCAAAACGCTGACGAATAGAAAGTGCTGTCTTACAAATTTCGAGGGGAAAAAAATCGAGATTGGAAGATTTTTTCTGTAGTTCTTCCATGTATTTTTGTAAAAAAGCCTCAGCAGCGGTTGCATGCAAAATATAATCCGTGCGTTCATCTTTATAAGATCCGATAATATATCGAACAATATTCAAGCTTGCCGCGCCAAAGAACCTCTCAGAACCTAACTCTAATAATTGCTCTTTTAATGTTTCGATACTGACTCCATAGTCAGCTCTAGGAGATAACAAACCAGTACTGACTATGCTCTTGGATCTTTCCTGCAAAGAAGCTGCTCCTTCGTTACTACCACTGTCGCGCCCCATAATACCCCCTTAAACCGCTTGTTTATGGGGTATTACATTACGCATTAAAGCAAAGGGAGCAAAGCAATAGCCGTTACTTTATTGATAGTTATCAATCTTGCACCCTGACTGCGAGCACATCACACTCCGCAGCATGCAAAATAGCATTAGCAGTTGAGCCTAAAAGTAACTGCACACCATGTCGGCCATGGCTACCCACGATGATTAAATCCGCTTTATTCTTTTTAGCCTCGTCTAAAATAACGTATTTCGCAGCACCTTCGGCAATAATACAACGCTCATCGGGGATATTAAGCACTCCGGCCATTTGATCCATAAGCTGCTGCGCTTCTGTTTTCAAAATAGCATCAATATCAATCCCTGCTGTCACACCATAAGCCGCGCCATATGTGCTGACGTGCTCAACCGCATGAACTAACCACAATTTGGTTTCAGGGCATTCTTTTTGGATCACTTTTAAGCGTTCGGTAATTTTGAGATCTGACTCAGGTTCGAGCTCTACTGCAACAACAATATTTTTGTACTGTTTCATGCTTTCCTCCTTAAAAAATGATGCACAGCCGGTAAATTTAAAAAAATAATCATAACAGAGCTACTGCGGGTAATCGAGAAAAGGTATATGTAAAGTTCCAAGCACCTGTGGATAACTCTGTGTATGAATAGCTGTATAAGCTGGTAACCTATACACACTAAACAGGTGCACAATATAGCGAGTTATCCACAAGCTAAGTTACCCACAGGCATCATCCCCTGCTTTTACAGAACAGAAAAGCGCTTTATACACAGACCTTATTAAGAAGCAAGATATTAATTTATAAAAACAAAATAAGGTTATCCACAGAGAATAGATAGCACTATAATCACTACTATTATCTATATTATTAATATTATTTTTATAGTAGGCAAAATAAAAAAGTAAAACTCCGATAAAAAAAGAGGCGGTTAAAGTTATCCACATGGCCTGTGTAAAAGGAGCGAAAAAGGGGGCTTAAAAAATGTCGATAAAAATGTGGATAAAGTCATTTTTTATACAATCCGTGGGAAAGTACGAGATATCCACACCCTTATCCGCGCGATATGAGCGGGTTAACAACACGCAAAGGGATCGCTTAAGCAAATGAAAAACAAAAACTAAAGTAAGTTACCCACAGAGCAAGAGCGTGCTTATCATTACTACTAAAAAAATATATAACATAATATTTATATTGTTTTACCGAGAATCTTAAGAAAAACACATCGCTCATCTTCTGCTTGACAGGGTATCTGGGCTTGATTAGTATTCCCGATCCTAATTTAGTTTGAGGCTTATGCCATGAAAAGAACATTTCAACCGAGTAATATCAAGCGTAAAAGAACCCACGGATTTCGTGCTCGCATGGCTACCAAAGGTGGACGTCTTGTATTAAATGCGCGTCGTGCAAAAGGAAGAAAGCGCTTAAGTGCCTGATAAATTTAAATTTTTATCTAAAAACCATATTCGTGATGGTGCAGACTTTGATGCAGTTTTTAACTCAAAAAAACGTTTGAATTCGCCATTAGGTGTGCTTCGCTTTACCAGCAATAGTTTTACTTATCCACGCCTTGGTATCATTGTAAGCAAACGCAATGTACGTTTTGCGGTCGCACGAAATACATTGCGCCGCATTATCAAAGAACAGTTTAGGCTCAATCAACACGGACTACCTGGTTACGATGTTGTGTTTGTGGCTTACAAGCAGGCCTCTGGTGCCTCTAACAGCGAGTTTCATCAATGCTTAAGTCATCTTTTCAATGTGTTAGCAAAGCGCTTGGGCGGCCTCTGATCGCCTTGATTTGCTTGTATCAGTATTGCATTTCCCCCTTACTTGGGGCACGCTGTCGCTTCGCACCAAGTTGCTCCCATTATGCGCGTGAGGCGATTGAGCTTCATGGTGTTTTAAAGGGATTGTGGTTGGTGGTTAAACGCATTGTGTGTTGTCACCCATTGCATGCGGGTGGGTATGATCCTGTTCCCCCAAAAAAATCTAAAAAAAGGTAGTCGCTCTGAAATGGATATAAATAAAATTTTAAAATACATATTGTATGTACTGATTGGATTGCTTGGTATGTGGATGATCAATACGTGGCATCACGATTTTCCGCCGGTTGTACAACCCGATAGTAACGCCAACTCATCACAATCCAACCAGGACCCAACTAATTTTGTACCACAACCTTTAGCAACACCCACTGACAACACCAGTGGCTCTCTTAAAATTCCTGGCAGTCCAAACCCTGTTCGGGCGTCTAACCAAGGTTTTATTCGTGTACATACTGATTTGTATACAATTGAAATAGATCCGATTGGTGGTAATATTGTGAGCGCCACGCTAAATAAATATCCGGTGTCAGTCACACAAAAAAATATTCCCATACAAATTTTAAATCCAAACCCAGACCAACTTTATATTGCGGATGCAGGATTGGTGAATGCCGGTTCTCAAGCGGTTCGTTATCACGCGAGCGCCACGGACTACACGATGAATGCGGATCAAGATACGCTGGCGATCACGTTAAAAGGGCAGCTGCAAAATGGTCTGCGCGTTGCAAAAACCTATACCTTTGTGCGCGGTGAATACGCCACCAAGCTTGATTTTACC
>CAZFAA010000047.1:0-14733 GCA_964516605.1 uncultured Coxiella sp. | reverse complement strand
TGATAATGCACGTTTCAAGCGTCCCGTTGTGCCAGGCGATCAGTTGGAATTGTGTGTTGAAGTTTTGAAGAATAAACTCGATTTATGGAAATTCAAATGCACGGCTTTTGTGGGCGGTGAGCTGGTGTGTTCAGCTGAAATTCTTAATATTAAAGGCGCTCAAGTTGAAAAAAGTGCAGTGGATTTGTAGATGTTGCGACATTTTAAGCTGCTTTTCAAACTGCTCCCACGCACCCCAATTTTTCGACTAAACCATCTGCCTCTATGACAAGGTGGCCTGATCTGTTATGCCTCCACAAGGTTTGCTCATCTGTGGGCCAATAACTCAAACACCACCGCTGCAGCATTTTGCGCTGGATTACCTTCACCTAAGGCGTATTGAATACGTTGTAATTTACGCTTAATGTCGGCACGGTATTGTGTATCCAGCACCAATTTTACAGTTTCGCGTGCGATATTTTCGCTGGTGGCTTGGTATTGCAGGTATTCTTGCGCCACGATATCTTGCGCGATGATATTGCACAAGCCAATGTGTTTGACTTTAGTGATGCACAGCAGGGCCCAATAGGTGGGCGCTGCTAATTTGTAAATAATTACTAAAGGTACATTCATGAGCGCAATTTCAAGTGTGGCGGTACCAGAGCAACTGATGGCCGCATCGCTAATTGACAGTAAGTTATAGGTGTTATTTTCCACGAGTGTGACATCAGGTGGTAATTGCGCAGCGATAAACGCGCGATCTAATGTAGGGGCGAGCGGTAACGCAAATTGTGCATGGGGCAGCGCTTTTTGAATGCGTTGTTTCGCCTCGAGCATGATTGCCAGAAGGCGTTCAATTTCTTGTTTACGGCTTCCTGGGAACAGCGCGATGACGGGGCGTGTTGGATCCAGCTGACAAGCTGTGTACGCTTCTTCTTTGCTAAGTGTGGCGTGTGCGACATCTTTTAAAGGGTGTCCTACAAAGGTCACGGGCATGCCTTCTTTTTGGTAGAGTGTTTCTTCAAAACGATACAGCACGGCCATGTGATCGACATAACGGCGAATGCGGTGAATGCGCCCATAGCGCCAACCCCAAATTTGTGGGCTCACGTAAAATAATACTTTCAGTTTCATGCGTGTGGCAGCACGTGCAATATGTAAATTAAAACCTGGGTAATCGATGAGGATGACTAAATCGGGACGGTGTTTTTTTAAATAGGTTTTTACTTTTTTTGCAGCAAGATAAATATCTTTAAGATGACTCAATACTTCAAAACCACCGACCACACCCATTTTGCTTAAATCATCAATTAATTCAACGCCGGCTGTGCGCATGTGGGTGTCGCCCATACCCGCAATGTGTAAGGAAGGATTGACTGTCAGGAGTGCTTGAGCCAAACGCCCACCCAGTAAATCACCGGAGGCTTCGCCGGCACACATAAAAATACGTTTGTTATTTAAATGAATCATGTATTGTGACAGTCCAAATTCCATTGTTTTGAATTATGTAATGCTTGCGTAATTTGTATTGCAGCTGCCAGTGCATTTCGACCTGCTTCACCGGGTACAGCCGGTGTGCTACCGGTATGAATGGCGTGTAAGAAATCGCGTATTTCTTCTAAGATCGGATCGCCTTGTTTGAATTTTTTACCTTCGTGCAGCACTTTTGGAATGCCGGGCAATAAATTGCCTTCACCACGGCGGTAAATATCCGCTGAACGGTCGTGCAAGTTCAGGCTCATATACAGCTCATTTTGGAAGATACGCATTTTACGTTCGGTTTTAAAGCTCACGCGACTGGCGGTGACATTCGCAACGCAGCCGCTTTCAAATTCAATGCGTGCGTTGGTAATATCTGCAGTGGGTGAGATGACGGAGGCGCCATTGGCGCGAATATCGACGATGGGCGATTTGACTAAGTATTGCAGCAGATCAATATCGTGAATCATTAAATCGAGGATGACATTCACGTCCGTGCCACGTGGATTGAACGGCGCCAAACGTACTGATTCTATGAAACGTACTTCTTTGATATAAGGTTCAATATATTGAATAACTGGGTTAAAGCGCTCGAGATGCCCCACTTGCAACACTACGCGATTTCTTTGGGCAAGCTCAATGAGCTCTTCAGCCTCATTCAGAGTAGTGGTGATCGGTTTTTCCATCAGCACATGAATGCCATTTTTTAAGAAAAAACAGCCTATTTCATAGTGCAGACTGGTGGGTGTGGCAATGCTCACGGCATCGATTTGATCGACTAATTCACGGTAATCTGTGAGAGCGCGACAGTTGAGTTCTTTGGCGAATTTAAGGCCTGTTTTAGCATCGACATCGCAGACGGCAACCAGCTCTGCGTTATCAAGATTCGCATACTTTTGTGCGTGGAATTTGCCAAGATAACCGGTACCTATAACGGCTGTTCTGATTTTTTTCATCGCGCTATGGTCTCACTTTTACTATGATAAATCAATTGCTTATTCTAAAAATAGGTATTTACTCGATATTTTTTAATTGCTTTTTAACTGGATGGCACAGCTATTTTGCGTGTGATGAGCCACATATGTCGCATGATAACGACAGAACAAGACTGGTTTTTGCATTTTGAAGTGTGCTCGGTATATTGCTATGATGTTTCCTTTATTTTCAAGGGAAGCCATTCATGGATGCGTATTTGGTTGCGGGTGTCGACGAAGCTGGGCGTGGACCTTTAGCGGGTCCTGTCATTGCTGCAGCTGTTATTTTAGATCCACAGCAGCCCATTGCAGGACTTACAGATTCAAAATTACTGAGCGCAAAACGACGCGAATTTTTATACGCTGAAATTATCAGCAAAGCGTATGCTTACAGCATTGCGCGCGCTGACGTGGACGACATTGATCGTTTAAATATTTTGCAGGCGACGATGTTGGCGATGCAGCGTGCTGTAGCAGGACTACCTAAAACGCCTCAGTCTGTGATCATTGATGGCAATCGTTGTCCACCACTGGTTATGCCAGCACGTGCGATTATTCAAGGTGATTTAACTGAGCCGGCGATCAGTGCTGCTTCTATTTTAGCTAAAGTATCGCGTGATCGTGAAATGCTCTATTATGATCAACTCTATCCAGGCTATGGACTGGCAACGCATAAAGGTTATCCCACCAAAGCGCATTGTGCTGCATTGCAGCGTTTAGGTGTGACACCGATTCACCGTCGCAGTTTTGCGCCAGTCAGAGCGTGTTTGGAATTCATCAAAGAGGAGCAGATATGAAACAACAAACAATAGCCATTTTATGCGGCGGACAAAGTACGGAACACGAAGTATCATTGCTCTCTGCATCCAATGTGATTCGTGATTTAGATCGCGAGCGTTTTGCTCTTGTGATTGTTTACATTACAAAACAAGGCCATTGGTTATTAGTTCGGGATCAGGATGTGTTTTTACATCAAGCCAAGGCCATGAAAATTGACACCAATACGTTATCGCCATTGGTACTGCAGCCGGGTACACCACAGACTCCTTTTTTTGAGCCGAAAACAGGGCAGGCTATTGCAGTGGATTGTGTATTCCCCGTATTGCACGGTGCGTGTGGCGAAGACGGCACCATGCAAGGATTGTTGCAAATTTTAAATGTGCCATTTGTGGGGTGTGATATGTTGAGTTCAGCGGTATGCATGGATAAACATGTTGCCAAGCAATTGTTACGCCATGTCGGTATCGCAACACTCGATTGGATTGCATTGCACCGCAGTGAAGCGCATGCATTGTCGTACGCGGATGTGAGTGCGCAATTGGCACCTGTTTTTTTTATGAAGACGGTTAACTCCGGTTCGTCGTTGGGTGTTTATAAGGTACGTAATGAAGCTGAATACCAAGCTGCTTTGAAGGTTATTTTTGATTTGGATGATAACATTATTATTGAGAAAGCTGTGGTGGCGCGTGAGCTTGAAATTTCAGTTTTGGGTAATAACACGATTGCCACAACCGCGCCGGGTGAGGTAATTGTGTTCGCTGATTTTTATACGTATGAAGCGAAATATTTTGATGATCAGGCATCGAAGGTGGTGACACCTGCTGAGGTGTCTCGAGCATTGAGTGCACGCCTGCAAGAAATTGGCACTAAAGCGTATCGTGCATTGCGTTGCAAAGGTATGGCGCGGATTGATTTTTTAGTGGTATCAGATGATGAAGTGTATCTGAATGAAATTAACACCTTGCCAGGTTTTACCAATATTAGCATGTATCCTAAAAATTGGTTGGATACGGGTTTAAGTTACCCTGAGTTGCTATCACGCTTGATTGATTTGGCTTTTGAAGCACACACAGCACGCGCTAAAATTTGCCAAGGCATCGAACATTTTGTCGATGAAAAAAGAGAACAGCACAGTGCACTCTGATTTTGTTCATTTGCGTTTGCATACAGAATATTCTATGCGCGATGGCTTACTGCGCATTCCGAGTTTAATCGAACGGGTGAAGCAAGACGGCATGCTGGCTGTAGCTATATCAGACCATACTAATTTATGTGGTATGGTTAAGTTCTACACCAAAGCCATGGCGCGTGGTATTAAGCCGATTATTGCAGCCGATGTGATGATTGGTGAACAAGAAGAGTCCTTTTTAGCGACTTTGTATTGTCAAAATCAACAAGGCTATCAAAATTTAACGTGGTTGTTATCACAAGCGTATTTAAAAGGTCAGCAGCAACAGGGTGAGCCACACTTAGAGCGGGATTGGTTTTTAGGACGCTGTGATGGGTTGATTGCTTTATCTGGCGGTGTGCATGGCGATGTGGGTCAGGCGTTATTGGCCGATAAACCGGCGCTTGTGCAGATGCGTTTGCAATGGTGGCAACAGCATTTTCCAGAGCGTTATTATCTTGAATTAACCCGCACAGGACGCGCACCAGAGCAGGCGTATGTGCCGCTGGCGGTTGCGCTGGCTTTAGAGGTAGATATACCGGTCGTGGCAACGAATGATGTACGTTTTTTAGAGCGTGATGATTTTGAAGCACATGAAGCGCGAGTGTGTATACATGAAGGTTTTGTTCTGGAAGATAAGAATCGCCCACACCATTATTCGGAAGAGCAATATTTAAAATCAGCACAGCAGATGTGTGAGTTATTTTCTGATATTCCTGAAGCGATTGAGAATACGATTGAGATTGCGCGGCGTTGTAATGTCACGGTGCGTTTGGGTGAGGTCTTTTTACCGCAGTTTCCCGTGCCTGAGGGTCTGACGGTTGAATCGTATTTGGACGCATTATCCTTCAAAGGCTTGGAAACTTTTTTTAGCACGAAGAATATCGAACCTGCACGGCACCCAACGTATATTGAGCGTTTACAACTCGAGCTGGGTGTCATTAACCAAATGGGTTTTGCGGGTTATTTCTTAATCGTGGCCGATTTTATTGGGTGGGCCAAACAGCAAAAAATTCCAGTCGGTCCTGGGCGTGGTTCAGGTGCCGGTTCTTTAGTTGCGTTTGTGTTGCGCATTACCACTCTCGATCCGTTGGAACATGAATTGTTATTCGAGCGCTTTTTAAATCCAGAACGTGTGTCGATGCCGGACTTTGATATCGATTTTTGTATGGAGCGGCGCGATTTGGTGATTGATTATGTAGCGCAGCGTTATGGGCGTGATGCGGTCTCGCAAATTATTACTTATGGTACGATGGCTGCTAAAGCGGTAGTACGAGATGTGGGGCGTGTGTTAGGACGCCCCTACGGATTTTGTGATCAGCTGGCTAAGCTGATTCCTTTTGAAATCGGTATGACACTTGAAAAAGCAATGCTGCAAGAAGAAGAATTAGCGCGACGTTACAGAGAGGATGAGCAAACCACGACGTTAATTGATTTAGCCCGCAAGCTTGAAGGTGTGATTCGCAATGCAGGTAAGCACGCCGGAGGCGTTGTGATCGCGCCTGGAAAACTCACTGACTTTACACCGCTGTATTGTGAGGCTGGTGGTAGTAATTTGGTCACTCAATTTGATAAAAATGATGTTGAGGCGGTCGGGCTTGTTAAATTTGATTTTTTAGGTTTGCGCACATTAACAATTATTGATTGGGCATTGCAAACAATTAATCAACGACGTCAGCAACAACAACTTGAGCCGATTGATATTGAAGC
The DNA here is from genome assembly GCA_964516605.1 of uncultured Coxiella sp. Classification (GTDB taxonomy): domain Bacteria; phylum Pseudomonadota; class Gammaproteobacteria; order Coxiellales; family Coxiellaceae. Next base: position 8,643 of record CAZFAA010000047.1, on the reverse strand, counting down.
CATTCCCACTGATGATGCACAGACTTTTCAGTTGTTACAACGCTGTGAAACCACGGCTGTATTTCAGCTGGAATCACGTGGTATGAAAGAATTAGTGAAACGTTTAAAACCGGATAGTTTTGATGAAATCACAGCCTTAGTTGCTCTGTTTCGTCCAGGGCCATTGCAGTCTGGCATGGTGGATGATTACATTGACCGTAAACATGGTCGTGCTGTGGTGCATTATCCGCATCCTGATATTCAAGGTATTTTAAAACCCACTTACGGTGTTATTTTATATCAAGAACAAGTGATGCAAATTGCGCAGGTGTTAGCGCATTACACGTTAGGTGCTGCGGATTTATTGCGTCGCGCGATGGGCAAGAAGAAACCAGAAGAAATGGCCGAGCAGCGCATTATTTTTGTCAGTGGTGCGATCAAACGTGGTATTGATAAAGAAGTCGCTGAGCATATTTTTGATTTAATGGAAAAGTTTGCAGGATATGGATTTAATAAATCACATTCGGCCGCCTACGCTTTAATTGCTTACCAAACAGCGTGGTTAAAAGCACATTATCCAGCTGAATTTATGGCTGCTGTGTTATCGTCGGATATGGATAATACCGATAAAATAGTTGGCTTTGTTGCAGAATGTGAGCGCATGCAACTTCCAATGAGTGCACCAGATGTAAATCGCAGTGATTTTATGTTTACCGTAGATGATAACGGCTGTGTTATATATGGTTTGGGTGCAATTAAAGGAGTTGGGCAAGCCGTTGCAGAGCATATCGTCATGGAGCGCCGTCAACATGGACCGTATACGCATTTTTATGAGCTGTGCCAACGTTTGGATGCGCATAAGATGAATCGCCGTGTTTTAGAAGCGTTGATTAAAGCTGGTGCGTTGGATTGTTTTGGTGTGGAGCGTGCTACGCTGTTTGCATCGATTACACGTGCGATTCATGCGGCAGATCAAAAATCCAAAGCAGATTTGGTAGGGCAAGAAGATTTATTTGGTGGTACGGGTATTGCTGAAGCAGAGCAAGAAATTGAGTATGTGCACACTACACCGTGGTTATTACAGGAAAAACTCCAGTTTGAGAAAGATACCTTGGGTATGTATTTGAGCGGCCATCCATTTCGTATTTATCAAAAAGAATTATCGAGTGTGGTCAGTTGCACTCTAGATCAAGTGCGTTCACGTCAGCGCAAAGAGGCCACTATTGCTGGTATGTTGATTTCACAGCGCATGGTGGTCACCAAATCTGGACGACGTATGGGTATTTTAAAGCTTGAAGATGAGCGTGGTTGGATTGAAGTGACTGTGTTTAGCAAATTGTATGAAGAGGTGCGGCTGCAGCTCGTATTAGACAGCATTTTTATTGTCAAAGGTAAAATTGAAGACGATACGTTTACAGGTGGCGTGCGTATGGTAGCCGATTCAATAGTAGCCTTGGATGCCTTTCGTCAGCAGCAGATGAAACAATTGGTTTTATCTGTCGATAGCAGCGAGCAGGTCCAGCAGTTGCTAGAACGTTTACCACAATTATTAACGGCGTATCGTGGTGGTGCATGCCCTATTTGCATTCGCTATCAGCGTGAGGATGCACAGGCGCAATTACGCTTAGGCCCCACGTGGCAAATCACCCCACGCGATACCTTAGTCGCTGAATTGCGCCAGGTTTTTGGTCATGATGCGGTCACGATGGAGTATTAACTCCCAGCGAAATGAATTATAAGAAAATGGTGCCATCCGCTCATGCTCTCCTAGAGATCTTAGTAAGCAGTATTTGAACTTGAGTGTGATGTATGTTAGTTTCGCATTTTATTTTTTGGGGTTTATTAATATGAGAATTGCTATTTCAGATGCTCAAAAAAGTTTATTGCCAGTTTTGAATGCGTATTTAAAGTCACCTGAAATGAAAGGCACAGTGGATGTCTTAGGTGTTCAAGAAGCAATTTTAAAATTAGATGCAACAAGCAAAATCTTAAAACTACTGAAGGTAATGATATCAGCATGCCAAGACCCAGGCGTCTTTATTCAGGACCTTGCTGATGTAAAAAACGAATTTGTTACACAACAAAATCAACAGGTACATGCAAGCGCAACTGAGGACTCCTTAGTTAAAAATATCATTGATGCAATCGACGGCTTGATTTTGGAGCAGATGCCACAGAATTTGAAAGATTCTGAGAGCCAGGCTTTTTTTTTACAGGCAAGCCGTCCAAAAAGGCCGCTCACGGATTTGTTTAGTAGCCTATCACCTCATCAGAGTGCTGGCTCTGCTCTTATTGGTTGGCAGAATTCTATAGCGCATCAAGGGTTAGGTATGGCTAGCACCTGTGGTCAACAAGAGGTATTGACTATAAAATTTTTTGGCGAAGTAGAATCGGTGAGTCACGGCTCAAAATTTGTTCATAGCTTCAGTAGTGATCCAAGCATTGGCTTAGTGCCCACAGAGATTAGGGTAGTGGTTGAGCAGACTCAGTTTAGGATTGACTGCATTTCAGAATATGCGCGCTATAATCAGCCTGAGCAATTACCTGACGTAATCTTATTATCTTGTCATATGCCAGTAAAAGATATTCGTCGTATTAGTGATAGTATCAGGGCCCGATCACCAAATGTATTCATTATTATGGTTGATTATGAAGTTGGCGCAAGTAAACCAAATGAAAGCAATAGCTTGAAGGCATTAGCAGCAGTGTTACATTATCCTTTGTTAGATTGCTCTAAACACAGCCCTCATAGTTTTTTACTTGCTGTGAAAGCGCTTCATGATGATTATCGACCACAAGCGAGTAGATCTGAAACCCATAACTTTAGTGCGTGAATTTTCATAAAAAAAATTCCGCAGCATCACATGATGCCGCGGAATTTTTCATGATTACAATAAATTGTTTTTTAGTTTTTGGATTTTGCTGAGGTTGATTTTGTTTGGACGTAAAGTGTAGAGCCATCCTGTACCCGCAATGTATCCAGTGAAGATGTATAAGGTCCTGCTATATTGGTTGATACTCCAAAAGAGTTGCCAACACTGCTGACGCTCAGAGTGATAGGCCCACCATCTGTAAGAGCCGATGCCACAATATTAAGACTTTGGTTTGAGGCGCCATACAGGGTTAGAGGGTTTAGCCTGCCGATAAAGGATAGTGTTGCAGTGGTTGTTGCAGCGATTCCATTAACTTGCTGACCACCCTGACCCATACAGGTAGAACCAACAGAATAACTTGTTGCGACGCAACCCAGATCTCCAGGGAGATACTGAATGTGTAAGGTTGATGCCATGCTGAGCACAGGTAAAGCCGACACCCCAATAATAGAAGCTAATGCTACTGATTTTATTAAATTTTTCATATATTGCCCTCTGATTAAAGTTGTAATGCTTAAGAGTTCACCCTAAATTAAAACGCTAATAAATAGCTTTAAATTTGATCTAATTATCCGCTCTGAAACTTAACTTATCCTTAAATCATCCAGACACTGGACTATTTATTTTGAATGGAAGAAATATTTAAGGGGCGTCATTGCGAAATATCATGGCTTTATGATAAATTACGTCTCCTTTCCTTGCCGAGGTGGCGGAATTGGTAGACGCGCCGGATTCAAAATCCGGTGATGGTGACATCATGCGGGTTCGATTCCCGCCCTCGGTACCAGCTTTGGTAATAAGTTAGACCCCTGCAAACTTTCCTCGTCAATGGATTATTGTATGCAAAATTTCGCTGTGCTGCTCATTACCTTGAGCGCGATTTTTAGGCTTTATTATTTAAATAACAAAAGATTCTTTAATTTTTTTAGCCACTAACTGTTTCTTGAGGGTTACATAAGCCGGTATGCCATTTCTATATGGTGGATACGCTTCGCCTTGAATGAGCGGCAGCATGTAATCGCGGCATTTTTGTGTGATACCAAAACCATCTGCTGAAATAAAATCGCGCGGCATAGTGTGTTCAACATTGGCCACTTGTTTTAAGGGGGTATGAGCTACGCGCCATTGGTAATCAGGTGTGGCTAAACGTTCGATAGTGAGCATGATGTTGCTTTTACCTGCTAGTGCAAATTCAACACCTTTTTGTCCTAGTTGATATGCTTGGTCTAAATCTGTTTGTGATGTGATGTGACGCGCTGCACGTTGTAAATAATCAGACACAGCCCAATGGTATTTGTAACCCAGTTTCGATTTAATCATGTTGCAAATCATGGGGGCGAGCCCGCCCAATTGTTTGTGACCAAATGCATCGACAGTGCTAGAGGAATCTTGTAAAAAATTGCCTTGTGCGTCGCGTGCACCTTCGGATACCACGATCACGCAATAACCATCGCGTTCTACAGTGTATTGCACTTTTTCCAAGAAGGCAGCAGGATCAAAGGCGATTTCAGGGAACAAAATAATTTGTGGTGCATCGTGTGGCGTGTGTTGCGCCAAGCCTGCGCTGGCAGCAATCCAGCCCGCATGGCGCCCCATGACCTCTAAAACAAAAATTTTGGTGGAGGATGCACACATACTGGCTAAATCAAGTGCGGTTTCTTTTACTGAGGTCGCAATGTATTTTGCAACTGAGCCAAAGCCTGGGCAATTATCTGTGAACGCTAAATCATTATCGATGGTTTTCGGTAAACCGATACAGGTTAGCGGGTAGCCAAGAGTGTCGCTAATTTGCGATACTTTGTGTGCGGTATCTTGGGAGTCACCGCCACCATTATAGAAAAAATAACCGATATCATGTGCTTTAAAGACATTGATTAAGCGCTGAAATTGTGACGCATCTTCTTCGATGGATTTTAATTTATAACGACATGAACCAAAAGCGCTAGCCGGTGTGTAATATAAACCTGCTATGGCTTCGTCTGATTCCAAACTCGTATCAATCAATTCTTCTTTTAAGGCACCTAGGATGCCGTTTAATCCCGCATAAACTGTACCAATTTGTGCATGCTTGCGTGCTTCTTGAATGACGCCGCAAGCTGTGGCATTAATGACGGCTGTGGGTCCACCGGATTGAGCATAAAAAATATTTTTTGCGACCATGAATCCCTTCCTGTGAATGTGAAAACCGCAATGATTCTAGCACGAATTCTACTGGCTACAACAATTCCTGGTAGCCATCACAATAGGCTAAAAGACCTCACGTTCATAACGTTCGAGCAGTGAGATAAAGTTTGCACCAGCACGAGTGGAGTTTTCAAAGACATAGAATTTTTTGTAACTGTCAATAATGTAGCCATATTCTTTCTTGGTGATAATCGGTAGCATGTGTAAGGCCAGAGCATATTCTGTTTCATTATCGACATCACAACATTGAAAAACAATTCCGGTTAAGAGTGCAGCAATAGCGGCTTTGCGTTGTATAGAGGCTTTTTTAAAATCGGTTACGACTTGGTTGAGTACACGTTCACGATCCCATTTTTGCCAGCGGCGAAACAGTTCTAAACAATCTTCACGCAGATCTATTTTGACGGTTTCATTTTTTGTGTTATCAAATGACATCATAAATTTCATGACAGGTACAATAGCTTCAATATTGGCCCACGAACAACTACCAATGCGCTGATCTGGAATCGGGAGGCTATCCAGCTCTTGCAAAGACAGGGTGGTTTTAAGGTTGTGGTGGATGTTTTGAATTGTTTCGTGTTCAAATACCAGCGCATAAATAAAATCAGCTGTGATTTTAATGGGGCGATTAATATAGTAAATGGGAATGCGATCCTGAGGCGGTGAATCGGTGGCGCGGTCTATGATAGCAAGCAATGGCCCGTATTTGACTACACTGAAAGCATGGCCTTGTTGATTGATTGGTAGGATGAAATTAAGTTGTTTTAGGAATTCTTGACACGCTGTATGTTTGTTCTGATAGGCTGCTAAATAATGATCGTGTTTTAACAACAGCTGGCTGTGTCCCAGACACGCTATAATATGATCAAGTGTAGGAAACCAGGACTCAATAGCACGTGCTGCAAAATTATAGCGAAATTCGCGTAAAGAATTCTGAATCAGATCAATGCTTGAATCCAAGTAAAACCCTTCATAATCCACTTCAGTAAATACACCGTGTGTGTCAACAATATCAACACTGCCAATCAATTCAAAACGGTGGCCTAATAATTTGGCGTTAATGTAATCATGAGCAAATTGCAAATCCGCTCCATGGGTCATCAGGGCTTTTTTGATTGCAAAGTGATTGCGTAACACCGGTTTAGACAGTACTGGTTCACTTGAAATAGTATAGGCATTCGGATCGGCATGGTATTCAAGAAGTAATTCGCAAAAAGCCAAACTGTTGTTGTACACAGCCCAGTGCAGCGGACTGCGTCCTGTGACATCTTTTTGATTGGGGTCGGCGCCTTTTTCGAGCAGCAGTTTTGCCACATCGAGTTTATCGGCAATCACACACTGTATCAGTGGGGAATAACCGTATTCATCTAAATAATTGACATCATCAATTGTGTTCAGCAGGTGCTGTAAGAATGCTGTATCGCCTTGCAAAATGACTTGAGTGAGATCCATCGCTTAACCTCTCGTCAACGTGGGTGCATTGCTGGGTCCCGGATTGATATTCAATTGTGCTTGCAATTTTTGACTGGGTTTTAAGTTAGGATCATGTGTTGCCTCCTCGGCAAAGCGATCGACGGCTTGATCATTATGCCGCGCATCGGCCATTTTGGGTGGCACACCTTCCTTCATATTTTTTAGTAGTGGGTGGGTTTTAACAGAGCGTTCGGCACCTTCTGCTTGTTGAGGGACATCAAACAGGGCAGCAGCATGTGGCCCAATTTTATCTTGCCCTTGACGTTCGAGACCCCGTCGACCCAGATCGCCCAATTCAGTGAGTGGATTAATTTCCTGTTGATCTAAACGGTAACCATCCATGTCCACGTTATCCATGATCAGGAGTAAATCGCCTTGTGTCAGCGTTTGCTCTAATTTAACAGCAACAAAACGGATCCAGCCTGCTTGCTGTGCTTTAATATCAATGATGCGATCATCTTTTGAAATAGATAACAACACCTGTTCGCTGCGGATGCGATCACCGCGTGTCACGTGAATGTGCACGACTTGTGTGGTGTGTGTACCAATCATGTTCGCTGTTGCATAGATATTTTTTAACATCGGGCAAGTATTAAACATCATCTTAGCTGTGTCAAGGTGGTCATGGTATAGTGACACGGTATGATTTATGTTATGTTACAAGCCATTAAATCAATTAGTTCTATAGGAAATACAGATGAAAATTCATATCCTCGGTATTTGCGGCACATTTATGGGTGGTGTGGCTGCGATTGCACGTGAATTAGGCTTTGACGTATCTGGATCAGATCAGGGTGTGTATCCGCCGATGTCGGATACCTTGCGTAATCTGGGTATCACCTTGTACGAAGGTTATCATCCAGAATCCCTGCAACCCCATCCAGATTTGGTCATTATTGGTAATGCGTTATCACGCGGTAATCCGGCCGTGGAATACGTATTGGATCAGAATATTGCGTATGTTTCTGGGCCTGAATGGTTAGCGCAAACCTTATTGCAGCAGCGCCATGTGTTAGCCGTTGCTGGTACGCATGGTAAAACAACGACATCCTCGATTTTAACTTGGATATTGGATTATGCTGGGTTAAATCCAGGTTATTTAATTGGTGGTGTGGCGCAGAATTTTAAAACCACGGCGCGTTTGGGTGAGCGTTATTTTGTGATTGAAGCGGATGAATACGACACCGCTTTTTTTGATAAGCGTTCTAAGTTTTTACATTACCGTCCACGCACCTTGATTTTGAATAATCTTGAATTTGATCACGCCGATATTTTCGAGGATTTAGAAGCGATAAAGCGTCAATTTGCTTTGTTACTGCGAACGGTGCCTGCAATGGGCTCTGTTGTGGTGAACGCTCAAGATGAGAATTTGATGGATGTGCTGACACGCGGGTGTTGGTCCAGGCAGATTCAGTTTGCTGGTGATGGTGTATTGCATGCGCGTCATGCGACGCCTGATTACAGTGAATTTGATGTGTATGCTGCAAACGATTTTCAAGGTCATGTGAGCTGGAAGATGCTCGGGCGGCATAATATGTTGAATGCGCTTGCGGCACTTGGCGCAGCAGCTGATGTGGGGGTTGCTATGCATACGGCTTGTGCGGCGCTGTCCTCTTTTGACGGTGTGAAGCGCCGACTTGAAATACGCGGTGTGGTAAATGGCGTCACGGTATATGATGATTTTGCTCACCACCCTACAGCGATTCGTGAAACGGTACTGGCATTGCGACGTAAGGTGGGTGCGCAGCGTATTATTGCTGTGTTGCAGTTTGGCTCGAATACAATGAAACAGGGTGAACACAGCCAACACATTGCACCGGCATTACACGAAGTGGATCAGGCTATTTTTTTAGAACCTGAGAATTTTTCAACTCAAACTATCTGTGATGCATTGGGTAACAGGGCGCAGCGTTTTACAGATGTGGATGTGATTGTCAGCTATTTAGTACAACAACTGGCTCCAGGTGATCATGTGTTAGTTATGAGTAATAAAAGTTTTGGTGGTATACACCAAAAGATTTTAGATAGAGTTGGGTAAACAGCTCTTTCTTTAATTTTCTACCGCTTGTCGAAGCAACCAAATCTGCCCATCCCAATCCCAGTTGTAATGCTTTTTATGCTGCGTTTGTTTGTT
>CAZFAA010000046.1:0-14865 GCA_964516605.1 uncultured Coxiella sp. | reverse complement strand
CAGCTATAAGGCCAGTTTGTCTGAAAAGCGGTCTGATCATTGATTGTGTATTTTATATGACATACAATCCACCTAAACTGGCGCACTAAAAGCATTTATTTTACATAACTGAAAAATGAGGTTGGATATGACACAGAGACCGGTTCGTAAAAATCCACTAGAATATATTCTGGCTCTATTCAGTGCAAAACCTAAAAATACCACTGATTTACCGAAACACAATCAAACAGTTAAAAAACAATCTATTATGGTTCCAGCGTCTACAGCCAAAAATGTGGTGCGTGTGTTAGCTTATGCTGCGCTGTTTGTTTTATTCGAAGTGCCCATGTTTGTAGTCTCAGTTGTCCTATCTGCTATCAGCATGATTCCGGAGCAGACATTCAAACACTGTTGGGGTTTCTTTTGGGGTGCGCCAAAGGAAAAATCGCTTAAGCATACTGCAAATCAGACAGAAAAAAATATGGTAGCTTATCTCACGCAACAAGCAAACAAGCACGGTAATAATAGTTTGCAACGTTGTCGGATTATTGATGATAAAACCGGAGGCACAAAATTACCTCTTAAACCTGAAGGTGATGACGCGAAAAATAATATCGCAACTAATAATGCAATACGTTTTTTTGGTACTCGCGAACAAATACGCGGTGGTTACAATGCGTTAAAACAAAAAATCGTGGAGCCATCAACACGTGCAGGCGGCATGTCAGATGCACATCGTTTTGTAGAAGGCAAAATACAACGTAAACAAGATAAATTTAAACAAGCAGCAGAGACACTCATAGTAGCATTAGGCATCACACACGATACTTCCGACTGTAATGCTTATAAAAGCCGCGTACAATTGATTGCGAGGCTAGCAGGTGTTCTGCAAGAAAGGAAGGATTCATATAACTCTACTTTACTAGCTGAAGTGCATAAGCAACATAACAAGCTCATAGCACTTGAAGAGATTACAGCTCCTAGTATTTTAACACCAAGCTAATCATGCGTGTGATCGGTACATCACTCATAAGCTTACTTTTGCTAATGATGTTACGATAGCACCATGAAGAATTTAGCTCATAAAAGAATTCTAGTCACACGTCCACAGCATCAGGCCGCAGCACTAGCAGAAGCAATTACCCAACACGCGGGGCGCTGCGTGCTACTGCCTTGCATTGAAATCATTCCACTACATTACACACGGGATATAATCGCTGCAGAGCATATGGATGTATGTATTGTGACGAGCGTTAATGCTGTGCATGATCGCTCCTATCTCGCTCTGCAACCTGTGGCAACGCGCATTGCAATTGGCCCTGCAACCGCTGCGGCATTAAACGCGCTGAATTTATCCTGCATTACTCCTGATGTTTACAGCTCTGACGGTATCTTGGCCTTACCCCAAATGCATACTGTGCAAGGCAAAAACATTGCAATCTACACAGGTGAGCACCCAAATCCTAGCTTACAGCGCGTGTTGCAACAGCGTGGGGCACACACACAACTGGTACTGTGCTACAAACGCCAATGCCCACATTATTCAGAACAAGACTTAGAACGCATTATTCATACATCATGTGATTTTATTATTGCAGGCAGCCGTGACGCGCTGGAAAATTTAACAACCCTATTTAAAACCCGTCATGACTGGCTCATGCGTCAAACTCTTATAGTTATCTCAGATGCGCTATTCAGCACCGCAAAGACGCTCGGCTTTACCCACATCCATCGAGCCGCCAATGCTAGCACCGCTGCAATCATTGAATGCCTATTAGCCATCATTCCTTAACTAAGTTACACTATACCCTCACGGACAACGTGTACTTTAACCGCTATTTTTGAGGCAATTATGACTGATTTTAATCCGCAACCCAGTGCGCTCCTAGAAAATAAAAGACAACATAGTCATCGCTCCAGGACCGTATTTTGGGTCAGCATGTTCTCGATTATCTTAGCGATCATCGCGATCATCGTCGCCTTTTGGTCTTATGCTGAATACAAAACTGTCAAAAGTGACACACATGATGCTTCCATCAGTCATACTGCTGAACAACAAGCACTGCAAGCACAGCTGCTGCAGCTACAAACCGCCGTTATCACGACACAGCAAAATGTCACCGCGTTGATGCGACGCATAGGCAACAGTCAGCAACAAGCAACAATGAGCCAAATTGCCTATCTGATCAATTTAGCCAACCTACAACTTAATGTGAGCCGTGACACAACCTCTGCCTTACAAATGCTCTCTTTGGCTCAAATAAAATTAGACAGCTTAAATGACCCGCGTTTTTTTGCTTTAAATAACACGCTTATAAAAGATATTGCCAAACTCAAAACAGCGCCTAAATTAAATTTAACGCAGATCATCAGCAATATAGACATGCTCAATGATGCGATAGCCGATGCCACATTACTACCCAATCAAAAAGATTTAAACAATGCCATAGCCAAATCAGTCACTAATGCTGTCACACAAAGCAATCAGCCTAGCACCTGGTACGGCCGCCTATGGCATGTTATTGCCAGCGTTAAACACCTCATTATTATTCGCAAAAACGACCCAGATGTTCAGCCCTTACTGGATATACAGCAGCAACAACTTGTTAAATCCATGCTGCAAAGTAAATTGCTGCTAGCAGAGTATGCCGCCACGCAACACAATAATGCGCTGTTTCAAAATGACCTAGGTATGATTAAGAAATGGATTAAAAAATATTTCTTCGAATCAGATAGCCGCAACAGTTTGCTTAAAAAACTTAAAGCCCTGCAAACTAATAATGTGGATTTAACTATACCCAATATCAACGACACACTTACCATTTTAAATCAAACCCTCAATGATTTCGTTGATGCGGCTATGCCATCCATGCCTAATGATGCAGCACCTGCACAACACATAACACGCGCAGCTCAACCAGATGCTGCAGCACCGCAATTGCCTCGACAAACAACGCCGACACCAAAGAAAAAAACCACCGCCAATACTACAAGCACAACTCCTGTGAATGATAATGCAGGGGTCGCTATATGAAAAAATTATTTATCATATTTGGCATTATATTATTATCACTATGCATTGGATTTTTAATTCATAAAGATTCTGGATATGTTCTTATAGCGTATGGTAAATACACAATTGAAACCAGTTTATGGTTTGCAATAATCAGCCTTCTGATAGTATTCTTAATTGCGTACATGTTACTGCGTCTTACAAAAAATACGCGCATGATAGGTGGCAAATACAAACGCTGGGATAAAAAACGTAGAGAAGAAAAAGCACGTGACCTGACCAATCAGGGTCTGTGTGATTTAGCCGAGGGAAATTGGCTCGAAGCACAATCCAATCTTAAAAAAGCGGCAAAACACCACCCCAACCCACTCATTAACCATTTGGCTGCCGCACGTGCTGCACAATCTGCAGGCAATTACGATGCGCGCGATGAGCACCTACGCAATGCATACAAAACCACAAAAGGTGCTGAAATAGCGATTGGCCTAACGCAAGCAACTCTGCAAATAGAAGGCAAACAATGGGAGCAGGCCATCGCCACCCTAAATCACCTTAATAGTATCGCCCCCAATCACAAACACATTTTAAAATTATTATGTGAAGTGCATCTGGAATTAAAAGATTGGCAACAATTACAAAAATTATTGCCAATACTGCGTCGCACCAAAGTAGTAGAGGAATTACATCTGGATGATATAGACAAACAAATTCATATCGGCTTGCTCAGTGCTACTGCAAAAACAGGTGATATCACAAAACTGCAAGAAGTATGGGAAGCACTTCCCAAAAAATGGCGTCACGATGCACGCATGCTCACGCTCTATACGAACTACCTCATTGAAGCGAATAATCCTAATCTTGCTGCAGAGTTGATTGTGAACTTTCTTAAAAAAACATGGGATGTGGAATTGGTTAATAACTATGGCTTAGCGATCACGGATGATATTAACAAACAAATATCCACTGCTGAAAAATGGCTGGAAAAACATCCTGGTGAACCTGAGCTGTTATTGTGTTTAGGTCGACTGTGCTTGAGAGGTAAATTCTACGCACGTGCCGAGTACGTTTTAGAAACCTGCATCGCTGCATCCAATATGAGTGAGGCTTATGTAGCACTCGGACAAGTATACGAAGCAGAAAACAAACCGAATAATGCATTGGGTGCCTATAAAAAAGCGGTCGATTAAGTCCCTTGTTAGTAAAATTATAGCGGGGTAATTAAAACCACTTGTAGCAATGCCTCTTTTTTGATAAGTTCAATGCACTTAAAAATAAAAAAGAGTATAGACAATGGCGCTTGATGAAAAGAATTGGTTTCATCTAAATCAATTCGTTAAAGTTGAATTCGAAACTTTCTTAGAAAATTGCTCCCCTAACATAATAATTCAAATCTTAGTGCGCCTAGAAGAAAAAGCCACTACTTCATCCATACTAAATCAGGATGATGACAATCCGTTTTTAGATGGAGATTTATACAATTTTCGGAAAATGTATGAACAACCAAAAGAAAAAATGAGGATTTTAGAAATGAACAAGAATCAAGTGGATGAGGCTCGTCTCATCATAAGATTCTGTGTATGGAAGTGTGTTAAAGATAGACTTGAGTATATAAAAACTGGAGCACCAGATACAACTCAAACCTCCGCACTTGAAGAATGCCAAGAAAAGCTTGTAATTGTACACAATTCACTTATGCAACAAGCAAAACATTCACAAACCCAAGTCCCCCCCGAATTTTTCCAAGTTTTGCATAAAAAACAACTCGATCTTATTAGAATGACTCGTAGAGCTTTGCATGCAGTACCAATCATGGCAATGGTTTTACTTGCTCTTTCATCTCCAGCAACGAATCTCAGCGATGAAACCAAAAAAACAATTGATGAATATTGTAGTATGCTGATGAACTTGATGAGAATTTACCTGTGTGTTTCTGTTCCTATCATCGCAATATCTGGCTTGTTTGGCTGGTTTGGGATGATGTTATGGAGACGATCTAAAGCGGAAACGCCACCAAACCCAATTGCAGCTTATGCGGCAGAAAAATTAGTCTAAGCATCTACCACATGGCAAACGTGGCTTGCAAATACAGGCAGCCTCCTATTATAACGAGTCCGCAGATGACCAAATTTTCAAGAGGGCGTGAACGGTTGCAGTACTTTTACACCCGCACACCCAGACTCATCATGAGTGAATAAACAAAAGGTATGTAGTCTTCAGCAGGGCGCATATCAGCCTTGCCATATCCCGTCGTATATTGAAAAGAGCTTTCTGTAAATATGCGCGGCGTAATATCGTAAGCCAGACCAAATCCAAAACTCGGACCAAAATGGCCAATGTGCTCTTCTTTAAAATTGGGAATCTCATCAGGCAATGGCGTAGTTTGATTATCATCCCGCATTACATACGTAACCCCCGCATCGGCGTAAACATAAATTTTGGTAAAACCAAACGGCACCATAATCTTACCTACTAAGGAATACGCATTGGTATTAGTTTTTAATTCGCCGATATTATAATTATTGCCATCTTGGGAAAAAGTTACTTTCGTCATTGGATAATGAGTGTAAATACCTTCAACCGTAAAATGCTCGGAAAACTGATAGCCTATATACCCACCGAATGCAACACCACCTTGCGTGGCACCAATGGGTGCCGATAAAGTTGCCGGATTAAAAACAGTTTCTGTGGAAGGAGCTGTAGTGATTTCACTCCAGTCAGTATTGCCATAACCCAGGCTGCCACCAAAATAAAATGGGTGCGTTACGTGTTGCTTGAACATCTTCTTAGTGCTTTGTACCGTGTTGCTCACAATCTGCGGTACGGCACACACTGTTAATGAGCAAAAGATACTCGAAAACACAATAAGATTAAAGATTCGAGCTGTTTTGCTCATTCAAAATTCCTAACTACCCACACTAAATCTAGCTAGACCAACCACATTGATCTGGTCTTTTCACTTCGCCATTATCCTGAAATTCACGCGCATTATCTGCCATACAATCATCGGGATTAATTTTTAATCTGTTTCTTACAATAGAGCCATTACAAAAAGCCTCCAAAGTACCGCCTGACGCTTTAATTTCACCAGAAGTTTGTTGCAATAAACCACCTTTACCCCCCATGCCTTTACCACACAACGGGCCTCCTCCTAATTTCTGACAATTAGACACAGCATCATGTTGGTAACACGTGCAAAAACTTGGCTGATTCACACACGCATTGGCATCAGGTTGACCTTGTCCTGCAAAACTCGATAGCGATGCAAAAGCACATCCCATTAATATTGCGCTGATTAATTTTTTCATAGTGAATTCCTCTTCGCTAAAGTAATAACGACATTAGGTGCCCGCCATTCCATGCAAAAAGCAACACATGAAAAAGAGCGCTCCTTTATTAATGATTATTTATTCGAGATAAAAACACCTCTGGTAAGGCTCCTGAATTGTAACAGCTTCTTGGTAAAATAAAAGGGCATTATCCAGTAGGATTATAATTTTATCTTTTATTGCTTTATTAGTCGTATTTTTGCGCATAAATTACTTGGCTACTGTACCATTTTGGGGTTGAGCTTTCAGTGTAAACAACAATACCAACGGCGCCATAAATAACAAACTGTAAAAAATGAACAGATAACTGTTGTTGATAGAAAGCATTGCTGATTGTGCTTGCACTTGATTCTGCAATAAAGCCAGTCTGTGCAGATCTGCTAAAGAGGTCTGCCCCACATACCCATAAGGAATTGTATACAACGTGATATGACCAACTAACTGGTTCCAGTTAACTTGACTCATGTGCGTAAAAACCAACACGGTCACTGTAATACCCAGTGAAAATCCGAGCGTTTTAATCAGGTTATATAACCCAAATGCTTCCATGCGCGATGCTGCAGGCGTGGTGATAAAAGCCACCGTAGTCAACGGCACCATAATAAATCCCATCCCCGCACCTTGAATTAACTGCGGGTAAATAAGGTGCCACAGATCAACATTCAAACTGTATCCAGCACTGAAATACACACCCATACTACTGAGCACGACACCCAACAATATTAAATATTTGGGATTAAAACGCGCGACAATTTTACCAACCCATAACATACTCGCCATTCCTGCTATACCACGTGGTGCCATCACAAGCCCTGTTGTGAGGATGGGATAATGCAATAAATTCGCTAACAAGATTGGTTGAATCATCATCGTGCCATACATACTAATACCGGTCAGCGCTAAAATAATCGTCGCCAATGCAAAATTGCGATCTTTAAATAAAGAGAGTTGAAATAAAGGGCTGATATGTTGTGCCACACTGCGCTTGAAGAAAAACCAAAATCCTAATATTGCTATACCAAACGTTGCTTGAATGTCATGAGCATTAAACCAATCTTGCTGATTACCACGATCGAGGAAATACGCTAAGCTGCTCATAGCAACTGCAAATAAAACCAAACTGAACCAATCCATTTGACGCTGTTTATGCGGCGTTTCCTCAACGCATCTGTAAATTAAAATAAGCGACACTAAACCAATTGGAATATTAATGTAAAACGACCACCGCCATGATGCGATGGAAGTCAGTGCACCTCCAATAACTGGACCCAATACAGGCCCTGCTAAAACACCCGTAGACCAAATAGCCATAGCTTTACCACGCTGTACCGCAGGATAAATACTCGTGATAATACCTTGTGATAATGGAATCAATCCCGCACCTAAAGCACCTTGAGCAAAACGAAATAATACGAGTTCACTTAAATTTTCTGACATCCCACACAGTGAAGAAGTCAGCATAAAACCAATAACGCATATCAACAGATAACGCTTGCGCCCCACTTTATCGACCATAAATCCGGTAAGCGGCATCATGATCACAGAGGCCATTAAATAAGACGTCAGCGTCCACGTCACCTCATCTTGGCTAGCAGACAAT
Organism: uncultured Coxiella sp.; assembly: GCA_964516605.1. Classification (GTDB taxonomy): domain Bacteria; phylum Pseudomonadota; class Gammaproteobacteria; order Coxiellales; family Coxiellaceae. Next base: position 6,947 of record CAZFAA010000046.1, on the reverse strand, counting down.
GAACCTTGAATATACGGCAACGACACATTAACGATACTGGTATCCAACACTTGCATTAACGTCACGGATAATACAGCGATGATAATCAGTATGCGTTCATATGTACTATATGATTCTGCAACTCTCATTACTATCAAGCTCCCGTCATAACTTTAACTGTTGTGGACGTGCCAACACGCAGTAGAAATCGAGGATCATGATCGATAACACGAATACGCACCGGTAGTCTTTGCACCACCTTAACCCAATTGCCCGTTGCATTTTCAGCAGGCAGTAAGGCAAAAGCCGCGCCTGTACCATGACTTAAACTTGCCACAACACCGTGAAAACGATGACCTGGGTACAAATCATTTTCAATTTCAACGGGCTGTCCAGCTCTGATTTTTCCAATCTGAGTCTCTTTAAAATTAGCGTCAATCCACGCGTCTTGATCGCTGATGATCGCAAACAACGGTTGGTTTTGACTAACCGCATCACCTGTCATCAATTGTATGTTGGTGACCCAGCCTGAAAAGGGCGCCCGCACTGTTGCGTAACTCAAATTCAGTTGCTGAGTGCGCACATTCAATTGATCGAGTTTCACCATCGCTTTGAGTTCTCGCACGTACGTCAAACTCTGTTGCGCTTGTTGTGTCGAAACATAATGATGCGCCACCAAAACCTGCATGCGCTGATTATTCACTGATGCATTTTGTAAGGTGATCTGATCATGCATCCATTTTTGTTGTGCCATACGTATTGCCAGACTAAAAGGCGCCTCATCCAATGTAAACAATATCTGTCCTCGCGTAACTCGTTGATTGTGGGTAACGTAAACATGCGTGACATATCCACCAACGCGTGGCGCTATACTGACGGTATCTGCTGTAACATAGGCATCATTCGTCTCTTCATACAATGAACTCATGTGCCAATAAACAAAACCCAATCCTATTGTTGCCAAGCAGCCTAAACATAACATTATATTTTTTAGGTTTTTTTTCATAACTTACTCACCTTATCTGACTAGTTATTACCCAATAGCTTACCGTTAAAATTATAGGTCGTCAAGACCTATCTTGGCGACCTATTGTCTGATAAGGTTAATACTTTCTGTTATTCCATCCAGAGTTCTAACTATGCATCTCACAAAAAACCAATATAAAATCCTCGGCTATCTGATGCATGGACCCCACTCCGGTTACGACATTAAAAAATTGCTGCTTAAAATTGCGAATTTATACGGCTCTGAAACCAACTCTCAAATTTACCCGAGCTTAAAAAAACTTGAAAAAGCAGGGCTGATATCAATGGAACTTGATGTCGGTGATGGCAATCGTCCCAAAAAAATATACCACTTAACCACACAAGGTCGTGATGCATTGCTCAACTGGTTAAATACTTCTGAAGAACCTGATTTTTACCGCAATAATTTATTGGTAAAAATTTCATTGGCTGAATATATGGAGCCACATAGACTGCAAGAACAGCTGCAACGCTTCATCAGCACAACACAAACTCGACTGGATGACATTATCTGTTTAAAAGAAAATATGGAAAAACAACGCGAACAACGCACTGATTGTCATTTTATTCTATTAACATTAAATCACTTTATCGATGTTTATCACGCCCAGCTGTCATGGGCGAAATCGTGTCTGACTTGATGCATCAGGTTGTGCATCAGCGGGTAATAATACATTTTCAGCATGCGATACACAGCCACTGGCAACAGAATAATCCAACCCTAAATCCTCAAGCTCTTGCAGAACAGTTGTCTGAAAATCCTCACGATTTCCTTCACCATCAACAATACTGACAAATCCCGCCCTATTATTCACATCAAGAACCATACTCTGATCAACTGCATGCAGCAAGGTAAGCTGGTGCTCTGAACAACGTAGCTCAATCGACTCTAAAACTACAGGCGCTGCATCGGCTGTTATTTTAATTTCATGTCCGTGCCCATCAGCATAAATACCGCCTGTGATGATATGCATGTCTGGCGAAAATACGATAAATATCCCCGCGTCTTTATTCTCAGCGGTGGAAGAGATAATCAAGACGATCGATTCATCAGAACCAATAGACTGCAATGCCGCAGAATGTGTATCTTTAACAGCGCGCACATCAATATGCATGTCATTTGTTGTAGTAACCATACCGACTTCCTGTCATCGCCCAGCAGAAACGGTTTTTAGTATAGTATATTTTTAATACTATCTTACCCAGGCCAGGCGGCATCAAACTGGCGCCACATTATGGCGATGCTTATAAATCAATAGGTTAATGAACTAGCGTAAATCACGCTCTTGTCAACGAGCTTTTTAAGCTCATGCTGTAAAAACACAACGAAATAAAGAGCCTTTTCCTAGCTCGCTCTCAATCTCAAGATCACCATAATGGCGTAATAACACGTGTTTTACTAAGGCCAACCCCAAGCCTGTGCCACCTGCTGCTGAAGAACGTGCTTTATCTACACGGTAAAAACGTTGCGTAATGCGCGAAAGGTGCTTGCGCTCAATACCAATTCCCGTATCTTCCACTTCCATATAAATAATATTCTCGCGTCGATACCAACGTATCGTAATCACTCCACCCGCTGGCGTGTAATTTACCGCATTGTATACTAAATTTGAAAAGGCACTGCGCAATTCAGCAGGATCAGCATTAAGCGTAAGTGATTCATCCAGTTCCAATACAAATTCGTGTTGGCGTTTACCACTCAACGAAATAGCATCATCACAAATATTACGTAACATCGATGCAACTGGAACTGTTTGGTGTCGCTCCATATCCGGCTCAACACTTTCAAGCCGCGATAACAACAATAAATCCTCAACCAAATGGTGCATGCGACTCGCTTGACTGTCCATATGCATCACAATTTCAGATAATTGCTCTTTATCTAAATCAACATTATCTTTTAACAACTCAAGGTACCCTTGAAATACAGTGAGTGGCGTACGCAACTCATGTGATACGTTTGCAACAAAATCTTTACGCATACTCTCTAACTTATGCGTTAACGTCACATCACGCACAATGACCAACCATTGATCGTCATCATAAGAGCGTAAATTCAAGTGCATATAACTATTAGGATTACTTGGCAAAACGATTTCAATCGCATTGTCTTTTTTCAATTGAGCCAATACTTTTTTATGCAAGACACGATCAATATGTTTATTCAGGTACTGATCCTTCAATCCCAGCAACGAACACACCATCGCATTACACCACAAAACATGTCCGGCTTTATCAAGAAATATGATGCCTTCTGGCAAAGCTTCTGCTAACAATTGATCTGTATGTGTAGGCTTACCGGTCATGATCTTTTTCTGAAAAACGGTAGCCAGATCCATGCACCGTTTGAATTAATTTATGATGCTCACCTTCCGTTAAATTACGACGCAAGCGACGAATATGCACATCCACCGTACGCTCATCGACATAAGCGTGCTCACCCCAAACGTATGTTAATAATTCATCACGGCTGTAAACACGATCGCGATGACGCAAGAAAAAACACAGTAATCGAAACTCAAGTGGCCCCAGCTTTACTGGTTGTCCCGATATTGAACAACGCTGGCTCTTGGTATCTACCGTTAAATGACGCACCTGCAGCAATCCACTGTCTTCGTGAACGCCACCACGGCGCAATACAGCACGGATGCGAGCAACCAATTCGCGTGGTGAAAATGGCTTCACTACATAATCATCCGCACCCACCTCTAGCCCCATCACCTTATTATCTTCCTCGGCCTTAGCCGTTAATAAAATAATGGGCACACCTTGTGTTATCGTATTTTTTTTAAGGCGGCGCGTAAATTCAAGACCAGACATATTAGGCAACATCCAATCTAATAGAATTAAATCTGGAAGTTGTTCTGTAATAACGTGCTCCGCCAATACAGCATCTGCAGCTTCTTTAACAGAAAAACCCGCTTTTTCCAGAGCATAACGCACCATGGTGCGAATGGGCACTTCATCTTCAACAATCAGTATGGTTTGCTTGGTTGTCATATCCACCACTGCTCAGTGATCTGTAGCGTACCACGAGCCATTCAAGCCGTATGGTATTACTGCCCTTTCATGGAATTAAAAAATTCATCGTTTGTTTTACACAGTTTTAAACGATCAATCAGGAATTCATTCGCTGCAACCTCATCCATTGGATGTAAAATCTTGCGCAGAATCCACATCTTTTGCAGCTCATCTGGTTTGGTAATCAGCTCTTCTCGACGCGTACCAGAACGGTTAATGTTGATCGCGGGGAACTGGCGTCTTTCAGCAATACGACGATCTAAATGGATTTCCATATTACCTGTACCTTTAAATTCTTCGTAAATGACCTCATCCATTTTAGAACCCGTATCTACTAATGCTGATGCAATAATCGTTAAACTACCACCTTCTTCAATGTTACGCGCCGCACCAAAAAATCGCTTTGGTCGTTGCAGTGCATTGGCATCCACACCACCTGTTAACACTTTTCCCGAGGACGGTACAACGGTGTTATAGGCACGCGCCAAACGCGTAATCGAATCTAAAAGAATAATCACGTCTTTCTTATGTTCGACCAAGCGTTTAGCTTTTTCAATAACCATCTCAGCGACTTGCACATGACGTAGTGCAGGCTCATCAAACGTTGACGCAATCACTTCACCCTTAACAGAACGACGCATCTCCGTCACTTCTTCAGGGCGTTCATCAATCAATAATACGATTAGATAGCAATCAGGATAGTTATGCGTAATAGAATGCGCAATATTCTGCATCATGATGGTTTTACCGGCTTTGGGCGGTGATACAATCAAACCACGCTGCCCTTTGCCAATCGGCGCCACCAAATCAATAACACGCGCTGTAATATCTTCCGTACTGCCGTTGCCAATCTGCATTTGCAGCCGTTCATTAGGATGGAGTGGCGTTAAATTTTCAAAAAGAATCTTAGATTTGGTTTTTTCCGGAGCCTCGTCATTGATCGAGTCTACCTCAAGTAATGCAAAATAACGTTCTGCTTGTTTTGGGGGGCGAATCTTACCAACTAATGTATCGCCGGTACGTAAATTAAAGCGGCGTATTTGACTAGGGGAAACGTAAATATCATCAGGGCCTGCTAAATAAGAGCAATCACCAGCGCGCAGAAAACCAAAGCCATCAGGTAAAATCTCAAGCGTACCACCGCCAAAAATACTTTCCCCCTTTTTTGCATGCGACTTCAAAATAGCAAAAGTCATATCTTGTTTACGCATACTGGCAACATTTTCAATTTCCATGTCCTGAGCAATCTTACTCAAAACCTGGATAGGCTCGCGCTTAAGTTCCGTTAAATTCATAGTGACTCACTGATGTAGTTTATAAAATAGATTTTAGACGGGAAAAAGAAGAAAAATTACGGCGCACAAACCCAAGATGTTTAGATATTATCATCTATAAACTCGATCAGTTGTGACTTGGCTAATGCACCAACTTTTGAATCTACTACCACGCCATCTTTAAAAATAATTAAATTTGGGATGCCACGAACACCATACTTAACAGGTGTCTCAGGGTTCTTATCAACATCCATTTTCAAAATCTTCAAACGACCTTCATAATCGCCTGCAACTTCTTTCAACACGGGCGCAATCATCTTACAAGGACCACACCACGGCGCCCAAAAATCAACTAAAACGGGTATATCTGAATTAATTACATCTGCTTCAAAATCAGCATCAGACGTCGCATGAATTAAATCACTCATTAGGGGCTCCTAAAAACCTATACAGTAAGAATTGAAAGATAAACAGATATTCGGATGTAATTTCCACAATCTACACACTTTTTAGAGAGATCTCAAGCTTTTATTCTCTGTGCTGTGCTAATCCAAGGTCATTTCAGTACGACTTATGCTTTTTTTCAATAAGTTATATAAACATTTCGCTTCTTATGATGCAGACAACAATTACGGTAACGAGCAGGTCTCTCAACCTGCGCTCATCATGTTAGCGCCAACTGCATCCCTAAACGCAGCAAAGGATCCAATATAAAACTGATGATGGACGACAACCCAATAACCGTTATAGCAGGAGATAGATCCAGGCCATAAATCAATGGCACAAAACGGCGTGTCAGGGTCAACAATGGATGGGAGATCAGTCCGGTAATCTCGGCAACAGGGTTATATTGCGCTGCAGTAAACCACGTAAAGAATGCCCAAATAACAACTGAGACCAAAAAAATAGTCGCTATGTGCGACAATAAAGTAACTGCCGCAACAAAAAGCACCGCACCAAAATGAAACGTCACGCCAAAACGCATCCAACCCATAATATAGAGCGCAAAAATCTGAGCCAATACAGCAACCCCTATAATCGACCAATCAAAACCCTTATAACCTGGAATAACATGTCGCGCCGGGTTTACAACGGGATTGGTGAGACTGGCAATGATCTTGGTCACTGGGTTGTACCAACTCGCCTGCAGCTTTTGTAAAATAAACCGCAACAATAAAATAAAAATACATACGTCAAATACGTGCCGAATAATATCTGTTAAAATTTGCATAATTCCTCGGTTATTTCTTGTGAACGATTTAACGCCGCACGCAGGCCACTTTGTATTACAGTGGCGAGATTCGCTGCATCCATTGCATGTAAAGCGCGTTCAGTTGTACCGCCTGCGGACACAACAGCGCGACGCAATGCCGCCAAATCCTCTTCGGATTCGAGCGCTAATTTTGCAGCTCCAAGTGCTGTTTGCGCGACCATTATTTTTGCCACTTCAGCAGGTAATCCGAACTCAACCGCCTCTTGCTCCATGATTTCCATAATACGAAAATAGTAGGCAATCCCCGAGCCCGACACAGCAGTCATAGCTGACATCAACCGCTCCTCTTCCAGAAAAACAATAAGGCTAATAAGAGAAAAAATCTCCTCCACAAAAGCCTCTTGCTCAGCACTCACCTGATCATCTGAAAAAAT